>JASJBV010000139.1 GCA_030066335.1 Gammaproteobacteria bacterium
CGAACCCTTGCCGAAGGTCTTGAAACCCATGATGATTGCACGTTCGTGATCCTGCATGGCTCCGGCCACGATTTCGGAGGCCGAGGCGGAGCCGCCATTGACCAGAATCACCAGTGGAGCACCGTTCAGGATATCACCAGGGGTTGCGGTATATTTCATGCTCGAGTCATCGATGCGGCCTTCGGTGTAGACGATCAAGCCGGCATCGAGAAATGCATCAGACACACCCACCGCACCATTGAGAACGCCGCCCGGATTGTTGCGCAGATCCAGCACCATGCCCTTGAGCTTCTCTTCTTCCTGCAGGTCGGATACAGATTTGAGCAAATCGGTGGCGGTGCGTGACTGAAAATTGGTGATGCGTACATAGCCATAACCTGGTTCCAGCATCCGCTTTTTAACGCTCTTGACGCGGATGATTTCCCGTGTGATGGTGACCTTCAGAGGCTTGGGCTCGCCTTCGCGGACGATGGTCAGGGTAATATCGGTATCCGGCTTGCCGCGCATGACTTTCACCGCATCACTCAGGGTCATTCCCTTCACCGACTTGTCATCGAGACGGATGATCAGGTCGCCTGCCTGAATGCCCGCTCTTGAAGCCGGGGTGTCATCGATCGGTGAAATGACCTTGACGAAGCCATTCTCCATACCGACCTCAATACCCAGTCCGCCAAATTGACCGGTGGTACCGACCCGTAATTCGTTGAATTCATCTGAATCCAGATAGGAGGAGTGGGGGTCCAGACCGGATAACATGCCACGAATGGCATCTTCGAGTAACTTCTTGTCATCCACAGATTCCACGTAATCCTGTTTGATTCTCGAATAGACATCGGTAAATGCCTGTAGATCTTCAAACGGGATGGTTTGCTGGCTGTCTTTGAGGGCATATACGCTGTGGCCTACGGCCATGGATAGACCGATGATCAGTCCGGCAACAAAAAATGTGGATGTTCGTAATTTCTGCAACATGGAATTCTCCGTTGAGTATTGCCTAATTGTAGACCAAATAGTTAACTGAAAGTTGAGATCTACTCGAATAATTCAGGGAATAATCCCCTGGATTTTGGCAATTCAATGAAATTATCACAAATTAAACCAGAAACCTAATGATTGATGGTTCAGGAGGTGGCGAACCAGTTACTGGTTTTACACCATTGTGCAGGATTCAGTGGTTTGCCTTTACGGCGTATTTCAAAGTATAGCGCCGGCTTCTTCTGGCCACCGCTATCGCCGATGCTGGCGATGATATCGCCGGCTTCGACCCATTCTCCGGCGGCTTTGTACAGTGACTGATTGTGCCCATACAATGACAGGTAACCATCTCCATGATCGATGATAATCAGGTTGCCCATCCCACGCAGCCAGTCCGAAAAGGCGATGCGGCCATGGGATACAGCACGTACATTGTTGCCCAGGCGCGCATTGATCGTAATCCCCTGCCAACGCAGTCTGGAGGGTGGTTTGATGAGGCCGAACACCTGGTTGACCTTGCCTTTGACCGGCCACGCCAACTGCCCCTTGAGATCTGCAAACTTTTTGTGCGGTTCAGCCGCCGGGATGTCGTCGAGTATTTCAGATAGTGAGTCGATCAGCTGGATCAGCTCACGTGCATCATCTTCCAGTCGCGTCAGGTGTTTACCCTGTTTTTTCAAATCCTTATCGAGACCGGCGATGACAGTTTTACGCTGACCGCGATCCTTTGACAGGGACGTTTTTTGTTTTTTCTGACGCGCCAGCGCCTGCTCCAGCTCCTGTTTGGTATTTTTTATTTGTTTTTCATTCTCCAGCAGGCGTGCGAAGTTCTGCTGAGCCTGATCGATAAGTTGCAGCCGATGCTCAGAGAAATAGCGGTAGTAGACCAGGTTGCGTTGCAGCGACGCGGCATTCTCCTGGGAAAACAGTAATTTCATCTGTTCCTGCTGGCCCAGGGTGTAGGCAGCATGGATCTGGCCCGACAAGAGCTTATCTTGTTCAGCAATAGTCTGATTGATCTTCTTCTTGTCCGCGTTTAACCGTTTCAGGTCTTGTTGTTTGGTTTTAATTGCGCGGCTTGAATCGCTGATTTGGCGACTGACCTTGCCAATCTGTTTCTCGATCTGGCGTAATTGCCGATGATAGCTGGACTTGCTGTTTTGCTTGGTCTCGATGGTTTTGCGCAGTTTTTCGATGCGGTTTTTCAGCTCTGCCAGCTCTTGCTGTTTTTGTGCCTTGTCATCGGCGAGAATTGCACCACTTGGAGCTAACAGCAAGCTAAATAAAATTATAATAACAACACGCATGAGACGTCAGATGTAGCGGGTAATCGGTTGATTTTCCGATATTATTCAGAAATTTTCCGGATTTTGGAATATATATAGACGAATTGGTCCATCGATGCGGTAAATAGTGCACTGAGTTGACGGCCAAGTGTAGACAAAACCACAACATTCATACATAATTTATAACTAATATTAGTAAATGGTAATAAAACATCCATGAGACTTGATACGATTTTACCAGGCGACACGCCACAACTGTTAACCCGCGATGAAGATATCGAGCGTGCTTCTCGCTCTCTGAAAGCCATGTCACATCCTTTGCGACTAAAAATCCTCTGCACCCTGGGTGATCAGGAAGTCAGTGTACAGGGCATTGTTGAAAACGTCGGTACCTCACAGAGCAATATTTCTCAGCACCTGGCCATTTTGCGCGACAAGGGTATCCTGGCTTCCCGCAAAGATGCCAATCGTGTATATTACCGTGTCGGTGATGCACGAACCTTGCGTCTCATCAGTATGATGCAGGAAGTTTTTTGCTCATCCTAAGTACTTCCTGAAAGTGCCGTGCGGCGCTTTCGCGCTTGCCACGGGTCTGATAAATGTCTGCACAATTACTGGAGTTTTCTTCAAACCATCCAATTCTGGTTCTGTCATTTATCGGTCTGCTGGCGCTGATCATCTTCAATGAATTCCGCAATTTCACCAAGAAGTTTTCCGTCATCGGGCCATCTGCTGCCATCTCGTTGATCAATAAGGAAAATGCGGTGCTGGTCGATGTCCGGGAGACGGCAGAGATCAAGGACGGCATGCTGAACGGGGCCATCCATATTCCGTTGAGCGCTGCCAAAAACCGGCTCGGTGAACTCGAACCGCACAAGGATGATCATGTCCTGGTGTATTGCCGCAGCGGTAATCGTTCCGGTAGCGTGTGTCGTCAACTGACCTCGCGTGGCTTTGAACATGTCTACAACATGTCCGGCGGTATCATGGCCTGGCAGGACGCTCATTTACCTGTGCAAAAATCCAAGAACGCGCAGAAATCCAAAAAATCGAATAAATCCAAGAAAAAGAAACAAGCTGATGTCTGAAGTCATAATCTACAGCAGCGGATGGTGTCCTTACTGTTCCTGGGCCAAACGAATGCTGGATGAGAAAAGTGTCAGTTACCGGGAAATCCGCATCGACCAGATCGACGGTGCCCGGCAGGAAATGCTGGACCGCAGCAATGGCATGATGACCGTGCCGCAGATATTCATTAATGACTTTCATGTTGGCGGTTACACGGACATGGTACAGCTGGATCAGCAGGGGAAACTCGACCCGCTGCTAGCGGGATAATCAAGACTCTGCCGGCCAGGCCGCGCCGGTAACCAGGACAAACAGAATAAACCTACAACAGTAACGACGAACACTTTATGACCGAACAAGCAGCAGCGGAAAATCATTTTTCCATCCAAAAACTATACATCAAGGATGTGTCATTCGAATCGCCATCGGCCCCCGAGGTTTTTACCTTCGACAAATGGGATCCCCAGATTGAGCTCAACCTGAATAATGCCAGCAAGAAGCTGAACGAAGGCGTGTATGACGTCGTGCTCAGCGTCACCGCCACGGTCAGTAACCAGGATAAGGTTGCATTCCTGGTGGAAGTCCACCAGGGCGGTATATTTCAACTGCAGGGCTTCAATGAACAGGATACCAAATACATCCTTGGCGCCCAGTGCATGACGATCCTGTTCCCCTATGCACGCGAGGCGGTCAGCGATCTGACCAATAGAGGCGGTTTCCCGCCGCTGTTGTTAAATCCGGTTAATTTCGATGGACTGTATGCACAGGCCATGCAGAAACAACAGCAGGAAGCCACTGCCGATGAGGCCGAGCAATAACCCCACCACTAGTGGCTGGCGTTGTCACGGAGTCATCCAGTGACAGACTCGACCCGTATTGCGGTGATCGGCGCCGGGGCCTGGGGCACCGCCCTGGCGATCCAACTCGCCAGGAATGGTCATCAGGTCAACCTCTGGGGACATGAGCCCGAACACATCCAACAGTTGATCGACGATCAACAAAATGACGCATTCCTCCCGGGCATTCCGTTTCCAGAGGGTATAACACCGATAGCTTCACTGCAGGAGGCGGTGAGCGATGTCGGTTTTATCCTGATCGTTATCCCGAGTCATGCCTATCGGGATTTCCTGCGTAAACTCAAACCGCTGATTGATCCTGATGCCCAGGTTTTCTGGGCCAGCAAAGGCTTCGAGATCGAAACCGGTAAGTTCCTGCATGAGCTGGTCATCGAAGAGCTGGGAGTTAGACGCTATGGCGTGATATCCGGTCCAACTTTTGCTACCGAGGTGGCAAAAAACCAACCGGCCTCGGTCACCTGCGCCGGCAACGATGAAGCATCCACCCAGCAGTTTGCCGAATTGCTGCATGGCAATCATTTTCGTTGTTATACCTCGAGTGACATCATTGGCGTCGAGATTGGTGGTGCGTTGAAAAATGTGCTGGCGATTGCGGTTGGTGCCGCGGATGGGCTCGGCTTCGGAGCCAATACCCGGGCCGCCCTGATTACCCGCGGGCTGTCGGAAATCATGCGCTTCGGTGAGATGATGGGGGCAAAGAAGGAGACCCTGATGGGTTTGTCGGGGCTTGGAGACATGATTCTGACCTGTACCGACAATCAAAGCCGTAACCGTCAATTTGGTCTGGCGATTGGCCAGGGTCAGACCATCGAACAGGCAATCGCTTCTGTTGGGTCCACCGTGGAGGGTTATCGGGCTGCCAAGGCGGTGTATTCCATGAGTAAAAAACACCAGCTTTCGATACCCATCATGGAGCAGGTCTATCAGGTCCTGTATGAGGGTAAATCACCCATGCAGGCGGTTAAAGACCTGGGAAGTCGTGCGCAAAAACCAGAACACGCCGGTTGAGTTCTCAGATTGTAAAATCCAACTGGCGCCATGCCTCATATACTGCTATAGAAACCGTATTGGACAAATTAAGGCTTCTTGAATGCTGTTGCATCGGCATCGTCAGCACCGAATCCGGCGGCATGCTCTGCAAAAGCTGATCACCCAGCCCGCGCGTTTCCGGACCGAATAACAAGGCATCATTTTGCTGGTAAGCGACATCGCAATAAAGCCTTTTGCCCTTGGTACTGAATGCATACAAGCTGTTGTAATTTATATTGTTTTTGAAATGCTCCAGGCTTGGATGCTGGGATACTCTGGCCCATTCATGATAATCGAGACCGGCTCTTCTCAGCAGCTTGTCCTCCAGCTCAAAGCCCAGTGGTTGGATCAGGTGTAACTGGCAGCCTGTATTGGCAGCGAGACGGATGATATTACCGGTATTGGGCGGGATTTCCGGCTCGAACAAGACGATATGAAACATAGAAATATTTAGCATTTAAAAACGCTTGAATTCTATAAATAATAGACTAATATTTGCAGTATCTACAATAAGTTACGAAATTTTATTTAACTAAAATCTAGAAATCTGACGGGGTGGACAACTGCTTATTTGACAGGTTTCTATGAGAAATCACCAATGTTGAACATTTTTTCCAGGCAAAAGGCGGTCCAGGTGGGGGTGGATTTCATGCCAACCGGGGTTGCCGTGGTTGAAGTATCAGGTCGCAATAAGGATCGGGGGAGCGTTCTGCGCAGCGACTTTCTAGCGGCGTCCGGTATGCAGGAGCAGACCGAAGCCTTACAGGGCTGGGTCAAGCAACATGGACTGAAAAACGCCCCTTGTTACAGCCTGATCGCCAAGCATGATGTGCAATTGCTGCAAATGGAAAAACCCGAAGTTTCTGATGAGGAGCTGATCCAGGCGGTCAGCTGGAAAATCAAGGACTTGATCAATTTTGACGTCGACCACGCGGTGGTCGACGCTTATCCGATGCCGCCGAGCAAGAACAAGCAGCAACAGGTGGGCGTGGTCGCGGCGCGCGAGGCGGTTATTCGCCACTACGTCGAGAGTATCAAGACCAGCGGCATGAAGCTCGACGCGCTCGACATTCACGAACTGGTGCGGGCCAATTTACAAATCGTGAAAAACTGTG
>JASJBV010000140.1 GCA_030066335.1 Gammaproteobacteria bacterium
CGGTCCTTGTTGATACGGGCCAGGGTGCAGTCTATTTCCAGCAGTAGATCGCCCTGTTGTACCTTGTCACCGACCTGTAACGGGAACTTGAGCACCCTGCCGCTGGTTTCCGCCGCAATATCCGCCATCTGCAGGTTGATCACCGATGCCGGAAATTGCAGGTTGCGACTGATTGCCAACTCGCTGAACGCACGTACTTCAACTACATGCTCGTCAGCAGATAGCGGCAGCTGGAGGACAGCGAGTAGGCATGACAGGAAAAATAGGTTGACGGATTTCATGGGGACTATGGTGTAATGGATGGAGCAAGTGACAGGATAATTGTTGTGTGGACAAGATTAACAAAGATCAGTTTCATCATACTACCTTTTTTGTTGGCCGGCTCAGGCTTCGCTGACAGCGGTTCGGTCGCCACCGAGTTCGAGTTAAAGGGCCAGGCCTACCAACTGGAGATCGCCGATAATCACTATCTACGCAGCCGGGGCCTGATGCACCGGACCAGCCTCGGTCGCCATGCCGGTATGTTGTTTGTCTACCCGCGCGCAGGCAATTACCGGATCTGGATGAAAAACACCTATATCCCGTTGACCGTGATCTGGCTCGACGCAGAGGCCACAATCCTCGACATCAAGACCCTGCTACCCTGTATCTCCGCGCATTGTCCCGTTTATGGCACAAAGCAGCCATCCAGTTTTATCCTCGAACTGCATGCCAGCCAGGTCAGCCGCTTCCAGCCGGGTGATCAATTGCCTGCGTTACTCGAAGTGCAATGATTGAAAAATAAACCACGAACGCCTACAGGGACGTAGGCAGGTAGATCAACGCAGGAGCAGTTGTCGAGGACACGAAGAGCACGAAGTTTTATTTGTATATACAATCTTCAATAGGATTGTCATGCCCAAACAGGCCCAGTATCCATTTCAAATCTGGCTATACATAACGAGCTAGGCCAGTTGGTGCGGATATAGCGTTACCTTCACTATTCTTCGTGTGCTTCGTGGTTCATCATTCGCCAATCATCATTTTGGATTTGTTCAATTTGAGCCAGGCGATGGACAGCAGGCTGATCAGCAGGAACGGGATGACGCTGATATTGACCATCTGCCAGCCCAGCAGGTGTTGCAGCGCTCCGGCACCCAGTGATGCGACCGTCACCGAGGTAAATACCAGGAAATCGTTGAGGGCCTGGGTCTTGGCCTTTTCCACCTCGTTATAGGTCTGGGTCAACAGCGTGGTGCCGCCGATGAACATAAAATTCCAGCCTACCCCCAACAGGAACAGCGCCCACCAGAAATGGGCCACCGCGGTGCCATTGAGGTTGATGACGATACAGGCAAAAATCAGCAACGCACCGATGCTGATGATTCGTTCCACGCCGAAGCGATTGATCAAATGGCCGGTGACGAAAGAGGGCGCGAACATCCCCAGCACGTGCCACTGGATCACGAATGCGACATCGCTGAAGGCGTGTTGCTGATGCTTCATCGCCAGCGGGGTCGCGGTCATCAACAGCGACATCATGCTGTAACCGATGACGCCACCGAGGACCGCGACGATAAACAGGGGTTGGGCCGCAATCTGGCGCAATGGGCGGGCATATTCATCCAGTGCTTGGTTGATTGGGCGCGGGAAATCAATCGCCAGGATATTGAGCAGATTCAGCGCGTACAACAATAGCACCGCGATAAAGCTGCCCAGGTAGGTTACATCGAGCAGGTCCTTGCTGTGATTGGCCAGGTTGGGTCCAATCACCGCGGCCAGCACTCCACCGGCGAGGACATAGGAAATCGCGGTCGTGGTGTGGGCGGGATCGGCTACCTCGGCCGCGGCAAAACGAAAATACTGGCCGAAACCGGTATAAATCCCGAACAGGGCGGTAGCCAGGCAGAAACTGACGAAGGACAACTCGATCACTGCATACATCGCGAGCAGGCTGCCAACGATCCCGATCACCGAACTGATGACAAAGCCAGCCTTGCGCCCCAGCCGTTTCATCAGCAACGAGGCGGGGATGCTGGTCAGCATCGCCAGCAGGAATTGAATCGCCAGCGGTAGGGTGGCGAGCGCCTTATTATCCGCCAGGTCGAAACCGATGATCGCCGAGGCCGTGATCAGCAGGGTATTGACTGACATTAACAGGGCCTGGGCGATGGCCAGCTGAAAAACGTTGCGGCCGACCCTGGCGCTTAACATCTTTAGCCTTCTTGACCCTTGGTTTCAGTATCGGCTGCCATCTCCTGCAGCTGCTTCCATACCGCCATGACCGTGGTATCGACCTGGTGACGATTGCTGCGGGTCAATTCATCGGGGATTGCCTGGGGATGAATGACCCGGGCGGGATGGCCTTTTGGAAACTCGGCCAGATGGTCGAAAAACAGGTAGCCGTCGAAGTCGATATCGGGGAAACAGTTGGCCACCGCCTTGATCTGGTAATCCAGTTCAAACAGGGGATTTTTGAACTTGTAACTCTTCTGGCCCAGCATCTGGGTCCATTCCTCTATATGATCGGCACAGAAAATCTTGCCCGGATATTTCTTGTATACCAGCAGGCTGATACCGTTATCCCGCAATAACAGGCGATCGATAGTGAAATATTCGCCTAATCCATCCGGGCAGCGCACGTTGGATAGCTGTTCCAGGCCCAGACGGTTGAGGCAATAGCGGGATTTGAAATTAAGCCATCTGGCCTTGAGTCTGCGTCGGTTGATCAGCAGGATCAGGATCAGGCCCAGGATAATCACCAGGTAGGGCGTGGCCGGATGCTGAAAAAATGTGGGCATTAACTGAGTTAGCTCATTCATGGGTTGCAATGGATGAAATAAACTGGAATTTAAATTACTCTAACAGGTATAGCCGACAGGTAGGCGGGATACATCAAGCCGTGCATTCTACCTCAACCCCATCACAAATTCTCTGGAATTGATATGTCAACTGAACAGGCCATACACGAAAACCAGGACCAGGCGGCGGTTGTTGGACTCGAAGCCGTTCCCGACCAGCAGGCATTCGACCTGGAAGACCCTCAATTTTACTTAAACCGTGAATTCTCCTGGCTGGAATTCAACCGCCGGGTATTAACGGAGGCGGAGAACGAGAGCAATCCGCTGCTCGAGCGGGTCAAGTTTCTCGCCATCGTCAATTCGAATCTCGATGAATTTTTTATGAAACGCATCGGTGGCCTCAAGCAACAGGTCGGCGCCGGCCTGCAGCAGCTGTCCATCGATGGCCGGACCCCGGAGCAGCAGATCGAGCAATCCTACGCGATCGTCAGCGATCTGGAAGAGCGGATTCGCCACATCTATGCCCAGCTGATTGAATTGCTGGCCGAACAGGACATCCATATCTGCAACTATACCGACCTCGATGTCGAGGAACAGGCCCAGTTGCGTGAGCATTATTACGAGAATATCTTTCCCCTGGTCACCCCACAATCGGTGGACCCGGCACATCCGTTCCCGTTTATCTCCAACCTGTCGCTGAACCTGCTGGTCACCCTGACTTACCCCGAAACCGAGGAGCACCTGCTGGCCCGGGTCAAGGTGCCACCGGCATCTTCCGGCATCACGCGCTTTATCAAACTGAAAGACAGCTGCAAGTACGTGTTGTTGGAAGACCTGATGTCGAATAACCTGGACCTGTTGTTTCCGCGCATGAAGGTGTTGTCCTGCGAGTATTTCCGCGTGGTACGCAACATCAATGTCGGTGGTTCACGCGAAAAAGCCGACGACCTGCTGCAATCGATAGAATCGGAAGTGCGCAGCCGTAAATTCGCCACCGTCGTACGCTTGACCGTCAACCAGGACATGGACCCGGTCCATCAGGGCATGCTGGGTGCCGAACTGGGCCTGGATGGTGACAAGGACACTTTTTCCGGCGGCGGGGACATGCTGGCGATGCGCGATCTGTGGGAGATTGTCGGGATCAACCGGCCAGACCTGCATGATCAACCGCATCGTCCGATCGACCATGTCAAATTGCGCATCGCGCAGAATATTTTCTACGCGATCCGCGATGCCGGCTCGTTGTTTCTGCATCACCCCTATGAATCCTTCGCCACCAGCGTCAGCCGCTTCCTCAAGGAGGCCAGCCAGGACCCCAAGGTACATGCGATCAAGATGACCCTTTATCGCACCTCGGAAGACAGCAAGATCGTCGATTACCTGATCTCAGCGGCGCAGAACGGCAAACAGGTGGCGGTGGTGGTCGAGTTGCAGGCACGTTTCGATGAAACGGCCAATATCCGCTGGGCCAGTCGCCTGGAAGAGGCCGGCATCCACGTGACCTATGGCGTCATCGGTCTCAAGACCCATTGCAAGGTGATCCTGGTGGTGCGCAAGGATTACGCCGGTCTGCGTCGTTATGTCCACCTGGGTACCGGTAACTATCATGCCGGCACCGCGCGCCTGTACAGCGATGTCGGCATTCTGACCTGTAAAGAGGATATCGGCCGCGATGCCACCGAGTTATTTAACTTCCTGACCACCGGTTTCACGCCGAAGCGTAATTACCTGAAACTGTTGCCGGCCCCTAAGTTGTTGAAATCCGCATTGATCGCCAAGATTCAACGTGAAATCAAGCACCATAAGAGCAAGTCGCAGGGCCTGATCCGGTTCAAATGTAACGCGCTGGAAGACAAGGATATCTGTCGTGAGCTGTACCTGGCGTCACAGGCCGGGGTCAAGATCGAGCTGATTATCCGTGACACCTGCCGCATCCGTCCGGGTATCAAGGGCCTGTCGGAGAATATCTCGGTGATCTCTGTGGTCGGTCGTTTCCTTGAACATAGCCGTATCTTCTATTTCCGCAATGGCGGCGAGGAAGAATTTTACATCGGTTCCGCTGACCTGATGACACGTAATCTCGAGCATCGGGTCGAGGTGGTGACGCCGATTGAACTCGATGTGCATAAAGAAGAGTGCCGCACCATTCTCAATGCCTGTCTCAATGATCCGATCTCGGCCTGGGATATGCAGACCGATGGCAGTTACATCCAGCGCAGCGGCAAGGTCGAGGATGGCATGTCGACCCAGGACCGGATGGTGGCGATGGCCAATGAGCGCAGCCAGTCGGCGCGAAAGCACAAGAAAGTCAGCTATCGCAGTGGGCAGCGGAAATATCGCAACCGTTAACTGTTGTTGGTTGAATGATTAATACCAAGCGCCAGCTGGCGGCGATCGATCTCGGCTCCAACAGTTTTCACATGGTGGTGGCAAGGCTGCAGAACAGCCAGCCGCAGACCATTGATGCGATCAAGGAAATGGTCCGCCTGGCCGGTGGTTTGGACGACAAGAACTATCTCAGCGAAGACAAGATCGAAGAGGCGCTGGCCTGCCTCAGTCGTTTCGGCCAGCGGATCAAGGACCTGCCGCTGCAGAACGTACAGGCGGTCGGCACCAATACCCTGCGCAAGGCGCGTAACTCTGCCTCCTTTTTGACGCGGGCAGAAAAGGCGCTCGG
Source organism: Gammaproteobacteria bacterium (assembly GCA_030066335.1). Classification (GTDB taxonomy): domain Bacteria; phylum Pseudomonadota; class Gammaproteobacteria; genus JACNJF01. The sequence continues at coordinate 5,458 of JASJBV010000140.1, forward strand.
TTTCCCAATTAATATCGTCGCCGGTCGTGAAGAGGCGCGCCTGGTCTACCAGGGGGTTGCGCACAGCCTGGCGCAAACCGAGGACTTTCGCCTGGTCATCGATATCGGTGGTGGCAGTACCGAATTCATCATCGGTAAATCCTACCAGCCGATCATGATGGAAAGCCTGAACATGGGCTGCGTCAACTTCACCCAGCAATGGTTCGATGACGGAGAGATCAGCGAACAGCGCATTCAATTCGCTATTCTTGCTGCCCGCCAGCGTCTGGAATGGATCAGCGACGAGTACCTGGAACATGGCTGGCAGGAATGCATCGGTTCCTCCGGTACAATCAAGACCATCGCCCGCATCCTGGCCGAGAATTACGCCACCCAGGGGGTGATCGATTATGAGCATCTGCAAATCCTGGCGGATTTATTCATCAAGGCCGGGCATGTCGATCACATTATTCTACCCGGGCTGTCGGAAAACCGGGTGCCGGTAATCGTCGGCGGCCTGTGTGTGTTGATGGGCGCGTTCGAGGAACTGCAGATCGAATCGATGCTGGCCTCCGACGGAGCTTTGCGTGAGGGCCTGTTGAATGACATGATCGAAACCGCGCAGGGTCACGATATCCGGGTGGATACGGTGCGTGATTTCGAGTTGCGCTACCACATCGATGTCGCCCAGTCAGCGCGGATCAGCAAGACCGCGCTGCACATGTTCGATCAACTGGACATCGCCGAGGACGAGAACCTGCGCCTGTTATTGAAATGGGCGGCCAAGTTGCACGAGATCGGCTTATCGATCTCGCATGCCAATTACCCGGATCATAGTGGTTACATCGTCGAGCAATCCGATATGCCGGGCTTCTCGCGCGAGATGCAGAATAC
>JASJBV010000029.1 GCA_030066335.1 Gammaproteobacteria bacterium
CCGGTCAGGTCGCGCACCGAGTTTTCCATCTCCGAATACAGATCGAAAATACGCTCGGCAAACTCTGCAACTCGTTCGCCCGCGGGCGTTAGATTAACCTTGTTGTGGGTGCGATCGAATAGCCGGGTATTGAAATATTCTTCGAGTTGCCTGACCTGGAAGGTGACCGCCGGCTGGGTCATATGCAGGGCTTCGGCCGCCTTGGTAAAGCTCAGCAACTTGGCCACCGCATGAAATACTTTTAAACGTCTATCGCTCATCGACTTCGGCTAATATAAACAGGGGCGCCATTATATATTAATTTTATTGATGACTACAGACTTTCTATTAGTACTTTGATTAATCGTTTGCTGCCGCGGCAAATTCTCCTTTCTTGATCTGGTAATACAACACCGGGATGATGACCAGGGTCAGCAGGGTCGACACAAAGATGCCGAAAATCAGCGATATCGCCAGGCCTTTGAAGATCGGGTCATCGAGGATGAAAAAAGCCCCGAGCATGGCCGCCAGGCCGGTCAACACGATCGGTTTGGCCCGGACCGCGGCCGAGGTGATCACCGCGTCGGCAAAATCCATGCCCTCGGCGATCAGTTCATTCATGAAGTCGACCAGCAAAATCGAGTTGCGCACGATGATCCCGGCCAGCGCGATCATGCCGATCATCGAGGTCGCGGTGAACTTGGCATCGAGCAGGTCATGCCCCGGCATGACCCCGATAACGGTCAGCGGAATGGGCGCCATGATCACCAGCGGCACGATATAGGAGCGGAACTGGGCGACCACCAGCAGGTAAATCAGCAGCAGCCCGATCGAATAGGCAATGCCCATGTCCCTGAAGGTTTCATAGGTGATCTGCCATTCACCATCCCATTTAATGCTGTACTGGTAAGGGTTATCGGGCTGGTTGATATAGTATTGCTGCAGATCCGGGTCAGACTGCTCAAGCTGATCGACAATCTCGAACATACCGTACAACGGGCTGTCCAGATCACCGGCCATGTCGGCGGTGACAAAGACCACCGGCAACAGGTCTTTGTGATACACCACTTTTTCCAGCGTGCTCTGCTCGATTCTGACCAGCTCCGATAACGCCACCATCTTGCCTTCGGGGTTGCGCAGTTTGATCGCCAGGGTTTCATAAAGTTCTTCCTTATTCGCCTTGGGCAGACGCAGCCGGATCGGCGTCGCGAACTTGACGTTGTTGCCGTGAATGAAGCTGATATCCTCGCCCTGCAGGGCGGTTTTCAGGGTGGTCACCAGGGACGCCTGGCTGATACCGAAGGAGGCGGCTTTCTGGCGGTCGATATGCACGATAAATCTATCGGCGGGCGCTTCGATGCTGTCGTCGATATCGACGATGTCAGCGGTCTCGGCAAAGGTCGGGCGGATTCTTTTCGCGACCTCGATCTGGCCCTGGTAATCCAGCCCGTAGACCTCGGCCACCAGCGATGACATCACCGGAGGACCGGGCGGCACCTCGGCCAGCTTTACATTGGCCTCAAATGCGGATCCTATCCGCTGCAGGTCATCGCGCACCGAGCGGGCGATCTCATGGCTGTTGCGATCACGCAGGGACTTGTCGATCAGGTTGACCTGGATATCCCCCAGATGTCCGCCCTCGCGCAGATAATACTGGCGCACCAGGCCATTGAAATTAATCGGCGCCGCGGTGCCGACATAGGCCTGGTAGTTGCTCACTTCAGGCACGGTCGCGATATAGTCGCCCAGCTTGTTGACCACCATCGCGGTTGTTTCCAGCGCGGTGCCCTCGGGCATATCGACGATGATCTGGAACTCGGATTTATTATCGAATGGCAGCATCTTCAACACCACCCGGTTCATCGTCACCAGGCTGACGGAGAGGATGATCAATACCAGGACACCGAGATTGAGCAGCATGAAATTGCGCCCCTGCTTGTCGCCGCGAACGAAGGGCGACATCAGGCGCGTGAACAACTGGTGGATCCAGTTCTGCTGGTCTGAATCCGCGTGCCCGGCATTAGCATGTTTATGCTCGTGCCCGGCAAACACCTTGTAACTCAACCAGGGGGTGACGATGAACGCAATCAACAGCGATATCACCATACCCATGCTGGCATTGATCGGGATCGGACTCATATAGGGGCCCATCAGGCCGGTCACAAACGCCATCGGCAACAATGCCGCGATCACGGTGAAGGTAGCGAGGATGGTCGGACCACCGACCTCATCCACCGCGGCCGGGATCGACTCGAGGAGCGATTTCTTACCCATCGACATGTGGCGATGGATGTTCTCCACCACCACGATCGCATCGTCAACCAGGATACCGATGGAAAAGATCAACGCGAACAGGGATACCCGGTTCAGGGTGAAACCCCAGGCCCAGGAAGCAAACAAGGTGATCAGCAGGGTTATCGCAATCGCGGTGCCGACGATAAAGGCCTCGCGCAGACCCAGGGCAAAGGCGACCAGCAGGATCACCACCCCGGTGGCGAAAATCAGTTTCAGGATCAGGGTATTGGCCTTGGTATCGGCGGTCTCGCCATAGTTGCGGGTGATCGTAAAGTTGACCCCCTCTGGAATGAAGGTGCCCTGCAACTGGTCGAAACGTTTGATCACGCGTTCGGCGATCTCGACCGCGTTGGTCGACGGCTTTTTGGCCACGGCAATGGTCACCGCCGGCTTGATATCCTCGAGCGGGGTGATATTGGTTTGCGCGGCAGCCGGGCCGGTGCCATACCAGACATAGAGTTCCGGATCGGCCGGACCATCGATAATCGTCGCGATATCGTTGAGATAGACCGGGCGGCCCTGGTGCATCCCGACCACCAGCGAACCCACTTCCTCGCTGTTGGTCATGAATACCCCGGCCTGCACCGGAATCTCGCGGTTTTCCCCGACCAGCGACCCGGCCGATTGCGATTGATTGGCCAGGGTCAGGGCGCGGCGGATGGCATTGATATCCAGGTTGAAGCCGGCGATTTTCTGCGGATTCAGCTCAACCCGGACCACGTGTTGCGCGCCACCGATGGTATAGATATCGCGGGTACCCGGGATCCGCTTCAATTCCGACTCGATCGCATGCGCGACCTTGAGCAGCTCATAAGCACCCCCGCTGTCATCATCCGACCACAGGGTGGCAGTGACGATCGGCACATCATCGATACCCTTGGGCTTGATGATCGGCTGGCCGACCCCGAGATTGGCCGGTAACCAGTCGAGGTTGGAAAAAATCTTGCTGTACAGACGCACGATGGCATCGGTACGATTCTCCCCGACCTCGAACTGCACGGTCAGGATCGACATGCCATGGCGCGATATGGAATAGACATGGTCGATGCCGGAGATTTCCGAGATGACCTGTTCCGCCGGGGCGCTGACCAGGTGTTCAACCTCCGATACCGAGGCGCCGGGAAACGGAATGAATACATTGGCAAAGGTCACATTGATCTGCGGTTCTTCCTCTTTCGGGGTGACGATCACCGCAAACAGACCCAGCAGGATGCCAACCAGGGCCAGCAGCGGGGTAATTTCGGACAGCAGGAATTTATTGGCGAGCGCGCCGGAAAAGCCCAGCTTTTCCGTCTGCGCAGAATTATTGGCTTGATCAGACATCAGATATCCCTATTGCTGCTGTTCCTGTTTGACCGCGATTGCCGCTTCGACCGGATCGGTCACGATCAATTCACCCGGCTCCACTCCGGCCAGCACCACAACCTCGTTGTCCTGCAAGCGACGCCCCAGGCGCACATAGCGGAATTGCAGCCTGCCCTGATCCAGCACATAGATACCGGTCACCTCGCTGCGAAAAGCCACCGCATTGAAGGGAATCACGGTCTTTTCCTCGCGGCTGACCTCCATCGCCACCTTGACGTACATGCCGGGCAATAATTCAACCTCGGTCTGGGGCAGGTGCACCCTGAGCTGGAAACTGTGACTGAAGGGATCGGCAAACGGGAAGAAGGTCATATCAGTGGAAACGATTTCACTGTCTTCGGTGATGACGATCGCATAGCGTTGCAGGCTGACGTCGCGGAAGATACTTTGCGGGACATAGGTGTTGACGCGCAAACGTTCCAGGGAGATACCGGAAACCACCTGGCTACCGACATTGACCGCCTCGCCGACCTCGACATGACGCTGGGTCAAAATACCACTGAAGGGCGCGCGTACCTGGGTATATTCCAACTGCTCACGGGCCTTGGCGGTGGATGCCTGGGCCGACTCCAGCCTGGCTTTCGCCGCATTCAGGGCGGCCCTGGCCTTGTCAAAATCCGCCTTGGATACGACCTTTTTCTTGTAAACCTCTTCCACCCGCTTGAATTCATCCTGTGCTTCATTGAGGCGGACACTGGCCTCCTTCTCCTGGGCCAGGGCCTGTTTCAGGCTGGAGCTCTGCTGCTTGTCATCGATGACCGCGACCACCTCGTTCTTGCTGACAAAATCATTAATGTCGTAGCGCATCTGTTTGATGTTACCGCCGGTTTGCGCCGATATCGTGGTTCGCTGCTCGGCCTCGACCACGCCATCCAGCATGTAGGTGGTCGATACCTGTTTTAACCTGGCGGCCTCGGTTTCGATGTCGATATCCGCGCTGACCCCGCTGCCGAAGCATAAAGTGCAAATCAGAAAATACCCGGTGAACGTATTTTTCATCATGTTCGTTCCTGTCAATCTAAAATTCAGTGTGTAAACCAATCCATTCCCATCATGTTTCAGCGCAATCCAGCCGCGCTATGGGCGCAAATCGACAAATGATCCGGCCACGCAAAAACGGCGCATTACACCAGCGATGAGAGTGTTAGTATGTAGTTATAGTACAAATGTATTAGAATTTTCTAATATTTTAACGTGTAATTCTTCTCTTTACCTGACATGATTTAACTGACAGGATAAATTTTCATTCGTAAACTATAATAAAACCTAGATTTTTTCTAAAATCAGTATAAAGCAAAATCTCGTGATGGGGACCAGTATGAAGCGTTTTTTATTACCGATCATTTTTATCGCCTGTAATAGCCAGGCGGCGGGGATTCAGAAATGGATCGATGAAAGTGGTCAGATTCATTATGGTGACCGGCCTCCTGCCAAGGTCACATCGGAAGAGATCAAGGTCAATCGCCCACCGAGTAACCCGGGCCGTCCCCTGCCCCGTCTCGGTGACGAGCAGCCGGATGAAACAGCCGGCGTCAATCCCGACAACATCCCACCGGGTGATGCCACTTCCGACGAGCAGGCGGCTGAAATTTGCGCACAGTCAAGAAAGGATCTGCAAGTCATCCAGCGCAGTACCCGTATCCGTCTCAGGCAGGCTGATGGCAGCAGCCGCTATATGACCGCTGAAGAAATCGATCAGCGGCGTGAACGCAGCGAAAAGGATATCGAAGAGTTCTGTCGATAAAAACAGCCCACCCAACCAGGCATGCCCTACCTGAGCATCACCAGTAACCAGCCGCTTGATACCAAGTCCGGTCAACTGGAGACCCTGAGCCGGATGCTGGCCGAGGCCCTGGGCAAGCCCGAATCCTATGTCATGGTCGAACTGCAGCATAATCCCGACATGCTGTTTGCCGGATCCAATGACCCCCTCGCCTACTGCCAGCTGAAAAGCCTGGGTCTGCAGGAGACCCGGACCGCGGCTTTATCAGAAACCATTTGCAATAGTCTGCATGAGCTTTATGCTATCGAGCCATCGCGCATCTATATCGAATTTGCCGCACCTGCCCGACCCATGTGGGGCTGGGACAAGAAAACTTTTTAACCAGGGGCCCCAGGCCCTGCTCGAGCGAGACTATATTGCATGAAAACCAGTCGTTTTCATTTATCGACAGTGAAGGAAACACCGGCCGATGCCGAGGTCATCAGTCACCAGTTAATGTTGCGTGCCGGGCTCATTCGCAAGCTGGCATCCGGACTCTATACCTGGCTGCCGTTGGGACTACGCGTATTACGCAAGGTTGAGAATATCGTGCGCGAGGAAATGGATAACGCGGGCGCTCTCGAATTACTGATGCCGGCGGTGCAACCCGCCGAGCTATGGGAAGAATCCGGCCGCTGGGAACAATACGGGCCGGAGTTATTACGCCTGCATGACCGCCACCAGCGTGAATTTTGCATCGGCCCCACCCATGAAGAGGTGATTACCGATCTGTTCCGACGCGAGATCAAAAGTTACAAACAGCTGCCGGTCAATTACTACCAGATCCAGACCAAGTTTCGCGACGAGATCCGTCCCCGTTTCGGCATCATGCGCGCACGCGAATTCATCATGAAGGATGCCTATTCGTTTCACACCGACCAGGCCTCGTTGCAACAGACCTATGATGTGATGTTCCAGACCTATAGCCGCATCTTTGATCGCTTCGGTCTCAAGTACCGCCCGGTCAGTGCCGATTCGGGCGCGATCGGCGGCAGTAAATCGCACGAATTTCATGTGCTGGCAGATTCCGGTGAGGATGCTATCGCGTTTTCCGACCAGAGCCAGTATGCCGCCAACATTGAAATGGCCGAGGCCATTACTACCCAACAACGCGCTGAACCGCGGCAGTCATGCCAGATGGTGGATACACCGGACATGTATACGATTGAAGAGGTCAGTGAATTCTTATCGGTAGCCCCGACCCAAACCGTTAAAACCCTGGTCGCCAGGGGCGAAGGTGAGCACAAGCTGATCGCGCTGGTGTTGCGCGGTGATCATGAACTCAACCCGATCAAGGCGGAAAAACAGGTTGGCGGCCTGGCCTCACCGTTCCAGATGGCGGATCCGGCAGAAATAAAACAGGCCCTGGGCTGTGATATCGGTTCGCTCGGCCCGCTGGGGATGAATATCCCGGTTTATGTTGATCGCAGTGCGGCAGCGCTGAGTGATTTCGTCTGCGGTGCCAATAAGAATGACAAGCATTACACCGGCGTCAACTGGGAACGGGATCTGCCCCAGCCCACGGTGGTGGATATGCGTAACGTGATGGACGGTGACCCCAGTCCGGACGGCCAGGGCCAGTTGAGCATCGTCCGCGGCATCGAGGTCGGGCATATCTTTCAACTGGGTGACAAGTATTCCGCGGCGATGGATGCCAGCGTGCTGGATGAGAATGGCAAAGCCCTGGTCACGACCATGGGCTGTTACGGCATTGGGGTATCGCGCGTGGTCGCTGCAGCGATCGAGCAGAACCATGATGATTCCGGGATTATCTGGCCGCAGTCTCTGGCCCCTTTCCAACTGGCGATCTGCCCAATCAATTATCAAAAGTCTGACGAAGTCAAACAGGCGGCGGATGCTTTCTACCAACAATGCCTGGAGCAGGACATCGATGTGTTACTCGATGATCGGGGTATGCGGCCCGGTGTCATGTTCGCCGACATGGAGCTGATCGGCATTCCGCATCGCGTGGTGTTCAGTGAACGCGGGCTAAAACAACAGCAATGTGAGTATAAGGGCCGCTGCGATGAATCCTCACAGGACATAGACCTCGACCAGCTGCCCGACTTTATCCATCAGCAACTGACCAGTTAACCGGAATGCGACAGCTGGGCGGCAAATATCTGAGTGCATTATTCGGTGTTTGCTGCCTGGGTTTGTCGGCACTGGCAGATGCCGCCAGCATGGAATATGACCCCAGGCTGCAACAGCTGTTGCAGGAAGCCATCAACAGTCCCAATGGTTTTGCCGACCAATTCGACGCCCAGGTCTGGTTGCAGGACATGAATCAACGCCTGAGTCGTTTCATCGATGATCCGCAAGAACGCATCGAGTTACTGAAGACCGTACATTTCGAGGCGACCCGGGTCGACCTGGAACCGGAACTGGTGCTGGCGGTGATAGAGGTGGAAAGCGGATTTGACCGCTTCGCGATCTCGGTAGCCGGGGCCCGAGGATTGATGCAGGTGATGCCGTTCTGGCTCGACGAGATCAGCCTGTCGGATCAGAACCTGTTCAAGGTCCGCACCAACCTGCGCATGGGTTGTACTATTCTGCGCTACTACCTGGACCTGGAAGCCAACGATCTGGGCCCGGCTCTGGCCCGTTACAATGGCAGCTATGGCGAGACCAAATACCCGGTCAAGGTGATCAAGGCCCTGCGTAGCAACTGGTTCAAGCAATAACCCCCAGGCGATTAACCGTCGTAGCGTGGCGGTGCGACCTTCAATACTTCCTGGATGGTAGTGATGCCGCGCGCGACCTTTTGTGCCCCGGCCAGGTTCAGCGGACGCATCCCCTGCTTGATCGCCAGCTTGCGGAAACGCAATAGATCGAAATCATCGGTGATATGTTGTTTCAGATCATCGCTGAGCAGCATCATTTCATAAATACCCTTACGCCCGAGAAAACCGGTTTGACGGCATTCCAGGCAGCCCTCGGCGCGATAGACGCTGGCCGGTGGCGCGGTATTCCAGGGCGTGATCAACGACTGCCATTGGGCCAGGTCCAATTCCTTCTCCTGTTTACAGTGCGGACACAGGGTGCGGACCAGGCGTTGTGCGACCACGCCGAGCAGGGTGGCGCTGATCAGGTACGACGGGATGCCGATTTCCAGCAGCCTGGCCACCGCCGACGGGGCATCGTTGGTATGCAGGGTGGACAATACCAGGTGCCCGGTCAGGGCCGCCTGCACCGCCATTTCCGCGGTTTCACGATCGCGGATCTCGCCGATCATGATGATATCGGGGTCTTGTCTGAGCAGGGTTTTGACGCCGCTGGCAAAATCCACATCGATATTGTGCTGGACCTGCATCTGGTTGAAGCTGGGTTCGACCAGCTCGATCGGGTCCTCGATCGTGCACACATTGACCTCGGGTACCGCCAGGTACTTGAGGCTGGTATACAGGGTGGTGGTCTTACCAGAGCCGGTCGGCCCGGTCACCAATATAATGCCATAGGGTTGGCGGATCATCTGGTCCCAGGCCTTGGATTCCTTCTTTTCAAAGCCCAGCTCGGAAAAATCCCGCACCAGCACCTCGGGATCGAAAATCCGCAACACCAGTTTTTCGCCGAAGGCGGTCGGCATACTCGACAGGCGCATTTCAACTTCCTGGCCCTCCGGGGTCAGGGTCTTGATCCGGCCATCCTGCGGCTTGCGTTTCTCCGCCACATCGAGTCTGCCCATGATCTTGATCCGACTGGTTACGGCCGCGGTGATATTGGCCGGTATTTCGTAGACCTGGTGCATGACGCCATCGATGCGAAAGCGCACATTACCCTGGTTGCGGCGCGGTTCGATGTGGATGTCACTGGCGCGCTGGGTAAACGCATATTGCATCAACCAATCGACGATACTGACAATGTGCTGGTCATCGGCATCAACGGTACCGGTTTTGCCCAGCTCGATCAGTTGTTCCAGGTTCTGGATATTGCTGCCGCTGTCCGCCCGGTTGAGACCGGCGTTATCCATCGCCTTGCTGATACTGTAAAACTCCAGCAGGTAAGACTTCAGCTCCTGTGGATTGGCCAGCACCAGCTTGATCGGCTGGTTGACGATACGGCGGATCTCTTCCAGCCATTCGGTTTTGTACGGATCGGTAACCGCGATCGTAACCTCGCTGTTGGTGACCTTGACCGTCAGGATATTGAATCGCGAGGCATAGGCGTAGGACATGATGCTGGTACAGGAAGCCACATCCATTTTTAGCGGGTCAAAGTGAAAACGCGGCACCCCGGACTGCTCGGCCAGCCAGTCGGTTAACACATCCAGGGTCAGGGTCTGCTCGGGCCTGGATTTATTGGTCCAGTGGCGATTGGCGATAATTTCCAGCGCATGCAGGTTCTTACGATCCTTGGCCGAAACCAGGCTGGAAATCATTCTCGCCTTGTCCTGCTCGACCATCCCCTGGTCGACCAGTTGGGTGAGGGTGTCTTCTAATGTCATGGAGTTCGGCATAGTCAATCCAGGATCTCTATGCTTACCGGCAACCCGGCGGCAAGCATGCGCCTGTTGTCGAACAGCACGTGTAATTCATAAGCCGGCTTGGCATTGGCCGGATCACTTTGGATTAAGCCAAGCTGATCAACAACGCCGGGAAAACTCTGCCCGTTGAAACTGACCCTGGCTTTCCTGTTCAACAATGCCGGGCTCCATTGTTGCGCATCGATCAGGGCGGTCGCTCTCATCTGGTTAGCGGAAGCCAACATCAACACGGGGCTGCCGGTCACCGCCGGGTCCAGGTAATAGCCATGGTTGGCCATGATCGCGACGACCCTGGCTACGGCCGGGGCTTTGATCCGGGTCTGGCTCAGTTCATAGGCGTACCGCTCGACCTCGGCCGTTGCCGCCTGATATTCCCCTTGCGCCAGGGACAAGCGTGATTCCGCCATCGTCAGCTCGACCTGCGATAATGAATCCCGGTCATATAATTCCTGTGCCCGATCAAATTCCAGTTCCGCGGTGGTCACCGCGGGTGCCAGCGAGAGTTGCAGACCCTTGGCCTTATGCAAGCGGGCTTGATGCGGGGTATCATCGAGCTCGATCAACAACTCACCCGACTTCACGATCTGCCCCGGTTTTACCGCAATATTGCGAATTACCCCGGCCGTTGCCGCATTGATCTGCATCGGCTCGGCAAACTCGGTCCTGCCCTGCAGGCTCAGGGCCTGTGCCGACAATGACAGCAGTAGTCCGCTCAAGATAAGCACCAGTCGATAGCTAGCCATTATTAACCTCGGTTGCCTGCATTTGGCGGAGCGTTTCCGGACCCACCAGTTTCTCCAGTTTGCGCCAGGCCAGTTCCAGCGCAAACCGAGCGCGGTAGGCCTTCATCCGGCTATCGGAGAACTGCACCATCGCATCGCCCAGGTCCGTCTTGAACTCGAGCTCGTATTCAGCCCGACTACGGTCCAGGTACATATCGCGGTATTCCTGGTTGATAAGCTCGCCCTCCACTTTTAGCGCATTCTGCCGGATCGCCTGCCACAGTTGTAACACCTCGACGCGTAATTCAGACTGCAGTTGCTGGATCTCCAGCAGCACCTGTTGATGCCTGGCCTGGGCGATATCGATCGCCGAGTTCTTGCGGCTGCCGGAGTACAGGGGCACATCAAAGTAAATCGATGCCCGCCAGTCATCACGCGTCCTTCCTTCACGAGCATAGTCGGAAAACTCCAGTTCCGCCTCCAGTTTCGGTCCTATCGAGTGCTCGGCCAGTTCCAGCTGCTTGGCCGAGATCTGCAGTTTTTTCTGCTGGATCTGCATCTGCAGGCTGTGCTGGAAGGCCTGCGCCACCAGCGTATCGACATCATCGCCGATCCGATAGTTTTGCCTGAGTTCAGGCACCGCCACCTCACTCGGTGGAGAATCCGGGAAACCCAGCTCCTCCGCCAACAGGATTCGGGTCAAGCGTTGCATGTTCTCCGCCTGGTAGCGATTTTGCCTGATCACTTCATAGGCCGTTTGTTTTTCGATAACCTCGATCTCGGAGGTCAGTCCCAGCTCCTGGTTTTCCCGCGCCCGGTCCCAGCGGATGAAACCGATCGCCAGGTCCTCGTTGTGGCGGAGAAACTCATTGTCGGCATTCAACACCGCAAAGAATTTGTCGACGATCGAGAGTTCACGCTGCTCCAGCAGGTAGACCTGCTGCAAACGCGCAAGATCGGCGTTGAGCTGGCCAAGTTCATCCCGGGTTGCCGATTTACCGAAATCATACAGCGGTTTGCGTACAAACAGGCTCAGCTTGCTGTCGTCATCCCGCTCAGGAAGGCCCAGATCCGTCACCAGATCCGACACCCCAACCTCGCGCAGGTGACCGGCCAGTTTAACCTCGAGATCATTGCCTGCCAGGGCATTATCGGCCTCTGCCTCAACCTGTTGTAAACGATATTGGGCGGATAGCAGCTGAAAATGCTGCTCACTGTTGACGTAGTTCAAAGCCGCATCCAGGGTCAAAGGTTGCGGCAGTTCAGCCGCCTCAACCGCGCAACCGATAGTCAACATGAGGGATACAAAACCAAGGGTATTCAGACCGCAGCGGCCTGAACTCAACATCTGTGTCATTGAATTGTTAATTAATATCTTGCTGCTTTTTTTTCAGCCGCTTGTATTTACTGAACCGGATATTGCGACCATTTTTATCTTTCATCTTGTAGATGCCCAGCAGATAGTACTCCGCCAGCCAGATAAATTCATCTGTGCCCGATGCCGCGCCGGTATAGCGTACCACCTGATTTCCCTCCAGATCATAAATCGCCATGACCGGCGTCGCCCTGACCCGGTTTTTGCTGGCGAAATCCTTGAGGGTCATTTCATTGCCCTGAAAATCCACCATCTCTACATCACCCTCGACATCGATGGCAATGGAGTGGAACTTCTCCTTGAAGTAATCCTGGATATCCGGCTGGTTCAGCACCGTCCGCTTCATCCGGTGGCAGAATGGACATTCATCCATTTCAAAGAAAATGAACAGACCCTGCTTGCCTTCATCCGCGGCGATTTCGAGTTCTTCGGTTAAATCACCGAGAAATTGCTCAAAGAAGTATTCGTAGGGGTCGCGCGGGGTGGATGCCTGGATTGCATTGGCAACCAGCAGCAGTGCAAAGAGCCAGAGGGAAATAAATTTTTTCGGCGCCATGGGACTCGCTTGGCTGGTCAGCCATTATTTTGATTGGTTGTTAGCTTCCCATTTCTGTATGAAGTTTTCAATCATTTCTCTGGTCACCGCTCCAACCTGTCTGGCTTCTGCCTTGCCCTCCGGCGAGATTAAAAAGGTGGTTGGCAAACCGGGTACCGAACCCATTGGCGTCTGGCTGACCGGCCCATTGGTGAAATTTGGATAAGTGATGAAGTAGTCATCCAGGAAAGCCTGGATCAATTCGCTGTCCATAACCTCGGTATTGATACCGAGTACCACGGCTTTGGTCTCGGCATGCTCATCATGAAAAGCCTGTAATTCGGGCATTTCCTCGATACAGGGCGGACACCAGGTGGCCCAGTAATTTACCACTAACCATTTGCCACGATAGTCTAACAAATTGGACTCTTTTCCATCCAGGCCCTTCAATGGCATATCCACCGCGGCACTGGCAAGGCTCCAGGCCATCAATATCGACATCAGTACAAATCGGTTCATCAAGTTATTTCCTCATATGACTGTATCCAGTTGGATGGAGATACGGTTGAATGGTTCATGGCAAAACAGATTCCTTCGCGGGCCTTCAGGTTAAACCAGATCGACTCGAGCACCTAACCTGGCCATCGGGTATACCAGGCCACGGATGGCCGTAGCTAGACATTGCAGGAGCATTTGTCGCAATGCTGTCCTGCATAAGCACCCTCCATGGCCGTCCCTGGCCATCGGGTATACTTGGCCATGGATGGCCGAAGCTAGACAATGCAGGAGCATATTGTCGCAATGCTGTCCTGCATAAGCACCCTCCATGGCCGTCCCTGGCCATCGGGTATAAATGCTGTCCTGCATAAGCACCCTCCATGGCCGTCCCTGGCCATCGGGTATAAATGCTGTCCTGCATAAAAAAGGCCCGCATAGCGCGGGCCTGAAACTTCGTCTTAGTATTTATTTACTGGGCCAGATATTCTCTGTCTGATTGCTCAACCTCACCGATCGACCATGCTCCACGAGTCTTCGCATGCTCTACGGCTGCATCGATCTCGGCATCGCTGGCAGATGGGATGCTGAATACCTGTCCCGGAAAAATCAGGTCGGCATCATCGATCTGGTCAGAGTTGGCTTTGTAAATCAGCGGCCACTGGTAAGGGTTGCCGTAGATTGAATCCATACCCGAGATGTTCCACAGGTTATCGCCGGATTCAACGGTGTATTCACTCATTGCGGTAGCGTCCATACCGGCGCTGGTTTCCATCGCCGCCTGGGTCTGGTTGTAACGCTCCATTTCCGCCTGGTGTTGAGCGATGGCGTCTTCAGCCTGCTCAGCCGCCTGGTTGGCCAGGGCTACAGCCTTGTCGTTGTCACACTCGGCGCCGGCTTTCTCGGCGTCCTCGATCATCTTGGCGGTATCGCGCCAGGCATAACCCAGTTTCTCAGCCCGGGCCAATTTAATCTTGGCAGAATAGATGGCATTCTTGGCCGCGGCATTCGGACATTCCTGTTGGGGCTCGGGTGCCGGTGCAGGTTCTTCGGTAGTAGCACAACCAGCCATGAAACCGGAAGAAATAAATGCGATGGCAGCAATTTTCAGGAAATGAGTTCTTTTCATAGGTTCGTTCTCCGGGAACGGTTATAGTTTAAATTAAAAACTTGTTCTAAGACTTTAAAATAACTCTAAAAATTTTCCAGCAAAACCTTACCTTTTTAGAGCTTATAGGGCAAGCATAAAACGAATAATTTTTCTTCTATATAGTAGATTTTTCAGAAAATGGGTGATTATTTGCTGTTGTTTTTTTGCTGCAGGGCAAATTAACCAATGCCTGCAGCACTGTCAAGGGCTCCACAGCGGTAATGACTAAATTATATCGCGCAAAATATTGCCTTCATCTGCATGTTAGGACACTATTTACCGCGAATAAAAAAACCATGCTGAGAGGACATCGTGAGTAATGCCAAAGTCACCATTTACTACAACCCACGCTGCAGCAAATCACGCGAAACATTGCAGCTGCTGGAAGACAACAATGTCGAACCCGATATTGTTGAATACATGAAGGAACCGCCGGATATCCCGACCCTGCAAAGAATCATTGGCCTGCTCGGAATGACCGCCAGGGACCTGTTACGGACCAATGAAGATGTCTACAAGGACGCGGGCCTGGATGATACCGACCTGCCGGAAAAGGACATCCTGGAAGCCCTGTCTCAATGCCCCACCTTGCTGCAAAGACCGATCGTGGTCGTTAATGATGAAAAAGCCGCGCTTGGCAGGCCACCCGAGGCGGTGCTGGATATTCTCTGATGACCGATATCCTGGTGCTGTATTACAGCCGTTTTGGCTCGGTGGCAAAAATGGCGCAACAGATAGCACTGGGGGTCGAAGCAGAGGATGATTGTAACGCGGTAATTCGCTGTGTACCGGAAGTGTCGGCCACCCCTGAGCAGACCACAGCAGAGGTGCCCGAGCAGGGACCTCCGTATGCCACCCAACAGGATTTAATCGACTGCGACGGCCTGGTCATGGGCAGCCCCAGTTATTTCGGTAACATCGCGGCCCCGCTCAAATATTTCATCGATCAGAGCAGCCAGGTCTGGCTATCCGGTAACCTGATCGGCAAACCGGCCGCGGTGTTTACCGCCACATCCAGTCTGCATGGCGGCCAGGAGAGCATGCTGTTGAACATGATGATCCCGCTATTGCATCACGGCATGATCATCAGCGGTATCCCCTATTCCGAACCGGCCCTGCAAAAAACCCGCTCCGGCGGCACCCCCTATGGCGCCAGCCATGTCGCGGGCAGCGATGGCAAAGCGCTGACCGATGATGAAATCGCGGCCTGTCAGGCACTGGGCAAGCGGGTTGCCCAACTGGCGCGAAAATTACAGGCGTAACGGCAAATGTCCTGGCACCCACTACGCTCGATGAGCCTGATATTCCTGCTTGGCCTGATGGGCAGTCAACTGGGCCTGGTATTCTGGCTCGAGACCGAATATCGTCTCCTGATCGCAGGCCTGCTGTTTGTGCCGCTGTTGCTACCGATCCGCGGCATCATCGCCAATCGCCATTACACCTTCAAGTGGACCGGTTTTCTGACCCTGCTGTATTTCTGTATCGGTGTCAGCGAGGCTTTTGTCAATCCGGAACATCGTCTCTACAGCAGCCTGACCCTGTTGTTCAGCTGCCTGCTGTTCTTCACCAGCATTTACTACAGCCGCTACCTGCGGCTTAGCAAAGCTAAGGCAGATTCTGGCGAATGAAAGGGACGGTCAGGCGCCGCTGCTGCGACAGTGCCGCATGATCGAGCCGGTGCAGTAACTGCATCTGGTCCGACAGCTTGCGGGAAAAGTGACTCAACAGGTAATTCACCACGTCCTGCGGCAAATCCAATCCCAACAGGCTGGCGCGGGTTTGCAGGATATGGGCCAGTTGCTCCTCATCCGGGCTGTGCAGGGTAATCAACAGGCCCCACATCAGGCGTGATTTGAGATCCGGCAAGCGGAATCCTACATCACGCGGCGGACGGGACAGGCTGAAGATAAATCGCAGTTCGCCTTGCTTGACCCGGTTGATCAGCTGGTAGAACTGTTGCTCCCAGGCTTTGCGCCCGGCCAGCAGGTCGAGGTTATCTACCCCGACCAGGCTGCCGCCAGGCAATTCGTAGAAACCGTCTGCGGTGGCCTCCATCAGTTGCGCCGCATCGAATAAGTGGTAGGGCAATCCACAGTCCCGGGCATAGTGCGCACAGGCATTGAGCAGATGGGTTTTTCCCGAGTCCGCCGCCCCACACAGGCCGATCAGGGATTCGCCGGTTGCATCAAACAGGCCGCGCAATTGGCGGCGCAGATAATCTGCATCGGGGGCAATGAAATTATCCAGACTAAAACGCTTATCAAAGCTCAGAGGTAATGGGAGCTGGGCCACGCTGAAGGTTCTGCTATTGACTGGAGGCTTACTGCAGCAGCCGATAATTCATCGTTATCGTCTGTTCATTGCTGGCCGCATTGATCTGCGGCAGTTCGATTTGTTCCAGCACATAACCCAGCGCGATCAGGCGCGACAGGTCCTCGGCCGAGTGGCGTAACTTGACCCGGTAGGTCACCCGGTCATCGCTGATCAGCACCAGGCGCACCGACTCGATCGCATCCAGCGACTGCAGGTAAGACTGAACCTTGATGTGATCGGTGATCTGGAACATCTGGTCCACGCTGAACAGAATATCCTCGTCGACCGCCTGGTAGGCCTGTAACGCATATTCACTGGCGAGTATCTGCGCCAGACCGGATACCGCCTGGCTCATGACATCCTGGCGCGACGATGACTTGAAGGTCCAGTCGAATACCTGGTCGGAGAATCGTGCCTGCCAGATACCCTGCCAGCCCTTGCCGGCACGGCCGACGATCTGCCCCACCAGCACCGCATCCGGCACATAGCGTGACGCCAGGGCATCGATATTCGTCTCGTTCAGTTCGATGATGTCCTGGATGCCCAGTTGAATCCGGTCCTCGAGGTCGAGTAACGGGAACAATACCGGCAGCCCCTGGCGCTGGGTCAGCTCATCCAGTTCCTCGACGATGTCGGCGGTGGTATCGCTGGACACAATGCTGGCATTCTTGTTGACATCGTAACTGATCAATAACAGGGTACTCGGCCGCTCCTTGCCCCAGATCGCGATGTCGTTCTCGCGTAACAGGCTTTCAATCGCCTCCTGGTTGAACTCCACGCGCAACAACAGCTGACCGCTGTCAAATTCATCGGCGTTATCGGCCTTGCGCGTAATGTAGCGGAACTGGCGCACATAGCGGGCGCTATTGTTCAACGGCCGCTTGAAGCCGGGACCACCGACCGCCATCACCGAGCCACTGACCTTGGTCACCACCTCGCGGAAAGCCTGCCTGAAAATAACCAGGCGCTGGCTGGTGGTCTGGTCAGCGACCGGTAACTCAACGGTATACAGGTCCTCTATCTGGGCCGCCTGCAACTGCAGGTTTGCGCTCAGACCGAGCAATACGATTAACAACAGCGATATTCTTTTCATTCCGATCAGGTCGACTAGTTACTTATCTTGCAGGGCGTGTAAAATAGCACAGCCTGAATAATTCCTGAATATATGACAATGAAAACCGGCCAACCAACTCCAACAAATTCCACCCAATCCTTAAACTATCGCGATTCCGGGGTGGATATAGATGCCGGTAATGAACTGGTGGAACGGATCAAACCCGCGATCAAGCGTACTCAGCGCCCCGGTTGTGTGGGCAGCGTCGGTGGCTTCGGCGGCCTGTTCGAGCTGCCGCTGGAGCGTTACTCCAACCCGCTGCTGGTGTCGGGTACCGATGGCGTCGGCACCAAGCTGAAGCTGGCGATCGATCTCCAGCAATACGATACCATCGGTATCGACCTGGTGGCGATGTGTGCCAATGATATTGCCGTGCTGGGGGCCGAGGCCCTGTTCTTCCTCGACTATTATGCCACTGGCAAACTGAGCCTGGAGGTCGCCGAGCAGGTGATCAGCGGCATCGCCGAGGGCTGCGTGCGCGCCGGTTGTGCCCTGATCGGCGGCGAAACCGCGGAAATGCCCGGCATGTACCAGGCGGATGATTTCGATCTGGCCGGCTTCTGTGTTGGCATCGTCGATAAGGACAAGGTCATCGACGGCAGCAAGGTAGAACCGGGCAATGTCCTGATCGCGCTCGCCTCCTCCGGCCCTCATTCCAATGGTTACTCGCTGATCCGCAAGGTCATCGAGGTCAGCCAGGCCGACCTGCAGCAGGATTGCGGCGGCATACCGCTGGCCCAGGCCCTGCTGCGACCGACCCGCATCTACACCAAGAACCTGCTGGCATTGACCCGCGAGCACCCGGTGCTGGCAATCGCGCACATCACCGGTGGCGGTCTGATTGAAAACATTCCGCGGGTACTGCCCGAGCACTGTGCGGCCGAGATCGATCTCGCCAGCTGGCAGCTGCCGGCGGTCTTCGACTGGTTGCAACGCAATGGCAATATCGAACAACAGGAAATGCTGCGCACCTTCAATTGCGGTATCGGCATGGTGCTGGCAGTCGCGGCCGACGAGGCTGACAATTGCCTGGACATGCTGAGCGTGGCTGGGGAAAAGGCCTGGAAACTGGGCCAGATCATCGACAAGACTGATGACCAGGCCGTGCTATTCAAAAACTGATTGCGCAACATGAAACAGCTTACACTGGTGGTTCTGATCTCAGGCAGCGGCAGCAACCTGCAGGCCATCATCGATGCCATCGACCACGGCGAACTCAACGCGAGCATCCTGGCGGTGATTTCGAATGAGCCCGATGCCTATGGATTGATCCGGGCACAAGAGCAGGATATTCCTGCAATCAGTATCGATCACCGCCATTTCGCCAGCCGTCAGGAATTCGATCAGCGACTGCAACATATCATCGACAAGTTACAACCCGACCTGCTGGTGCTGGCCGGCTTTATGCGTATCCTCAGTGACGATTTCATCGAGCATTTCGCCCCGCATATCCTGAATATCCATCCCTCACTGTTACCCAGGTACCAGGGCCTGAACACTCACCAGCGCGCGTTGGATAACCAGGACCCTGAGCATGGGGTCAGTATCCATGTGGTGACCCCGGAACTGGATTCCGGCCCGGTGATCCTGCAGGGACGGTTTGCGATCGAGGCCAGCGACGACAGCGCCAGCCTGCAGCAAAAGGCCCATCAGCTGGAACACCGGATGTATCCACTGGTCCTACAATGGATCAGTCAACAGCGCCTGCAGCTGTCAGTGGAGCAACCCCTGTTCGATGGCCAGCCATTGCAGCAACCGTTGGATTTCCATGATTTACCTTGAGCACAGACTCTGGCACCTGCTGCCGCTTCTGGCCCTGTTGGCACTGGGTCTGCAGGTAGATGCCCAGCCACTGCAACCATTCAAGGCAGAATATGACCTGTATCGTGGTGACAGCCGGGTCGGTAGAACTCAATTCAATCTGGCCAAGGCTGACGGTAACTGGACCTGGTATACCCAGACCAGGCCGGTTGGGATCTATCGCGCGCTGACCAGCAACCAGCCATTCGAAGAGACCCAGCTGCAAGCAACCGCACAGGACCTGCAGTTGTTACAGCACCGCAAGGGCAAGCATCCGCAGCAGCCTGCAGGTGAAGAATCCTACTTCGATCATGCCCAGGGCCTGATTATCTTCCGCAATGAACGTAACAACCGCCGCCTGCAATTACCCGCCGAGGTCTACAACTACCATAGTATCCACCTGCTATACCCGCAGATGGACGCAGACAATCGCTCACAACGGGACATCATTTTCTATAAAAGCGGCAAACTGGTGAACAGCCAGGTCCGGCTTGATCGACATCATCAATTGGTCCAGGACCAGGATACACTGATCGTCGACCGGCTGACCCAGAGCTTTGCCGACTCGGCTAAACAAATGATTTATTACTACCAGCCGGGTAGCCTGGCGCCGGTTAAGATAGAACAGCTCAAACCGGGCAAGCCGGATAACGTGATGTGGCGCATCAGTTATCAGTGAGTGATCTTTAAACCCGCGATGGGAGAATATCTAAAGGCGAGTGTAGCCTTTTTGTCGCTGCAAGCGATCGATTTCGACCGGCGCCAACGGCACCTGCTCGATGAAATCGGGTAGCTCGGATTGTTCAATCCGCAAATTCTCCATCACGCTCTGGCAGGCCTTGATATCGACCAGGTTCTGCTGATCCAGGCTGCGCGCCTTTTCCACGATGCTCATGTATTGCTGGTAATTGCGCTTGCGAAACAGCTGTAATTCCTGGCCATGCAAAACCAGCGCGATACGGCCGTGCTGATCCGGACTGAATTGGCCGCGTAAGCGGTCGGCCCGGTTCAAGATCGCATCGAGCTGTTCGACATTCTGCACCGTGATATCGAATACATAACCCTGCGGGGATTCGGCCGGTTGATTGTTGGCGGTATTTTTATCCGTCAGCAGCTGATAGCGGCCCGGGCCCATCGCCAGTAACTCGGTGCTGAATAAAAGTAGCAGAGCCAGGCGCAAGATCATTATCCCTCTCCGGCGATGGTCATGTTCTCGATCAGGATGGAGCCGGACAGGATACTGCTGCGGTAATCGATATCATTACCGATTTCGACGATACCGGCGAACATGTCCTTGAGATTACTGGCAATGGTGATTTCTTCCACCGGGTATTGAATCTCGCCATGCTCCACCCAGAACCCGGCGGCACCCCGCGAATAATCACCGGTGACGATGGATACACCCTGGCCCATTAATTCGGTCACCAGCAGACCGCGATCCATTGCCTTGAGACAAGCGGCAAAATCCTTGCCGGTATCGGTCAGGGTCAGATTATGTACGCCACTGGCATGGCCGGTGGACTGCCGACCCAGCTTGCAGGCCGAGTAGCTGTCGAGCAGGTAAGTTTGCACCACCCCGTCCCGGACCAGGTAGTCGTCCCTGGTGGCGACCCCCTCGGCATCATAATTGGCCGAACCCAGGGCCATCTTGCTGAACGGATGCTCCTGCAACTGGACGAATTCGGGGAATATCCGGCTGTCGATCGCATCGAGCAGGAAACTGGCCTTGCGGTACTGCGCATTGCCGCCAATCGCGGCATTGAAGTGGCTGATCAATCCGCGCGCGATCTCCGGCACGAACATTACCGGGCTGCTGCCGGTCTTGAGCTTCCGCGCCCCCAGGCGTTCGACCGTGCGTTGCGCGGCCATGCGCCCAATATCCTGGCCCGCTTGCAGGCTGGCAGGATTGCGGCTGACGTCATACCAGTAATCACGCTGCATGCCCTGCTCGTCAGCGGCCACCACCGAACAGCTGATGCTGTGACGGGTCTTGCGTTCCGCCTGCAGGAAGCCATGACTGTTGCCATAGGCCGAGAAGCGTTTATTGATCTCGACCCCGGCGCCTTCGGAATTGCTGATCGCCTGGTCGTAATCCAGGGCGCTTGCCTCACACTGCAAGGCCAGCTCAATCGCCTGCTCGGAATCGATATCCCAGTCATGATAGGCATCCAGGTCCTGGAACTCCCGGGCCATCAAATCGGCCTCGGCGAGTCCAGTGCAGGGGTCTTCCGAGGTATAACGCGCTATATTGCAGGCCGCCTCGACGGTTTTGCGGATCGCCTGAGGATCCAGGCTGGCGGTACTGGCCGAACCCTTGTGCTGGCCGAAGTAAACACTGATGCCCAGGCCGTTATCCTGCTGGTATTCAATGGTTTCGACCTCGCGCATGCGGGCGGAAACACTCATACCCTCGGCGACGGACAGTGCCGCCTCGGCCTGGCTGGCGCCCATGGATTTGGCCAGTTCCAGGCTGTCGGCAATAATTGTTTTCAGGGATTCTGCGGATGCAGGAAAACTGCTATGATCGATATCATTCATGGGATTATTTTAACGCAGATGAGTCGGCAAACAGAAGCTCCGTTTTCAGCAGATGCAGACAATGACGAGGAGCAGATCGAATGGGTCAGTAAAACCCAGCTAAAGCGCGACAGCAAGGCGTTGCAGGACCTGGGCAAGAAACTGACCCAGTTCAACCCGGAACAACTGGCGAAGATTCCGCTGGATGATGAATTGCAGGACGCCATCCGCCTGGCCCACAAGATCGCCAATAAACGCGGTGCCTTGAAACGTCATTACCAGTACATCGGCAAACTGTTACGCAAGCTCGATGCCGAACCGATCGAACAGGCGGTACATGCACTGGAGCAGGTCGATGCGCAGCAGCGCCAGCAGTTTAAGCAGATCGAGCAGTGGCGGGATAGGATCCTGGCCGAGGGTGATCCGGCGATTCAGGCGCTGTGCGCGGAACATAGCCAGGTCGATCGCCAGCAACTACGCCAGCTGTGGCGCAATCACCAGCAGGCGGCAGAGCCACAGAAGATTAAATTTGCCCGCCAGTTATTCAAGGAATTACGCGCTTACCTGCAGGCGTGATGGCAGGTATTAATCGGTCCCACCCACGGTAATTTCATCGATCTTCAGGGTTGGCTGGCCGACACCCACCGGCACCGACTGTCCCTCCTTGCCGCAAACCCCGACCCCGGTATCCAGTTCCAGGTCGTTGCCCAGCATCGAGACCTTGTTCATGACCTCGGGGCCGGAACCGATCAGGGTCGCGCCTTTCAGCGGCCGCCCCAGTTTGCCCTCATTGATTTCATAGGCCTCGGACAGCGAGAATACGAAACGCCCCGAGGTGATATCGACCTGGCCGCCACCAAAATTGACCGCGTAGATACCCTTATCCACCGAGGCGATGATTTCCTCCGGGTCCGACTCACCCGGCAACATGTAGGTATTGGTCATCCGCGGCATTGGCAGGTGGGCATAGGATTCACGGCGGCCGTTGGCGGTGGATTGCACCCCCATCAGGCGCGCATTCATCTTGTCCTGCATATAGCCGGTCAAAATGCCGTTTTCGATCAGGGTGGTCGATTGCGCGGGCACCCCTTCATCGTCTACCGACAGCGAACCACGGCGGTTTTCCAGGGTGCCGTCATCCACCACCGTGCATAACGGTGATGCTACCTGCTCGCCCATGCTGTTGCTGTAAGCGGACGTGCCCTTGCGATTGAAATCGCCTTCCAGGCCATGGCCGACCGCCTCGTGCAGCAACACCCCGGGCCAACCCGGCCCCAGCACCACCGGCATGCTGCCGGCCGGGGTCGCCACCGACTGCAGGTTGACACTGGCCTGGCGCACCGCCTCGCGGGCAAAGTCGAAGGCGCGTTCACTATCGAAGAACAGGTCGTAATTATGTCGACCACCGCCACCGGCGCTGCCCTGCTCGCGGCGTCCCTTTTCATGCATCAATACCGTGACATTGAGCCGCACCAGGGGTCGCACATCGGCGGCCAGGGTATTGTCACTGGCCGCGACCAGGATATGTTCGATACTGCCGGCCAGCGAAATGATGACCTGCTCGATCCTCGGGTCAAGGCCGCGGGTAAAGCTGTCCAGCCGTTTCAACAGGTCGACCTTGTCCTCGGCACTGTGCTGGTCGATCGGGTTCTGCGCCTGGTACAGGGTCGGAGCGGGATGGGATTGCAGGGCGATCCGGCCGGACTGGTTCATCCCCAGCTTGGCGATCGCCCCGGCATTTTTCGAGGCCGCGGTCAGGGCGTTGAAACTCAGATCATCGCTGTAGGCAAAGCCGGTTTTTTCACCGCTGATGGCACGGATGCCGACGCCATTTTCGATGTTGAAGGATCCTTCGCGGATGATGCCGTCATCCATGACCCATGATTCCTGCTGGCTGACCTGAAAATACAGATCGGCGGCATCGATCTGGTGTCGATGCAACTGGCCCAATACCTGGTCGATTTTATCCACGGTTAATTCGGCGGGTTGTAATACCACCTCGTCGACACTCGTCATTAATCCTGTCATGCTTTATCGCTCACAAAAAAGTTTCGATGGCTTATCACCGGGAAATGTAACCGCAGCCTGAGCTGCTGCTCGAGATCGAGGTCGGCGATCGCATAACCGGCACCGGATGCCAGTTCGTCCAGCACCTGGCCCCAGGGGTCGATGATCAGGCTATGGCCATAGGTTTCACGCCCATTGACATGATAGCCACCCTGCGCCGAGGCCACCACGTAAGCGAGGTTCTCGATCGCCCTGGCCTTGAGCAGGCTATGCCAGTGCGCCTTGCCGGTATCCGCGGTGAATGCGGAGGGCACCACGATGACCTCGGCCCCTTTATCCAGCAGCATGCGGAACAGTTCCGGGAAACGCAGGTCGTAACAAATCGCCAGGCCCAGCTTGACCGAGCCGGTATCCACCACCACGACCTGATCGCCGGGCTCGATCACCGCCGATTCGCGGTAACTTTCACCACCATCCGGCAGGGTCACATCGAACAGGTGGATCTTATCGTAGCGGGAAATACATTGGCCCTGTTGGTCATAGACCAGCAGGGTGTTGTGATAGCGTGCGGGATGGTTCGATGACATCGGTATGCTGCCACCGGCAATGATGATGCGATGGCGGCTGGACTGCTCAGCCAGGAAATTCTGTAACGGCCCGCTACCGGGTTGCTCACTGAACTCGATAACGTCTTCCTGCTGGGCGCCAATCATGCCAAAGTTTTCCGGCAACACCACCAGTTCGGCACCGTCATCCACCGCCTGCGCGATCAGTTTTTCCGTCTGTTGCAGGTTGCCCTGCATGATCGAACCGGAGGCCATTTGGAGTGCAGCTACTCGCATCAGCGTGCTAAATCCTGGCGACTGCCGACCATAATCTGTATCTCATCTTCTACCTGCAAACCTGGTGATAACCTGATGTAATCTGCGGGCACGCCAAGAGAAATCAACCAGTCCTTGAGTTCACTGGCCCACAGCTCGCCACTGTCCTCCCCTGGATGACTGAGCAGGATCAGAGCATCACTGCCGGTCTCCCAGTAAGCAACCGCCAGGCGCACCGGTTCCAACTGCGGGATCATCGCACCGGAGCGGGGACGGGCCCAGTCATCGGCCGTCAGGTTATAGATGCGCACGGTGTTGGCATCAACCAATGGCGGGATCAGCAATGCCAGCATCAGCAGGCTGCCAATCACCGACCGTAATAAATTGCGCTCAGGCTTAGTTATCAAAACTTTCACTCTCCTCTTCTTCCGGCTTGGTCATCAGGGTCAGCCTCGGTTCATCCCAGCTGCCACTGACCTTGTATTCGATTTCGACCGATTTTTCGATCGGCTTGTTGAAAATCTTTTGCAGCAATAACAGGCCCCAGCCGACCGTGTTGCCGGCTGCGAGGGTTCCGATCACCGGTAAAGTATCACCCACTTTGGGAATGATGAACATACTCTGGTCATAGGTTTTTTCGCGTAAATTTGTGCTACCCCTGATATTTACCCGCGCTGATACTGAATCCATAAACGCATTCTCGGTCCGCATTTCCTCACCATCGATGATGAAGTTGCCGCGGATGCGTTTAAACCTGGTGCCCTCGCGCACGACATCACCAAAGTCGAGGAATAACCTTTTCGGTAGCGCGTTGAGGCTTAATAAGCCGACAAAACGACCGGCCCCGGGCTCGACATTACGCAACGCACCATCTTCCAGTTTGAAGTAGAGTTCACCCATCAGGCTCGGCCAGTTGACATTTAACAATTCGCCGGCCCAGCCGATCTGGCCCTCGAATTCGACTTTACCATCCTTGATGCTTTCGCCCAGCCCCAGATTCTGCACGGTTTGGCCGAACTGCTTGCCGTTGATGGTCACGTTAATCACGCTGACATGCTCCTTGCTGCGTGGTGCGTAGTCCCAATGGCCGGATGATTGTAGTTTGATATCATCGCGGCGGAAATCCAGTTGATCGATGTTGAAACGATTGGCCTCGGTGCTGGTGCGGAATACCAGGTCGTTGAAGATAAGATCCTCGACCTGGAACACCTTGCTGTTCACCGAGAAATTCGGCATATCCTCGATATCCGGACTTAATTCGGATTCACCTTTTTTCTCTAGCAAGATCAGGTAATCGAGATCTGCCTGCAGCGGGCTCTCTGGCCCCATTTTAAACGGTAGTTCGAATTTACCCTGCATCATCGAGGATTGGATATCGCCCTTGAGCCCTTTATCGTGGTTATCAGCCTTGAGCCGAACATTAGTTGCCTGGTAACCGCCGATGGTCAACAGGCCAATACTCAGATCGACCGATTCGACCAATTTCAGGCTCTCCTCGGCATCGACATTGTCCGCACCTACCACCGAGTCGATAAAATCATTCCATTCCAATAGATTGAACAGTTTGATATGCCCGGACAGATGAATGCCCTTCTGCCCCCTGGTCGCGGTCGGCTTCGGTCTGGTTTCGCGGGTAAGATTGACATCCAGCGCTTTCAACTCGGTTTGCTCACCGCCGGCGACACTGGCCAGGCCCTGCACCTGGTAACGTTTCTTCATATCCAGCCTGAATGAGAGGTCCTGCTTGCGGTCCAGTTTACCCTGGAACCTGACCGGACTGGTTACCTCGGCCGCCTTGTAGAATGGCTCCGGGAAGTCGAGCAGGCTGCCCTTGAGATCGGACTTACCATTGATTTCAACGAATTCCCCCTTGCTGTCATCGGCATTGGCCACCGAGACCTCCAGCTGCCATGGACTCTTGCCACTGACCGGTTTATGCAGATAGTCCGGCAGGTTGGCGACTAATTCGGCCGTTTTAAAATTCCCATCGAGCTTGAACCGGGTGCGCTGGCGCCGGGCATCGGTGGACACCGACAGGACGGCTTCATCACCGAAGTAGCGGGTGCTGAGTTCCGGCGCGGTGATGTTTTGATTTTCCAGTTCCAGGATGCCATTGGTCTGTTTGAAATCCACCACCCAATCGGGAATGGTCAATCCCAGATCAAGCAGCTCCGCGCGCGCCTTGATTACGGGTTGGCGGTTTTGGATTTTCCTGGAGATTGGAATCTCGATAGACAGATCGCTGACCACGCTGCCCGATACCGAGGTTTGATTTTCCTGCACCAGGTCGAATGCATCGAGGATCGGCATCTGGCTCAGGGTCGACAACAAGTCAGCGGCGTTGGACCGGGTTTTACTATCGATCAGCAATCTCGAGCGGACCAGATTCGGAATGCGTACACTGACCTGGTCGATATCGCTATCGGCGAACCTGACCTTGCTGAACTCGAGCGCCATTTCGGTATTGTGAAAACTGGCCGTGCCACTGCCCCGGCTTACCGCGGGCCAATCGGGCAGGAACTTGACCTCGGGTTCACGGACTTCGAACAGGGTATGAAACACGCCCGAACGCTCACGCTGCATCGCCGACATTTTCTGCGCACGACCATGGAACAGCAGGTCACCCTCGGTGATTTCCCCCCCGCGGATGGAGCGGTCCAACCAGCTGACGGTATTTTCCGGCATCACACTAACCGGCAGGTAGCGGCCGGTGGCAGCGGCGTCACCGTCCTGGTAACGGGCGCGGATATGCATAAACGGCCGCTGGCCCGGGGCCAGGTCCATCGACATGCGCCCCCGTAGATTGACATCCTGGTTGAGAATGGCAAAGCTTGGCGCCTCGAGCAGCATACCCTGATCGGTACGGGTGACGAAAGCGGTGGCTTTGAGGCTGGAAAACTCCAGTGGGTCACGGAACACCCGGGCAAAATTAATCGCGGAAGAGCCTGCATCCAGATCCAGGCGCGCGCGCCCCTGTTGCAGCAATACCCTGCCGCTCAAACCACGCAAACCGGGGATTTGCTCATACGGCAGGCTGTTGAGCCGGGCAAAATCAAAGCTGACCAGGCTGTTTGCTGGCTCTGCGTGATCGACCCGGGCCATAACATTGTTCAATGCAACCTCGGGCTGGATATTTTCCACCATTTGATGCCAGGCATGTTCGGGCTGCATGTCGACGAGCAATCCGCGTATCGCGCCCACATCAAGCCGTGGTAACCAGACCATGGTCTGATTCTCCGGCGGTTGCCAGAGCAACTGCAGGTTGAGATCGGGAAATCCCTGCAAGCCCCGCTTGAGGTTGCTGACGCTGTTGAGGATGCGCCAATTATCCTGCTCGAAATTCACCTGCTGCAGGATATCCGCGCTGATTGCGGCGGACACGGTTGGGTTATGGTTCCAGGCCAGGTCACTGACCCGCGCCCTGGTCACCACTTGCTTGATCTGATAGCGGCGTAAATCGATCCAGCTCTGCAGGGTCAAGCGGGCACTATGCAGATCGGCGGTCGGTAATGGCGTCAGTCCCAGCAGCTGGACCACGTTGAGATTTTCCGCGGTGACGTGGAGGGTCTGGTTGTTGCCATGGGCGCTGAACATCACGGACACATTCTTACCCAGCGTGGCCGGGAGCTGGCTGGTGAACTTCATGGCCAATCCATCCTGGTCGCGGCTACTTTGCAGCTGACTGTTCTGGATCAGGTAATCGCGGTCATGCAGCAGGTCGCGGATCTGCAACAGGCCGATATTCATGCTGACATAATCCGGTAGGCGCCGGAAAAAACCCTCGAACGCGATCCCCCGGGCGTCGCCATCGGCTGGCGTCAGCGGGATCTGGTTCAGGCTCCACAAACCTTCCTGGTCGCGCACCAGAATAAGTTTTTCGATCTCGGAATGCAGGGATTCCAGCTTCAGTCTACCGGTAAACAGGCTCGGGATCAGTTTAACGCTGAGCTCGAGCTCACTGATCGACAGGGCCTGGGTACGGCCGGGAATACTCAGCGAGGCATCGCTTACCTTGAGGCTTGGATGGATACCGCGCCAACTGCCCTGCAGGTTTTCCAGGCTGGCACCCTGAATGCCGTAATGCGCCAGCTCCTTTTCGATATCGGCACGGAAATACTGAATATTATCGACCAGGACCCGGCCCGCCAGTGACAACGCCGCGGCCAGCATCAACATCACCAGCAACGTCCACAGGCTGAAACGATGGATGAAAACGCCGCGTTGTGAGCAAACAGATTTAGCCGTCATCGTCTTGGATTCTTCCGCTTGTCGACCGTGCTCATGCACTACCGTTACTAGACCGGTACCACGTCATAATTTTCCTGGCTGTAATAACTTTCGACCTGGAGTTTGACCGGGATCTTGATGAAGGTTTCGAGTTCGGCCAGGCTGTCGGCCTCTTCATCGAGCAGCATGTCGATGACATTCTGGTTGGCCATCACCAGCAGTTGTTGCGCCTCGTCATACACGCGGGCCTCCCGCAACAGTTCACGGAAAATCTCATAACACACGGTCTCCACGGTTTTGTGGGTGCCGCGTCCACCGCAGGTGACACAGGTTTCGCACAACACGTGCTCCAGGCTCTCGCGGGTTCGCTTGCGGGTCATCTCCACCAGCCCCAGCGGCGACACCTCGCAGACCTGGGTTTTGGCATGATCGCGGTCGAGATACTTTTCCAGCGATTTGAGCACCTGGCGCCGATGGTCCTCCATCACCATATCGATGAAATCTATGATGATGATGCCGCCCAGGTTGCGCAGCCGCAGCTGGCGCGCAATCGCCTGCGCCGCTTCCATGTTGGTTTTGAAGATGGTCTCTTCGAGGTTGTGATGGCCGACGAAGGCACCGGTATTGATATCGATCGTGGTCATCGCCTCGGTCTGGTCGATGATCAGGTAACCGCCGGATTTCAACTCGACCTTGCGCCCCAGCGCACGCTGGATTTCATCATCAACGTTATACAGGTCGAACAAGGGGCGGATCCCGGGGTAATGTTCGATCTTGCAGGGCAGATCCGGGATGTATTTCTTGCCGAACTTGACCAGCTTCTGGTAGGTCTCACGCGAATCGACCTTGACCACATCGGTGTCGTTGCCGACCATGTCGCGCAGGGTGCGGATCGCCAGCGGCAGGTCCTCATGCACCACGGTGCCGGGTTTGGCCGTCTTGGCCTGTTCCTGCACGCTGTCCCACAGGGTGCACAGGAACTTGATATCGCGGTTCAATTCTTCATCCACCACCCCTTCCGCCGCGGTGCGAACGATACAGCCGCCGGTGCGGTTCTCGTTCATGCATTCGGACAACAGGGTGCGCAGGCGTTCACGTTCCTGTTCCTCCTCGATCTTGACCGAGATCCCGATCTGCGAGGAATTGGGCATGTACACCAGGTAACGCGACGGCACGGAGATGCTGGTGGTCAGGCGCGCGCCCTTGGTGCCGATCGGGTCCTTGACCACCTGCACCAACAGGCTTTCACCCTCTTTCAGCAGCTCGTTGATCGGCGGCAGCTGGGGCTTTTCCTCGTCCTCGCCTTCGCCGCCTTCACCGAGATCGAAATCGGATACGTGCAGGAAACCGGAACGTTCGAGGCCGATATCGACGAAGGCCGCCTCCATCCCCGGTAATACCCGGTTGACCTTGCCCTTGTAGATATTGCCCACGATGCCGCGATTGCGCCGACGTTCGATCGACACCTCCTGCAGGGAACCGTTCTCGACCATCGCCACCCGGGTCTCCTGCGGGGTCACGTTGATCAATATCTCTTCGCTGTTCATTAAATTCGTGTTACTCAAACCTCAGTCCTGCCTGTTGTAATAATTGTGCTGTCTCAAACAGCGGCAAACCCATCACCGCCGAATAACTACCCGTCATGTGCTGGATAAACTTCGCTGCCTTACCCTGTATCGCATAGGCCCCGGCCTTGTCGTGCGGCTCGGCCGAGGCGCAGTAAGCCTCGATCTCCGCCTCGCCGAGCGGCCGGAAACTGATCTCGTTACGGCTCAGCCGATGCTTAAGTTGACCCTGGTAATCGATCAGCGCCACCGCTGTCACCACCTCGTGGGTCTGGCCCGACAGGCGCCGCAGGATATCGCCGCAATCCTCC
>JASJBV010000160.1 GCA_030066335.1 Gammaproteobacteria bacterium
TCGGCAACCAGGCCGAACACCTTGTAATAAAAAGCCATGAAGATCAGGACCGCGATGAAGCCGATCACGACCGACTTGAAGCCCTTGTCGATATTTTCCTGGCCCAGGCTCGGCCCCACGGTACGCTCCTCGACAATGATCATCGGCGCTCTGAGCGCACCGGCACGTAACAGTAATGCCAGGTCGCGTGCTTCGCGGGTGCTGTCGAGACCGGTGATATGAAAACGCTTACTGAGTTGGTCGCGAATGGTGGCGACGTTGATCACTCGTTGTTCGGTTTTCTTGATCCGCTTCTGTTCGCCGTCGATATCGGTGAATTCATACTTGTCCTCGATGAATACCACGGCCATCGGCTTGCCGATGTTATCCCGGGTGACCTTGCTCATGCGGTCGGCGCCCTTGCCGTTCAGGGTAATGGTGACATCGGGGGTGCCCGACTGGCTGTCGAAACCGGATGCCGCTCCGATGATCTGGTCACCGGTGACGATGATCCGGCGCTTGAGTAATACCGGGGAACCATCGGACTGGCGATAAAGCTTGGCGCCGACCGGAATCCTGCCCGTGCTCTCGGCAGCCGTCCAGTCGGTCAGGCTACCCTGTACCAGGCGGAATTCCAGGGTTGCGGTGGCACCCAGGATTTCTTTCGCCCGCACCGTATCCTGCACGCCCGGCAGTTGCACCACGACCCTGTCTTCACCCTGCTGCTGAATCACCGGTTCGGCCACGCCAAGTTCATTGACGCGATTCTTCAGGGTGGAGATATTCTGGGTCAGGGCCGATTTTTTCTCTTCGGCCAGGGCATCATCACTGAAGTTCATCTCCACGTAGAAGCTGCGGTCATCCTCGATGGTATCGAACTCGAATTCACGGAATTCCTCTTCCATCTTTTCCAGGCCAAGCTGGCGTTCCTGCTCACTGGCAAAACGGACTCTCAGGCCACCATCGCTGATCTGCACGGTACGATAGCGAACCTTCTCTTCACGCAGGTAACTGCGCAGCTCGGTAGACACCCGGTCCAGCGATTTACGCACCGCGGCGTCCATATCGACCTCCATCAGGAAGTGCACCCCGCCGCGCAGATCCAGACCGAGATACATCGGCAGCGCATTCATCGTCGTCAGCCAATCGGGCGTGGCCGGAGCGAGGTTGAGGGCGACGGTATAGCGGCTGTCCTCATCCTGGAGGAACTGCTTCAGGTCAGAAGCCGCTTTCAACTGTTGATCCTCGGTCGCAAAGCGGACCAGGACATAACCAGAGCCCAGCTCGATCGAGCGGTATTCGATATCCAGGTCTTGCAACACGGTGCTGATATAGTTGAGTTCTTCCTCGTTGATCAGGTTGACCCGGTGCGATACTTGCACCGCCGGGTCTTCTCCATACAGATTGGGCGCGGCATACACCAGCCCCAGTGTTACCACCACGATCAGCAGCAGGTATTTCCAGGCAGGATATTGATTAACCATTTAAATCAGTTTCTGTTGAATGCTAGATATTCTTGATGGTGCCTTTCGGCAGTACCGTGGCGACGGCATGACTTTGCACTTTGACTTCCACGTTATCGGCAATTTTACAGGTGAAGAAGCCCTCGGAGACATCGGTTATCTTGCCGACGATACCACCCTGGGTAACGACCTCATCACCTTTGCTCAGGCTTTCTATCATCTGTTTGTGTTCCTTGGCTTTCTTTTGCTGCGGGCGAATCAGCAGGAAATAGAAGATCACGAACAGGATGATCAGGGGTAAGAATGACATGAAGGGATCGCCTTGCGCTGCGGGTGCCCCTTGTGCTACTGCATCACTGATAAAAAAACTCATAAGATTTCCTTTGACGATTTACATCGATGGGATAAAACGGCGCGTATTATGGCACAGCGCGGGATCGAGTTAAAAGCCTTATTAGCCGCGCCAGCCGGGGGCGACGAGGTTGAGCGCCAGGTGGCAGGCGAGGTGATTTAACTATGGGACAAGGTGAACGAGGGTTGGTTCAGGATCAAGGGATGACTACAGCCACGGCGCTGCCTGCTGGCAGCACCGTGCTGATTGAGAATGGATCAGGCGGCTTCAGCTTTGTGTGACTCTGTCCTGGGTTTAGCTTTCTTCACCCGCTGCATCAGGCCATCGGTGGTGATCTGCAGGCGCTGCATCGACTTACCCAGATCCTTGTACTCCGCACTGCCGCCAATGAGGATGTCTTCATCGACCTTGCCCTTGCTGATGTGATGGGCGATCTTGGTCAGATAACGAATGGGCTTGGTGACACTGGCCGGTACCCAGTAGGACATGATCAAAGCCAGCGCCAGACAGATACCGCTGACCGTGAGAAAGATCGAGAACGAATCACGCTGGAACCCGGTGATATTGTCAGCCTTGGTGGCGGCCAGCTTGTATTGCTCTTCGATAGCCGCTGCGGTGCCATTATCCACGGCTTTAAATCCCTTGTTGAATTCCGCGATCGCAGATCGGGTCCTGCTGGAACCGGTAATCTTTCCGGCCATGACTTTTTGGTGTACTTCATTGAATCCATTGGTATAAAACAGGCTGGATGTCTCCCATACCGCCAGCACGTTGAGTGAACTGGTCTTGCCCGACTGGGCATACATCTTTCTCAGCTTGGCCAGGAACTGAGAAATCTCGGTAGCGGTATCGTTGAACTGACCCGCATAAATCTCGCGCATGGTTGGATTGTCAACATGGGCGATATATTCATTCTCATACAGTTTGATTTGTTTCGCCGCGGACGACAGACCCACCAACTGGGCACTGATCTCATGTTCCGTCACCATCTGCTGGACCAGGGTGCTTTGCTTACTCGAGATAAACTGTTCGGTGGCAAACAAAACCAGCATCAGCATGGTCATGAACAGAAATGAGAATGTTAACTTGGCGCGTACTGTCATCGTCTTGTCCCTGGGTCTAAGCTCTGGAGTTGTGCTGATCAACCACGGATCAGCAACATGCCAACATCATGCATGATGTGCTGGCGGTTATTTAAATCTTTGGGCAGTTTCTTTTCCAGGCCACTGATGAATTTGGTCGCAAAATAACGCGATAACTCGATCTCCTCGATTTCCAGATCATCAAGTATCTCGTCAATAATGACATCGGCCAGCGGTCCCACTTCCTCGGAAATCAAATCCGTTATTTTTTCCCGCAATATGTGCTCGGAATTCATAAGCTCCTGTACCCTCGTAAAATGCCGGTGGAGTAACGCCACCTGCATTCGTTATTAATCTAATAATCAGCAGTATAGTGAGGGGAAATTCTAGCAGCGGAAATAACCGCAGTAATGAGGATGATTTAACAAAAGATTTGTGACTTTGTTCAAGTATCGCCGAATAAACCCAGATTCAGCACGTCTATCTGGTCGGCGAGGATCGGCGCAAAATCCATTTGCTGCAGGATGTCCTGCTCGATGTCGATGCCGGGCGCGACCGCTTCCAGCAACAGGCCCTGCTCGGTCAGTCGAAACAGCGCACGCTCGGTGATATAACTAACCCGTTGGCCCTGGCTCAACGCGTAGCGGCCATTGAAGGTCATGTGCTGGACCCGTTCGACAAACTTCCTGACTTTACCATTGCTATGAACGGTCAAGCCCTGGTCATGGATATCCACCTGTTGTTTGCCGGAGGTGAAAGTTCCCATGAAGTAGACTTCCTTGGCGTTCTGGCTGATGTTGATGAAACCACCGGAGCCGGCAGTGCGGGTACCGAACCGACTGACATTGACGTTGCCCTCGCGGTCGACCTCGGCCATGCCGAGAAAAGCCTGGTCCAGGCCGCCGCCGTCATAAAAATCGAATTGCGCGGGTTGATCGATAATCGACTCGGCATTCGCGGTAGCACCAAAACTGAGGCCACTGGCCGGGATACCGCCGATACCACCGGGTTCCACGGTCAATGTGATCTGGTCTATCGTGCCTTTCTCGGAGGCCGCCATCGCCACCGCCTCCGGCATGCCGATCCCGAGATTGACGATACTGCCCAGCTGCAGGTACTGGGCGGCAATCCGCCCCATGATCAGGCGGATATCCTTTTCGAACTGGAGGTGCTCACGAGAAACCTGGACCTCGCCGCTGTAGGCCGGGTTGTATTGTTCGGCAAAGGTTTGCATATGCTCATCGGCGTCAGCCACTACTACCGCATCGACGAGGATGCCCGGCACCTTGACCAGCTGCGGTGACAATCGCTGGCTGGCGGTGACCCGCTCGACCTGCACGATGACCTTGCCGCCACAGTTGTGCACGGCCTGGGCAATCGACAGCGCCTCCAGGGTCAGGGCCTCCCTCTCCATCGTGATATTTCCCTTGGCATCCGCGGTGGTTCCGCGCAATAGCGCGATATGGATGGGGAAACAGGGATAGAACAGGGACTCCTGACCACCGATGTTAACCAACTCCACCACATCTTCCTGCGCGGCGTCGTTTAACTTACCGCCATCAACGCGTGGATCGACGAAGGTATGCAGGCCGACATGGGTCAGGCAACCCGGCTTGCCGGCGGCAATATCCCGGTACAGGTGGGAGATCACGCCCTGCGGCAGGTTGTAGGCTGCCAGTTTATTTTCAAAAGCCAGTTGCCCCAGCTTGGGCACCAGCCCCCAGTGACCGCCGATGATCCGCTTGACCAGGCCTTCCTCGCCCAGATGGTTGAGCCCGCGTTCCTTGCCATCACCCTGTCCGGCGGCATACACCAGGGTCAGGTCACGCGGCGCCTGTTGCTCGAGGAAACGGACCTGGACCGCAGCCAACAGGGCCTCGGGTACCCCGCTGCCAACGAAGCCACCGGTGGCAACCGTGTCGCCATCCTTGATCAGTTCAGCAGCCTCGGCTGCGCTTATGACTTTATTCATAGTGCTCCCGGGATGATTAACCACGAAGAACACGAAGAGCACGAAGCTGTTTATATTTATTCTTTAAAATTCGTATACGTAATAGATAAGTCGGCAGCCAAAATTTGCGTCTAACTTATTTTTTCTTCGTGTTCTTCGTGTCCTTCGTGGTTCAATTTTTATAATTTCTAAGTCTGCCTTTCATTCAGATAGTTTTTATAAAACAGCTCGGCGAACCGTGTAAAGCGATTTTCTTCAATACTCTCGCGGATCTGCCGCATCAGGTCCTGGAAAAAGTACAGGTTATGAATCGTATTCAGGCGTGAGCCGAGAATCTCCTGGCACTTATCCAGGTGGCGCAGGTAGGCGCGGCTGTAGTTGCGACAGGTATAACAACCGCAGCTTGGGTCGATGGGTTTGGTATCATCGCGGTAGCGGCTATTCCTGATCTTGATAATGCCCTGGTAGGTGTATAGAAAACCAGTGCGAGCATTGCGCGTTGGGATCACGCAGTCGAACATGTCGATGCCACGCCTGACCCCCTCGATGATATCCTCCGGCTTGCCGACCCCCATCAGGTAACGTGGCTTTGCCGTCGGCATATTGGGCAGACAGGCATCCAGTACCTGGTTGCGTTCGTCGGCCGGTTCACCGACCGACAAGCCACCGATGGCATAACCATCGAAGCCAATCTCGACCAGGCGCTGGATCGATTGCTGGCGCAGCGTGTCGTACATGCCACCCTGCACGATACCGAACAGGGCAGCCGGGTTGTCAGCATGGGCGGTCTTGCTGCGTTCGGCCCAGCGCAACGACAATTCCATCGAGTCCCGCGCCTCCTGCTCGGTCGCCGGGTACGGTGTGCATTCATCGAAGATCATAACGATGTCGGAGCCCAGCGCACGCTGCACTTGCATCGAAATCTCCGGGGTCAGCTCCACCTTGGCCCCATCCACCGGTGAATTGAATTTCACCCCCTGCTCCGAAATCTTGCGCATCTCCGCCAGGCTGAACACCTGGAACCCACCGGAGTCGGTCAGGATCGGCCCCTGCCAGTGCATGAAATCATGCAGGTCACCATGTTGCCGGATGATCTCGGTGCCGGGGCGCAGCATCAGGTGAAAGGTATTGCCGAGAATGATCTGGGCACCGATCTCCTGTAATTCCTCAGGCGTCATCGCCTTGACCGTACCGTAGGTACCGACCGGCATGAAGGCCGGGGTTTCCACCGTGCCACGGTCGAAGATTAAGCGGCCGCGGCGGGCGCATTCAATTGTGTTGTCGAGTTCGAATTTCATGGTTATCTATTATCTTCTTTTTTTTATTTCACACGCTACTGCTTTTATTGCTTCGTAGCCTCTGACGAGTGCGCGTGCGAGATACTTTCTTTTATGCCAAAAGAAAGTATCCAAAGATAAAATTGCCTGGAGCAATTTTAAACAGCCGCAGGCTGGCCCGCAGGGTGGAGGGCATGGATGCCCGTAATAAAGGGCACCCACACCGAGTGGCCTGCGGCTTCCCGAAAATAAACGGATTTTGCAGGGCACGGGCCGATTCGCATC
>JASJBV010000161.1 GCA_030066335.1 Gammaproteobacteria bacterium
CGAACATTCGGCGCAGGTGGTCTGATTATGTTCTACCGGTATGAGGTTACTGTTCTGGTCGGATTTCATTTAGGGCCTGTTAACACTAATTGAAAATACGCGACTTAGGCCATTTTGTTGCAGAGCAAGGCATATTGAGCGCTGTGTACTGACTGTACATTAGCGAAATATAACGCTGCTCTGCGGCAAAATGGTCAAGTCCCTCCGGGTTGTGCCCAAAATGGGGCCATCCGGCGTTACTCGTCGTTCATTTGGAATAACCAAACTTCTCTCCTCTTGCCTTGTCTGCCCCCATTTTGGGCGACAACGCGAATATTCAATTAGTGTTAACAGGCCCTCAGGCCCTCAGGATCTTAGCTCTATCCACACCGGTGCGTGGTCGGATGGTTTGGCTAATGATCGGATATCATAATCAATTCCTGCAGCGCTGACATTATTTTTTAATCTTTCGGTAACCAGCACATGGTCGATGCGCAGGCCACGCCTGGGTTCGCGCTCGAAGCCCCGACTGCGATAATCGAACCAGCTGAACAACTGGTCCTGGTCGGGATGCACGACCCGGAATCCATCGTGATAGCCCAGCTGGCACAAGGCCTCGAACCATGTGCGCTCTTCTGGTAAAAAGCTGGTCTTGCCGGTCCTCAGCCAGCGTTTGGCATTGTCCTCGCCGATACCTATATCCTTGTCATCCGGGGCTATGTTGTAATCACCCATGATGACTACCGGCTGCTGGGGGTTATGCGTGGTGGTGATAAAAGCATTCAGATCACGATAGAATTTTTCCTTGGCCGGGAACTTGACCGGATGATCGCGTGATTCGCCCTGGGGGAAATAACCGTTGTAGATGTACCAATCCTCGCCCTCGATCGTGTAACTGCCACCAATGAATCGCTTCTGGGCATCCTCATCATCTCCGGGGAAACCCAGCTGACTGCTATTACAGGGCTGTTTCGACAGCAACGCAACCCCGTAATGGGTTTTCTGCCCCATGAACAGGGCGTGGTAGCCCATATCACGGATTGATTCGAGCGGGAAATCCTTATCCTGCACCTTGGTCTCCTGTAGACCGATAAATACCGGATCGTGTTTATCGATCACCGCCTGCAACTGATGCAGGCGCTGACGCAGGCTGTTGACATTGAAAGAGACGATTTTCACGGTTTGATCTTAACCTATTTGCTTACCCAATATGCTTGCTGAATCCGGTCCGTTCACGCTGGAGCCGAGACCACCAGTTGTTTCAGGTTGCGCTCGGCCAATGCATGGCGCAGGCCGTCATCGATATCCTGTTGGATCCGGCTTACCGCCGGTTCCGCCGCTAACTGTGCCAGCATACCCTGGTCTTTGCCGCGGCGGGCCGCATCGACAATATCGATCAAGCTGATCTGCTCGATATCCCGCGCCGGCAGATAACGGGTATTGTCGTCTGCAATCTCCACGATTAAGCCACACTCGGCCAAAGTTTTTAACATACGCAGGATCATAGCTTCCGGAACCTGCAGCCGTTGCACCAGGCTATGCTGGCTGGCAGCCACAGAATCCGCTTGATAATGGGCCCGGCCAATTTGCAGCATCAACTGCAAGGCCAGGCTTTCGCGCAGAACCGCGCTGATTCTATCAACCTGGGGATGCTGCTGCAGGCGATGCGGATACTGATGATAATAAGCTATGCTGGCACCGATCAGCAGGATCATCCAGCCAAGGTAGAGCCAGATCATGAACAACAGCAGGATTGCGAAACCCGAGTAGATCGCGGTGTAACTGGTGGAACCGGCGGCAAACGAGGCAAACAGGTCACCGGTCAGGCGCCACAGGATACCTGCGACGACGGCCCCGTAGAGCGCGGATCGAAACTCGACCCGGGTATTCGGCACCAGCAGGTAGACCAGGGTAAAAGCGATAATCACCAGCAGGTAGGGCAGCAACCAGGCCAATAGCTGGATGAAATCGCCGCCATATGGCAAGGCCTCGATCGCACTGACCATGCTGTGACTTTGCAACGAGGCGGCAATTCCTACTGCCGAGAAAACCAACACCGGTCCAACCATGACCACACTCAGGTAATTGCTGAAACGCTGCGACAGGTTACGGCTGCTGGATAAGCGCCAGGTGTAGTTGAACGCGGATTCGATCTTCTGCACCAGCGAGATAACGGTATAGATCAACAACACCAGGCCGAGGGCGCCGAGCACTCCGATCTTGATGTTTTCGACAAAGCCGACGATGTTGGCGGTGATCTCTATGCTCTTGTCACCCAATGGCTGCAGGAAGTTGAGCAGCGCCGGCTCGAGCTGGTTATGCACACCGAAACCCTTGAGCACGGAAAAACTGACCGCGAGCAGCGGCACCAGTGACAACAGGGTGGTGTAAACCAGGCTCATCGCGCGCAGCGTGAGCATACCGCCGGCAAGGTCACGCCATACCATGACCATGATTTGCATAAACAGGACCAGCTTCTGTTGCCAGTAGCCCAGTGTCGTAACCTCGCGATCCCAGATGTAATTGCCAAGCTGCTGCTTGATGGACTGCAACATGCCGGGTTACCAGCGCGCGTCCTTCAGATATTCGATCTCTTCCTCGCTGCTCACGCGGCCCAGGGCCTGGTTACGGTGAGGGAATCGGCCAAAGCGCTTGATCACGTCGCGGTGGTGAATGGCATAACCCAGGTTGTCCTCGAGTCCGGCTTTTTCGTACAGAGCCACCGAGGTGTTCTGGTCCTCGATCGATTCGCTGTGCATGAAAGGTAGGTATAAGAAGGCTTTTTGCACCTGGCTCAATTGTTGGTCGAAGCCCTGCTCGACGGCCGCGCGGGCAATCCGGCGGGCATGCGCCTCGGTCGAATACTGGCGGGCATCCTCGCGAAACATGTTGAGCGGGAACTGATCGAGGATGATGACCAGGGCCAGCGCACTTTCCGGTTCCTGTTCCCAGTGGTCATAACTGTCGGCACGCGCCAGGCCCCAGGTATGTTCATACCGCTGGCGCAACAGCTCATCGAATTCCGGCGTCGATTTGAACCACAGTGGCCTGACTTCAGCGGAGAACCAGAAATCGAGGATCTCGCGGATTAAATCATCATCTTTTTGCATCGATCTTGCCCGTACATAATTATTATCATCATTTATTCCTGCAACCATTCTGCCAGGTAATACAGGTACTGGCCCTCGGAAGATTTGGATGGCCCCATGACCCTGGCGGCATAGTATTTTCGCTGCGGGTCAGCATCACGTAAAGCCTGTTCCGGCGAATCCTTGATCTGCACACAGTTACTGGCAAAGCGGTTACGGTTGCGACGTGGTACATACACCACGGCATACTGGTAAGTGGAAACCTTGGTTTCCGGGTCCGGAGGCACATAACCCCGCATTTCAATCTCCTCGGTATAGCCAGGTAATTAGGTTATCCTACCACCTGCCCAATTAAAACCACGAACAGATAATACCGCATGCCATCGCTGCTTAATCGCAACATCCATGACCATCGGGGACAGGGTTGAATGATCCTGCTATCCACGTTGAATGCGCGTTACATCCACAGCTCACTGGGGCTGCGTTATCTGTATGCACAGATGGACGAGCTGCAGGCGCAAAGCCGCATCATCGAGTTCACCATTAACCAGCGTCCGCTGGATATCGCCGAACAGTTACTCGAGCTGCAGCCACGGATCATCGGTTTTGGCCTGTATATCTGGAATATCACCCAAACCACCGAGGTGATGGCGATCATCAAGTCGTTGCGCCCGGATATCCCTCTGATTGCCGGCGGTCCTGAAATCAGC
Source organism: Gammaproteobacteria bacterium (assembly GCA_030066335.1). Taxonomy (GTDB): domain Bacteria; phylum Pseudomonadota; class Gammaproteobacteria; genus JACNJF01. The sequence continues at coordinate 3,779 of JASJBV010000161.1, forward strand.
CATGAGACCGAGCAGTCACCGGCTTATCCCTATGCCGACCATATCATTCGCGGGCAGGCGGATTTTGCCTTCGCCGAGCTATGCCGGCAGCTGCTCACAGCCACCGCGCAGCCAGACAGGATCATCGACGCTCCTACGTTCAACCCGGCCCAGCTGAGCCTGCCTTATGCCGGTTACAGTGATGAAGACATCCGCCAGCGCGTGATCTATGTCGAGGCCTCGCGCGGCTGTCCGTTCAAGTGTGAATTCTGTTTGTCGGCGCTGGACAAGACCGCGCAAGCGGTGGATATCGACGATTTCCTGCGCCAGATGCAGGCGTTATACGAGCGTGGTGCGCGTCATTTCAAATTCGTCGACCGCACCTTCAATCTGAATCTCAATACCAGTGAACGGATCCTGAATTTCTTCCTGGACAAACCGCTGGATGACTTGTTCCTGCATTTTGAATTGATTCCGGATCGCCTGCCGGAACGCCTGAAAACCCTGATTCAGCGTTTTCCTGCGGGCTGCCTGCAGTTCGAGATAGGGATTCAGAGCTTCAACCCGCAGGTACAGGCGTTGATCAGTCGCCGCCAGGACCAGGACCAGACCCAACACAACCTGCACTACCTCAGATCCGAAACCGGCGTGCATCTGCATACCGACCTGATCGCCGGGCTGCCGGGCGAGGATATCGACAGCTTCGCCCGCGGCTTCGATCTGCTGGTCTCGCTGCGGCCACAGGAAATCCAGCTGGGGATCCTGAAACGCCTGCGCGGCAGCCCGATCATCCGCCATCAGCAAGGCTTCGACATGGTTTACAACCCGAACCCGCCGTATAACATTTTATCGACCCGGGATATGGATAGCGCCACCCTGTTCCGGCTCAATCGCTTTGCCCGCTACTGGGACATAATTGCCAATTCCGGGCGCTTTGGCGCCAGCCTTGCGCCTATTCTCGGCGCACAACCCTTCGCCCGCTTCATGGCGCTGTCCGACTGGCTGTTTGCGACCACCGGGCAAACCCATCGGATTGCCCTGCAACGCCTGTTCGAGTTGTTATATCAGTGTTACCAGGATCAGCCCGTTGTGCTGCAGGCGTTAGCACAGGATTATGCCAGCGCCGGATTCAAACGACCGCTGCAGCAACAAGTGCCGGCAGCCGTGAGCAGGCTCAAGGCACCCGCCGAGGCAGCCTCCAGTCGTCAGCAACGTCACCGGACGAAGTCAGCCTGAGTTGGCGAACAGTCGGCCATTTATTGCTGATGGTAGGCGGTCAGCACGGCAACCACCGCATCGGTCAGGGTCTTTAAATCGGCCTCGTCGATAACAAACGGCGGCATCAGGTACACTAGTTTACCGAACGGCCGCACCCAGACCCCGTGCTCGACGAACAGCGGCTGGATGCTGGCCATCTCGACCGGCTGCTTCAGTTCAACCACACCAATCGCGCCGAGCACCCTGACCTCCGCTACCTGCGGCAAGTCCGCACAGGCGGCAAGCCCTTCCCGCAACCAGCCTTCGATCTGCCTGACCTTGTCCTGCCAGGCCGATTCCAGCAGCAGGCCGATACTCGCATTGGCCACCGCACAGGCCAGCGGGTTGGCCATGAAGGTGGGACCATGCATGAACACCCCGGGCGGATTGTCACTGATGGTTGTACTGACCTCGTGCGTGGTCAGGGTCGCCGCCAGGGTCATGTAACCTCCGGTCAGGGCCTTGCCGATAGTCATGATATCGGGTGCGATGGCAGCATGCTCGCAGGCAAACAACCTGCCGCTGCGACCGAAGCCGGTGGCGATTTCATCGGTGATCAGCAACAGCGCATGCTCATCGCACAACTGCCTGACCCGGGCCAGGTAGTCGGCCGAGTAAAAGCGCATGCCGCCGGCACCCTGCACAATGGGTTCCAGAATCACCGCGGCCAGCTGCTGCTGATGCTGGCTTAACGCCTGTTCCAACTCCGCGATGTCAGCATCATCACAGGAGTCACCAAAGCGACAAGCCGGGGCGGGCACAAAGTGTTGCTGACTCAGGGTATCGGCGAACAGGCTATGCATACCGGTCACCGGATCGCACACCGACATCGCGCCGAAGGTATCGCCGTGATAGCCGCTGCGGATGGTGAGGAATTTCTGTTTGTTGCGATGGCCACGGGCATACCAGTACTGGATCGCCATCTTCATTGCCACTTCCACCGACACCGAACCGGAATCGGCAAAGAAAACCGTTTGCAGTGGTTGCGGCGTGATATCGACCAGGGTTGCGGCCAGTCTGGCGGCGGACTCATGGGTCAGACCACCAAACATCACATGTGCCATCGATTGTAATTGCTGTTCTAAAGCCTGGTTCAGCACTGGGTGGTTATAACCGTGAATCGCGCACCACCAGGATGACATGCCGTCAATGACCTCTCTGCCATCCGCCAGCTGTAGCCGCACACCGCGAGCGGATTCCACCGCAAACACCGGGTTACCACTGTGCATCGCGCTGTAGGGATGCCAGACATAATCACGATCATGGCGCAGCCAGTCAGGTTCAATGCTCATGTTGTTTCCAGTCCTCATAACACTTCAGGATTATTTTCCTGAGCAACTGTTGCAGCTGCTTGCGACCGGACAA
>JASJBV010000035.1 GCA_030066335.1 Gammaproteobacteria bacterium
AGCCAACAAACGCGGTGGCGACGATGATCAGGCTATCGATCCAGTTGATGCTGGTTGCTTGGTCGGCAAAAGTGAAGTTACCGCTCAGGTCATAAGCGGTGAAGAACTGAATCAGAAACGGAATGATATAGATGATCAACAGGACCCGGGTGGTATGGGTCATCACGACCTGTTTCATATTGGCGCCATGAGCCTCGCAGATTAGGGTCATTTCCAGCAGGCCCCCGGGCAGGGCGCAAAAGATACTGGTGTCCTTATCAAAGCCAATGATGCGCTGGTAATAGTATTTGCCGAACAGGATAACCAGGACCAGGAACGGCAGCATGAATAACAGGCTGATCAAATACAGATCGATCGAGTCAATAATCGCCGGGGTAAACGACGCACCGATGGCGATGCCCAACAGGCCCCGCGCCGGATGAATCAGGGGTTTGGCCGGGGCAAGTTGGATCTTGTGCAGGCGGGAGACAAACAGTAACGGAAAAATAGCGCCCAACAGCCAGGGCAGGGGCAAATCGAAGATCAGGAACAGGTAGACGCCGACCAGGGAAACGCCGATCGATGAGAAAACCGGGACCATGGGCAATAGGTGCTGTTTCATGCCCACAACAGGTTTTACTCCTGGCTTATTGGAATAAATACTTCGCCCTGAAACAATTTCCTCGCGGTCCTGACCACAGCGGCATACTCAACCTGCATCTGTTGATCATGTCCGCTCACCGAGATTTCGACATCCAGCACACCCGAAGGATGCTCAATAATGATTTGTTCCTGGTCCCGGTAAGCAATATCCGCCAGGCCGTCAGCAATACTGCCTTTGAGTTGACAGCAGCTCGCAACACACATGCCGCCGGTAACCGCATGCGCTGCATGGCAGCGGTCCGGCACCAGGTACCTCGAAGTGATACTGCCCCCTTTTCTCGGTTTGGACAGCAATGCCACCTTGGGTACCACCGATTCGGAAACGTCGCCGAGCCCCATTCTGTTACCTGCTTGCAGGCGCATCGATTCAATCAACTCGAACAAAGCGCTATTGGCATCGATCTCGGCTTTACTTTCGCTACCGGTTAAGCCGACGTCTTGCGCTCTGAGCATCATCATCGGCACCGACACATCGATCAGGCTGACATCGATACCATTGATTTGTTCGCTGGGGTTACCGGTCGGCAGTAAACCGGAGGTTTTGGAACCGGCGATATTCTTATAGCGACAGATGATGGGTGAGGCGGTACCCGGTACCCCATCGATGCTGGTGTCTCCGCTGTACAGGACATCTCCGGCAGCGGAGGTCCTGACCACCGCGTCGATCAATGCATCGGTATTGACGTTATGGATGCTGATCGTGGTTGCGTCAGGCAGCGCTGTCACCAGGCCCTGTTCGATCGCGAATGGCCCTACCGCTGCCAGCATATTGCCACAGGATGGCGCAAAGTCGACGACCGCTTTGTCGATGGAAACCTGGGCGAACAGGTATTCGACATCGACATCATCCCTGTCCGACGGACCGACAATCGCGACCTTGCTGGTCAAGGTGTCCGCACCGCCGATACCATCGATCTGACGCACATCGGGCGAGCCCATCACGGCGAGCAGGATTGCCGCCAATTGCTGACGGTCAGCAGGCAGGTCGGTGGACAGGAAATAAGGTCCTTTCGACGTGCCGCCGCGCATAAGAGTACAGGGGATGGAGATCAGGTCAGCAGCCATAAATAATTGTTTTGTACTTAATTAGAAGACTGTGTTATCAATTAACCTAACATAATAATTAAACAACCTTTCATTTAGCTTACAAGTATAAAAATATGCGTATTCTGGTGGTTGAGGATAATGAAGTATTGGCCGATGGTATCAGCAAGGCATTTCGCTTTGATGGGCATGGCGTCGATGAGGTGCACAGCGGCAACCTGGCGATCGATTTCCTCAAGCAGGAAATCATTGACCTGGTCATCCTCGATATCAATCTACCGGATATTTCGGGCCTGGAAGTGCTGCGCTGTATTCGCAGTGAGCGGATGGATATGCCGGTGTTGATGTTGACCGCGCGGGCGGAACAATCCGATAAGATCAAGGGCCTCGATGCCGGCGCCGATGATTACCTGACCAAGCCATTCGATCTGGATGAGTTGAAGGCAAGGGCAAGGGCCCTGTTGCGACGACGCAGCAAAGAGCAGGTCAATATCATTCAACTCGGTGATATCCAGTTCGATGCCAATGCCCGGCAACTGAAGATCAACGAGCAGGGAGTGGAACTGCCGCGCAAGGAACTGTCCCTGTTGGAATTATTACTGCACCGGGGCGAACAGGTAGTATCGAAACAGCAGATTCTCGATCATCTGTACGGCGCCGGCAGCGATATCGAGGAAAGCACGGTGGAGATATATATTCATCGCCTGCGCAAACGCCTGGCCCAGACCCGGACGGAGATCCGCACGCTGAGAGGAATGGGCTACTGCCTCAGGCTTAAGCCGTGAACAACCAGTTATCCATTCATTACCGGTTGTTGCGCGGCCTGGTCATACCCCTCGCCATCATCGCCGTCCTGGTCTCGATCGAGACTTTTTACAGTGCCAAGAAAACCGCGATCAGGCTGCATGATCAGATCCTGTATTCGGTGATGCTGGTGATCGCCGAGAATGTGATTTCCTCGCAAGGCGACCTGTTGTCAGAAAACATCCTGGAGGCGCTGACCGAGAACCTGGGCGACCAGTATTTCTATCATGCGGTGGGCCCGGACAATGCGTTCGTCACCGGTTATTCGGGTGTACCTGACTTCGAGGGTGTCATCGACAACAAACCGAACCAGCCATTTTATTACGATAGTGTGTACAAGGGTGACCCGGTGCGGGTGGTCACGATCAGCCAGTTTATCAGCGAACAGGAACTCAATGGCTGGATGCGGATTACCGCCTGGCAGCGGATCAGTGAACGGGAAAACCTGACCTTTGAAATATTCAACCAGTCGGTGTTGCGTCTGTTGGTCATGATCCTGTGTGCCGGCGTCATCGTCTGGATCGCGGTTACCCAGGGTTTGAAGCCGCTGGAGAAACTCAAGCGATCGATAGAGAAAAGGTCGGCTGACGACCTGTCGCCGATCAAGGGCGTGGTGCCGGTCGAGGTCAAGGACCTGGTGGTTTCGATGAATAAGTTGTTCAACCAGCTATCCAGGGCCAATCGGCTGCGCGAGCGCTTTCTCGGCGATGCGGCGCACCAGTTACGCAATCCGATTGCCGCGTTAAAGACCCAGAGTGAAGCGGCGCTGGATAATCAAAGCATTGGGGAATATCAAACCAGCATCGAGAAAATCGTCCATATCTCGCGCTCTACCGGCAAACTGATTGACCAGATGCTGGTCAGTGCCAGGGCGCATGCGCAGGATCCCGAACAGGCAGAAATCTTCACCCTGGCCGATGTGGTGAGGCAGGCCGCAGAGGACAATGCCTACCAGGCGATGCAGAAAAACCACGAATATACCCTCAACATCAGCGATGAATCGCTACAGGCAAAAGGCTATCCGGCGCTCCTGAAAGAGGCCCTGGCCAACCTGATCGATAATGCCATTTGCCATAACCAGCCTGGCAGTCATATCGAGATTGAGCAGTCCCCGGCCAGCGATCGCAAGACGGCCAGGCTGTGCGTTTCGGACAATGGCAGGAAGATTGGTCAGGATGAATTCATCCATTTGCTGGAACCTTTTGCCACCGGCAATGACGCCCATGATGGTACCGGGCTGGGGCTGTCGGTAGTCAATGATATTGCAAAATTACATGGTGGTAGGTTGCAGTTGATCAACGCTAGCAACAACAGCAGCGGTAAGTCGCTGGTCATTTCGCTGCCGCTGACCCGCCGCCAGGACTAGCGTCCGGACAATGGCCAGGGCAGTTCAAAGTAGTGCTGCAATAATCCGGGAGGGAAATCCCGGTTGAGCACGCCGGCAAGGAAGATCAGGAAACCCAGTCCGGCGACCGTCATGACAATGATATTCTTCCACGGCAGCGACTCACGCATGCGCAGGAACACGACGAAGAAAATGGCCAGGGCAATGACAAAGCCGAAGAAACCGGTTAATACCAGCAGCGAGATAAACCAGGCCAGCGAGCGCCACAATCCGGCCGGGGCCTTGGCATCTTCACCATGGTATTCATGATCCATGAACATCGGGTTTGACTCGGGAAATCTGCGCATTTGCACCAGCAGGGCGACCGAGCCGAGGAAAGCCAGGCCCGAGACGGCGGCCGGGAACACCTTGTCGATATAGACGTCGACCAGCATCGCATCGATAAAGGCCGTCAGCAGGATGCCTGAAACCACCAGGGTAAAAATGACCGGGGCCTTCTTACTGCCGCTGACATCGAGAGGTTCGTCCTTGTGAAGCGCATCTGACTGGCGTGCGCCGAGCCAGATCGAGATGATGATCACCGCAATCAGGACCATGCCCACGGTGCTGAACAGGTAAGAGGTCACCGCCTCCCAGCCACCGGTACGCTGTTTGACCGAGGCAATCTGCGCGGCCTGGTAAGTGTAGACCTCGGCCTGGTCGGCGAGGACAAATCCGATCAGAAACGCCGGTCGGGACCAGTCAAAGCGTTTCATGAAGATGCCCAACAACCCGATCAGCACCAGCGCGGCCACGTCCCACAGGGTTTGCTTCGACTGGAATGCAGCGAACGCGATGACCATGAACAGGAAGGGTACCAGCAACGGAAAGCGGATCGTGGTCAACCTGGCGATAGCGGGAGACAGGAATATACACAGGCCGGCACCAACCACGTTGGCCAGCGCCAGTGACCAGACCACGGTGTAGGTTACCGGCAGGTCATTGCGGATCATCTGCGGGCCGGCCTCGTAGCCGATCAGGATCATGCCGCCGATAAATACCGCCATCGAACCCGAACCAGGAATACCGAACAGCAGGGTGGGAACCAGGCCACCACCTTCCTTCGCATTGTTCGATGACTCTGGCCCGATTATTCCACGAATTTCGCCTTTGCCGAACTTTGAGCGGTCCTTGGTGGTCTGTACCGAGTGGCCATAGGCGATCCAGTCGACCACCGAGCCACCGAGACCGGGGATTACCCCGACCAGGACCCCGATCACCGCACAGCGGAACGAAAGCCATTTATTCGCCCACCAGTCCTTCAGGCCATCCAGCCAGCCGGCACCCAGTTTCGCATCCTTGGAAATCGCCCGGTTTTGGCGTAACAGGGAAATGATTTCCGGAATCGCGAATATACCGAGGCCAACCACCACCAGGCTGAAACCATCCTGCAGATACCAGGATCCGAAATCCAGGCGTGACGAACCCTGGGCGGGTGCTTCACCGATGGCACCGACGGTCATCCCCAGGCCGACCGCGATCAGACCCTTGAGCAGGCTGCGGCCCGCCAGTACGCCAACCATGGAGAAACCGAGGATGGTCAGCAGCAATAATTCCGGAATGCCGAAGGCCAGTACCAGCGGCCGGGCAATTAAGATAAAGAAGGTAAGAATAAGGGCGCCGAGTAAGCCGCCGAATAACGAAGATACAAATGCCGCGGCCAACGCCCGTGCGGCCTGGCCATTTTTCGATAGCGGGAAACCATCCAGCACGGTTGCCTGCGACGCGGAGGAGCCCGGTATCCCGAGCAGCACCGAGGCAAAGGTATCCGAGGTGGGGATTACCGCGACCAGGCCGACCATCAGTGACAGACCGGCAATCGGATCCATACCATAGATAAACGGCAACACCAGGGATAAGCCGGCGATGCCGCCGAGGCCGGGAAATACGCCGACGCTGAGTCCGAGCAAAACCCCGCCGACCAGGTAACCGATCGCCTGGGGCGTTAAGATTAATGCAAAGGCCTCGTTGAGTGCAGGCAGAGCGACACTAAAGATATCCATGGTTTCCCCTCCGTCACCAGGGATTTGCAAAAGATGTGCCGGGCGTTGTCCGCCCGGCAAAATACCACCTAAAGGTCAGTTAACCCATGCGGGTTAATCATACCGGGGTTTGATTATAGTTTTACCCCGTAACGATCTTTCAGCCAGTTCTTGATCCAGTTAGTAGCAGAATCTTCGACCACCGTACCCTGGACCATCTTGGCCTTGGCCTGGTTTCCGGTCGCTTGCGGATAGACCCCCAGCCGTGCCTTGGAGATCTGGGCAAAATCAGGCCGTTCGGTGACTGCCTTGAAAGCGTTGGAATAGGTATCGATCATGTCCTGCGATGCGCCCTTGGGCAGGAATACCATCTTTTGCGCGGGGAAACCGGCGACAAAGAAGGCTTTCCAGGCATCCCAGGCGGGACCGCTCGGCTCCTTACCCATCACCTTGATGTAAACCTCTTTGAAGGAGGGTACATCAGGGAAGGTTGGATCGCGAACGATATTGCCATTGTCGTCCAGCGCGCCCCAGGTCATGATCGGGACGGCTTTACCCTCTTCGACCAGCGGGGTGACCTTGGACAGGAATGCGGATGAAGTCTGGTAGTCGATGTTGGCCTCGCCGCGTTCGAACATCAGGCGACCGTCACCGCGGCCCTTGATGCCGAATACCGGTTCCACCTTCATGCCCAGCATCTCCCAGGCCAGAAGCGGTACCAGGTCTAGACGGGTCGCGCCCTGGGAGCCGTAGATGAAGTTGACATTATCGATGACATCCTGCGGGTTGCTGTTCCAGCGCTTGGCCAGGTCTGCCGGCAGATAGGCCACGCCACCGGTAGCGGAGGCCAGCACCACGTTCCAGTCGGCGTAATCGTACTTGACACGTCTATCGCCCAACAGGAATGGGAACTGGGTAGAGCCGGACGAGCCGAAGATGGTCATGCCGTCAGCCTTGGCCCTGGATGCAAACCAGTTGGCGCCTTTGGTGGAGCCGGCACCAGGCATATTCTTGACCACCACGGTAGGCTTGCCGGGTAATGCCTCTGCCAGTAACGGGGCGTAGAAACGCGCCCATTTGTCAGAGCCGCCACCTTCCTTGAACGGGATGACCCACTCGATGGTTTTGCCGGAAAAGTTCGCGGCAAAGGCGGAAAAGGATGCGGTCAGGGTAAAGATGGCGATCACCCCGGCGCGGATTAGTTTGGTTATGAAGCTCATAGGCCTCCTCCTCATTGTGACTGTAAATATGCTGTTATTCAGGAGTGCATAATAGAGAATCGCACTCTCGGCATTACTTTATCGGTGCAAGCTTTCATCAACCTTTCACTAAACAGTTAAGTTGTTATTTGCCGGCCATTTCTCGATTTGCTGGGTGGTTTCACGCGATAACTCATCAATGTTGAAAGCTTTGTGAAAGTTTGGCTGGATTAGAATAAAACAGTCTTTGGGTAAGCCGGTCTTTGCTTGAGCTGCATGGATGTTACTGGTTTATCGTGCTAGGTCACGATGACCAAACAGGTTCTCACTAACAGGTGATTCACTATGACTAAAAAATATCAAATCGCCGTGCTTGACGATTATCAGAATGTTGCATTACAAATGGCCGATTGGTCAGCGCTGGATGGGAACGCCGAGATCACCGTGTTCAATCATCATCTGGGAGCCGCGACCCAGGTGGTGCATAAGCTGCAGGGATTTGACATCGTTTGTATCATGCGCGAACGCACCCGGTTTCCGCGCGAGGTACTCGAGCAGTTGGATGATTTGCAACTACTCATTACCTCCGGCGCGCGCAATGCGGCGATCGACCTGCAAGCGGCGAGTGACCATGGCATCATGGTCTGTGGCACCGCTTCGCCCGGCCATGCAGCCTCGGAATTGACCTGGGGGCTGATCCTGGCACTTAGCCGCAAGATCGTTGCCGAGGACAATGCGATGCGCCAGGGATTATGGCAAACCACCATCGGCAGAGATCTCAGGGGGCAGACCCTGGGCATCATTGGTCTCGGCAGACACGGGGCGAATGTAGCCGCATTTGCCAAGGTATTCGGTATGCGCGTGATTGCATGGAGTGAAAACCTGACCCGCGAACGCTGTGATGAGCTGGGGGTAGAGTGGGTCGATAAGCAAACCCTGATGACTGATTCGGACATCATCACCATCCATCTGAAAATGGGGACCCGTTATCGCGGGCTGATCGATCGGCAGTTTTTGTCCCAGATGAAAAGCACTGCCTACCTGATCAATACCTCGCGTGGTCCGATCATCAACGAGGCCGATCTGATCAGTGCCCTGAACAATGGCAGGATTGCCGGTGCAGGCCTGGATGTTTATGCACAAGAACCACTGGCGGAAAATCATCCCCTGCGCGCTATCCCCAATAGCGTGCTTACCTCTCACGTTGGCTTTGTCACCGAGCAGACCTACCGGGTGTTTTACGGGGAGACGGTTGACGTGATCCAGGCCTGGCTCAGGGACGACCCGATCAATATCCTCAATTGAAATCAATCGATGACCCCGCTGGACGACAGCCGCCCGGCTTAAATTCGCGGCTTATTTGATGCTGCTCAATCAGTTTAGCGAAAGTTTTTGTTAAATTAATCCTCATCACTTGCTTGTTCTTACCGGAAATAGCCATGATCACAATCGAAGAGTTAATGACAACGAATCCCTACAGCTTGACCGAGACCGATACCCTGGAAGATGCCAGGAAGATGATGACCGAGAAAAACATTCGTCACATTCCGATTACCGATCAGGACAACAAGTTGCAGGGCCTGGTGACTCAGCGCGATATCCTGCAGGCAACCAATCCGGCTGCACCGCAACAGGATGCAGTCAAACTGGCAGATATCATGATCAAGCACGTCAGCGTGATCCATACCACCGATTCGCTGCGCCAGGCCGCGTTATTCCTGCAAAGCCATAAATACGGCTGCCTGCCGGTAGTCAGCGATGACCGGCTGGTTGGCATTATCACTGATAGTGACTTCATCACCATTGCAATCAATTTACTCGAACAGGTAGAGTTGGCGGAAGAGGCTGACGACTATGAGCCTGACGCTATGGATGATTTCGGCATGCCGGAGATCGAAGAGGAATTGTAAGCAGCCAGGCCGGGATACCCGATCAGGGCGATTTTTTCGCGGACTCCAATACCTTCAGTCTCATCAACAACAGGGTGCCGATGACCATCATGCCGGCGGCCAGGTACAACCCGTTGTTATAGTTACCAGTATAACCCGCGATCAGACCCGTTAACGCGGGGGCGGTAATCTGGGCAATACCGTAGGAAATCGTCATCTTGCCCATCATCTTGGCCGGACGCGTCGGGTAATAACGCCCGGCCATCGTCAGCACCAGGCTGACGATGCCGATGAAGGTGCCACCAAACAGGATGGCACTGAGTAGCGTCAGCAGCAGGTTATTGCTCAGCAACGGTAACCCGATACCGATGATTTGCAGCATCGAGGCCGCGAGCAGGGCGTTCAACTCCCCGATCCGCCGTGCCACCAGGTCCCAGATGATACAGGCCGGGGTCGCCGCCAGGCCGAGTAACATGAAACTCCAATTACCCTTGCCCTCCAGTCCGGGAAGACGCTCGACGATCGCCACGATGAAGGTAGCGCTGATCACATAGCCAACTCCGGCACAGAAATACGCCAAGATGAACAAGCGCATAAACCGGGCCGTTGGCGGGCGGTCACGCATCGGATTACCGCTACGGGTATACGAGCTGCGGTCAGGTGCCGGCAACCAGGCCCAGGCCGGAATTAGCAACAGCATGCCAAGCAAGGTGAATACCCACCATTGCTGATACCAGTCCAGCCAGCTTGCCATGATTTCCACTGCCGCGGCACAGACCAGGATACCCAGGCCAATCCCGGCGAAATGAATGCCCAGCTCACTGCGGTAATCATGGCGGATCAGCCAGTTCAGAATCAGCCCGGAACCCAGCAGCAAGCCGGCGGCACTGCTGAGCCCGGCCACAAAGCGCCACATTGACCAGACCCAGAAATCGGTGGTCAGAGCCATCCCCGCGGTACTGACGATCGCGATCAGCAGGCCGACACGGTACAGTCGGTCCTTGATCACCAGGTCATTGAATAGCGAGGCCAGGATCGCGCCACCCAGGTATCCCAGGTAGTTGATCGATGCCAGCCAGCCACCGTCGGCGACCCCCAGTCCTGCCTGTTGCTGCATCAGCGGTAATAAGGGTGTATAGGCAAAGCGGGCTATGCCCAGGGTCAGGACCAGGCTCAGGATCCCGGCACTCAAAACCTTAAGACGTAACAGGGGATCTGACATAACGGACAAAATGACTGGAACCGGAAAGCAAAATAGCATGCCAACCGGGTTAATAATATATATAACATTTGTTAATCCGGACTGACTACTCGAAAACGTGTTGATGCTGGCCCCGGGCAACCCTCGCTGACGGCAAAAAACCCTGAAAAAAGCTGGTTTTGAGCGATAATTAGCAAAACCTCGGCAAAAACCAACCTCTGCAGCTGAGACAGGCCCGTTTCACCGGTTGTATCGGTCTCGGCAAAAGCGGGGGAATGCAGGACCGGACTAACCTGTAGACCATTGAAAATGCCGGGATAGCATGGTTACCAAGCAAGATTAAATATGCAGCAATTGCTAAGAGTTGTATCGCTCTTTACATTTTTCACCATCCTCCAGCTTCCGGCCCACGCGGAGAGTAATTTCCAGGTGCTGGTGGTACATGCCTATGCGCAGGAATATCCCTGGACCAAATCACAGCACTTGGGGTTTGTCGAGCGCCTGAACGCGGGCAGCTCGTTACCGTTGAATGTGACTACCGAGTATCTGGATACCAAGCGCCTGCAAATGACCGCCGAATATACTGATACCTTTGTCACCTATTTACGCAGCAAGTACCGGGACTACCAGCCTGACGTGATCTATGTAACCGATGATAATGGCTTCATCTTTGCCCGGGATTTTCTCGCCGATCTGTTCCCGACAGCCCCGGTATTCTTTTCCGGAGTCAATGATTATGCGGTGTTGCCGCAGCTTGAAGATCTGCCGATGCGGGGGGTGTTCGAGAAGAAAGATATTGCGGCCAATCTGCGATTGCTGCAGCAACTTGATAACCGGTCGAACGAGATACTGGTCGTTGGTGACGGCTCCAATACCTCGGATGCGATTGAGCATGAAATCAAGCAGCAATTACAACAACTGTCACACATCCAGGCAACCTTCGTTAACGGGCCGAGCATGCCTGATGTACTCGCCACGCTTACCGGCCGCACGGAAAAACTACTGTTCCTGACCACCATCGGTGGCATGAAAGACAGCAATGATAAAACCCTGACCATCGAGCAGACCATCAGCGGTATCGAGTCCGCGGGTGAATTCGCCGTGATCAGCATGGAGGATGCCTATATCCTCGATGAGGTACTGGGTGGATATGTCACCAACGGCAGAAGCCAGGGTCAGGCGGCGGCCGATCTGGTATTGGATTTTCAGTCGGGTAAATCGCTGGCTAATATTCGTAATATCACCGAGAGCCCGAACCTGTATATGTTCAACAAGGCACGCCTGGATCAACTGGATATCAGGTTACCGGTACCAATTCTGCATCAATCTGAATTCGTCAATATTCCCCGGTCGTTTTACGAACAGAATCGGCAGTTGATTCTGACCACGATATTTGTGTTGGTGATTACCGTGCTCTCCCTGCTGGTCATTTTTTATCAAACTTTCCAGCGCCGTAAACGAGAAACCATCAGGGTCCGACGCTTGCGTACCCAACGCATAGAAAAGTACCAGAATGCATTGATGGAATGGTCAGGGGTCAATTACAAAAACCTTGACGAGGCATTTCGCAAGGCCACCGAGATCTCGGCCGATACCCTGGATGTCAGTCGGGTCAGCATCTGGTTATTCAGCGATGAGCGGAGCGCTATCGAATGCCAGGACATGTACAGCCAGGATGAGGGTCATTCCAGTGGCCAGGAACTGAAGCGAGTTCACTATCCCAAGTATTTCACCGCGATGGAGATGGGACGGCAGCTGGTGATAAATGATGCCCGGCGCGATTTGATCACCGCGGCATTCAATAATAACTATCTACAGCCGAACAATATTTTTTCGATGCTCGATATCCCTATCTATTTCCAGGGTGAGGTCGTTGGTGTGGTGTGTCATGAGCATCAGGGCAGAATCCGTCACTGGGCCAATCATGAACAGGATTTTGCCACCGCCATTGCCGGCAATGTGTCTTTATCCCTGGAAGTGGAAAGACGCAAGAGCATAGAGCACAATCTGGCCCTGGCAAAAAAAGAGGCAGAGCAAGCAAGTCAGGCCAAGTCTGAGTTCCTGGCTACCATGAGTCATGAAATCCGCACGCCGATGAATGGTGTCAGCGGCATGGCCAGCCTGTTGCTGGACAGTGAGCTCGATACCGAGCAACAGCATTATGTCAGGGTCATCCATGATTCGGCCGATGCCCTGATCACCATCATCAATGATATCCTCGATTTTTCCCGACTCGAGGCGCATAAACTCGAGCTGGAGGAGAGTGACTTCAATTTGCGCAACCTGGTTGCCGACGTCGTTGATATCTTTGAATCTCATGCCGCCGCCAAACAGATTGAATTTGTCATTAATCTGCCGGAATCCAGCGGTCTGATGTTCAAGGGCGATCCCGGGCGGATCCGTCAGATCCTGATGAACCTGGTCGGCAATGCGGTCAAGTTCACCGAAACCGGCCAGATCAGTATCGCTGTCAAAGTCACCCATGAGGACAAGGTCAACTGCAAGCTGATGTTTGAAGTCACGGATACCGGGATCGGTATTGAAGCCGACAAGACCGAGCATTTATTTGAGAGTTTTGTGCAGTCTGATGCATCGGTGACCAGTAAGTATGGTGGATCCGGCCTTGGCCTGGCGATCACCAAACGCCTGGTTGAGGCGATGTCGGGCTTCATCGATGTGGAAAGCGAACCGGGTAAGGGTAGCCGCTTCTGGTTCGAGATTGCGTTGCGTAAAGTCACCGCCACGGAACAGCAGGTTATGGAGCCGGCGGCATCGGTTATGGATTACGAGGCGATTAACCATGAGCCCATGCGCATCCTGGTGGTGGAAGACGTGGTGCCAAACCAGATCGTCGCCCGCAAGTTGATTGAAAAATTTGGCCATCGGGTCGATATCGCCGGCAATGGTATCGAGGCGGTGGAAGCGGTGAAAAACCGGCCTTATGACCTGGTATTCATGGATGTGCGGATGCCCGAGCTGGATGGTTTGTCCGCCACCCGAATTATCCGTGGCCTGCCGGATGAGGTAAGAAATATTCCGATCGTGGCGATGACTGCCAATGCATTCGAGGAGGATGTGCGCGAATGTCTGGATGCCGGTATGGATGATTTCGTACCCAAGCCGGTCAGCAAGGAAAAAATACAAGAGGTCCTGGCGGACTATACCCCAATCAC
>JASJBV010000159.1 GCA_030066335.1 Gammaproteobacteria bacterium
CAGGCCCTTGCAGGAGGCGAAAGATAGATGTTCAAAAAGAAAAATAACCTGGCGTCAGCCCGAATTGATACCTTGATCGGCCAGGGAACCGTAATAAACGGTGATCTGGAGTTTCGCGGCGGGCTCCATGTTGACGGTGTCATTAAGGGTAACGTTGTCGCTGAAGCAGGTAGTGATGCACTCTTGATTTTAAGCGAATTCGGCCATATTGAAGGAGAAGTGAAAGTTCCTAACATGGTGCTAAACGGCGAAATCGTTGGTGACGTTTTCGGCGCTAACCGCGTCGAGCTTGCGCCCAAGTCCAGGATCAACGGGAGTGTCTATTACAACCTGATTGAGATGGCAATTGGCGCCGAGGTCAACGGTGGTTTGGTTCATGAGACTGCAGAAAATCTCGCACCCAAGCAACTGGAAGATAAGTCTTCCAAGCCGGTAGCAGGCGGCAAACTGGCTACCGAGCAATAGTTGACTAATTTAGTCAGGAAAGCTATCGTGCCGGTTATTGATTTCTAGGAAAGCGATATGGTTAGTGTAAATATCAATGCCAATTTTGGCGTGCCGCTCGGCACCAGTAATGAAACCGTGCTCGATTTCAGCGATGCCGCGGCCAACAAGGCGAAAACCCTGATTGAAGAGGAAGGAAATCCTGACCTCAAGTTACGCGTCTTTGTCCAGGGCGGTGGTTGTTCCGGCTTCCAGTATGGCTTCACCTTCGACGACAAGGTCAATAAGGGTGATCATGAAGTGGAGAAGAACGGCGTAACCCTGCTGATCGACCCGATGAGCTATGAATACCTGATAGGCGCAGAGGTCGATTACAAGGAGAGCCTGGAAGGATCGATGTTTGTGATCAATAACCCGAATGCATCGACTACCTGCGGTTGCGGGGCATCCTTCTCGGTGTGACGCGAAAATCCAATCCCAGTTAAAAAAAAGGCCTGCATTCGTGCAGGCCTTTTTCGTTGTTTGCTGATGTCCGACTGATGATCAAAAGTGGAAATAACCGTTCAGGTAAACACCGTCATATTCCAGGTTGGTATTGAGGTCGTCAGCATCGTCCAGTTCCAGGTTGAAGGTCTTGATACCACCTTCGATGCCCAGACCCAGCTTGGATTCATAGCCAACCATCAGCGATGAATCCTCTGAGGAATTATCGCCGATGCTGATCTGCTGGATATTGGCGCCGACATAGAAGCCGGTCATCGGCAGATCGAAACGCGCTGACAGATACAGCATGGGGATGGTTTCATCGACATCGATAGTGCTGACCGGGGTTGCCGAGGAGTCGCTGACCGAGACCTTGCCGTCGAACACCCTCAGGTCGAGGCCGAGGTCGAGATTTACCCAGTTGTCGAGCAACTCGTAATAGAGCACGATCTCATTATGGGTCAGGTCCAGGGTCGAGTTGATGTCTCCGGTATAACTGGTGCCATCAAATACTATCGGACTGGTGACATTTGAGTTACTGCTGGTATTCAGATCGTAGTTCTGGTACTTGACGTTGGGCAGTAATGGCACCGGATGTTCGATACTGATATTCAACGTGGTTGACGAGGTATCGGAAAAACCCAGGTCATTTTTCAGGTCGATCGAACTATCGCCGGAAGAACTGAAAGAACCTGTCAGGTCCGGGGTCCAATGCTTGGTTCCGATGTTCAGGCCAACAAAATCAGCACTGGCAGTGCCGCTGAATCCCAGCGTCAGAATGGTGTAAGTGAGGACGTTCCTTGTAAATCGCATGGCCAGAGTATTTTGAGTGATGGAAATAACCTTATTTTATCACAGCTTTGGCGACTTTCCAGGCGACTTTCCGATTAATAATAAACCCCGCCTAAAATTGTTAAATTTTGCGCATTCGTCACCGCAGGCAGATTGCTGGCTTGCCGCAGTAGAGTCTGCCTGGCGAGCCAGGCGAATGCCATCGCTTCTACCCAGTCGGGCGCTATGCCCAACTGCTCAGTGGTGGTGATCAGCTGGTCTGGCAGATGGAACTGTAACCGTTCCAGCAGATAGCTATTGTGCGCTCCACCCCCACAGACAAAGCACTCGCTAACCTCATAGGGCAGGTAGGATAGACCCCGGGCGATACTGATCGCGCTCAATTCGGTCAGGTTGGCAAGCAGGTCCGCTGCGTCTAGCCCGAGTAGCCGGTTTTGCTCTAGCCACTGCCGGGAAAAATAATCGGTACCGGTTGATTTCGGCGGCGGCAGGTGAAAAAAGGGTTCGTTGCTCAGGATCGACCTGACCAGGTCGGATTGAACCTGCCCCCGGCGGGCCTTGTGGCCATCCTCATCATAATCGCATTGCAAGCGCAGTCGACAGGCAAGGTCGATCAGGGTATTGCCGGGTCCGCTATCGAAACCGGTAACGGTTAACTCGGGGTTGGCCGGCAATCCGGTGATATTGGCGATACCGCCGATATTGATAATGGCGCGGTTGACCTGATCGGAGCGGAATACCTGGTTATGAAAGGCCGGGGCCAGTGGTGCACCCTGACCACCCAGGGCAATATCCCGACGCCTGAAATCTGCCACCACGGTCACCCCGGTCTCGGCAGCGACGATATTCGGATCCCCGATCTGCAGGGTGTATGGATAGTCAGTGTCGGGTTGGTGCAGAATGGTCTGACCATGCGAACCGATAGCGCTGATTTGCGCTTTGTTCAATTCATGCTCGGCAATAAATTGATTCAGCGCCGTCGCGTAAAACTGGCCGAGACGGCAGTCGAGTTGTCCCAGTTGACTGATCCTGGCCTGAGGATCGGAAGCCAGTGTCAGCAGGGCTTGCTTGAGCTCGTCCGGATAGGCAGTGAAACCGCTGTGGATTAATTTTGGTTGCTGCGGTGAAGCAAAATCAACCGCGACGATATCCAGGCCGTCCATACTGGTCCCGCTCATGGTGCCGATCAGAAAACGGTTAGGGTCCGTCGGGGTCACTGATTCAACTGGGCCACGACCTGGTTTTGCATCAATTCCAGCATGCTCAGGTAGCTCTTGGTTTCTTGCTCGAAATGTGCCTTGTACGCCTTGTTGACCGGTTCCGCGGCCGGTAACTTGATGGTCAGGGGATTGCGATGGACACCATTGAGGCGGAATTCATAATGCAGGTGTGGTCCTGAAGCCAGTCCGGTCTTGCCCACATAACCGATGACCTGGCCCTGTTTGATCTTCTTGCCTTTCTTCATGCCGCGGGCATAACGCGACATATGCGCATACAGGGTGGTGTACTTGCCGCCGTGTTGCAGGATGACGGTTTTACCATAGCCGCCCTTGGTGCCGGTAAAATTAACCTTGCCATCGCCGGCGGCACGGATTGGGGTGCCAGTGGGTGCGGCATAATCCACCCCCTTGTGCGAACGCCACTTGGACAGGATCGGATGCCAGCGTCTGTTGCTGAAACGGGAACTGATGCGGGAGAATTTCACCGGGCTGCGCAGAAAGGCCTTGCGCATGCTCTTGCCGTCGGGCGAAAAATAACCGCTATCGCCCTTGGGATCGGTGTAGTAAACCGCGCGGTAAGTATCACCCTGATTGATAAATTCAGCGGCGAGGATTCTGCCGTCACGGATCTTATCGCCATCCTTGTATAATTCATTGTAGACAATAGAGAATTGATCACCTTCCCGGATATCCAGCGCAAAGTCGATATCCCAGCCGAAGATGCTCGCCAGCTCCATGATAATATTTTCCGATATGCCACTGTCGGCGGCGGCTTCAAATAGTGACGAATTGATCGTGCCGGAACGGAAAACCGGGATCGCTTCCAACGGGTGGTGAATCAGTTGACTGGACAGGCTGCCGTCCTCCTGGCGTTTGACCTCCAGGGTCTGGGTGATATCCGGCATGTATTTCAAGCTGACCAGTTGCTTGTCGTCATCCATCAGCACCGAAATGTTCTGGCCGGGACGGATCTTGCGCAGCTGCTTGGTTTGTTTGTTCAGGTTGTCCACTTCATAGGTGGTCGTGGCGCTCAGCCCCAGGCCGGAAAAAATTGATGCCAGGGTGTCACCGGTTTTGATCTGCACGGTATTCCAGGGATTCGAAGATGACGGGGCAGATGGTTCTGTCGGTATGAGGTCCTCTACTACAGCAGTAGACGGATCGATTTGTCTGCTTGGTAATAACACCGAATAGTGTAATCGTTGCTGCTTGAGGTTAGAATCCTCGACTTTGGCTTCTGAATCGGGCAATAAAGATAAGCTAAGATAAACACCGCCGACCAGGGTTGCCAGGGCGGTCAGGCCTCTGAGCAGACGCGTGAAGGAGAGAGGGGTGCGGGCTCGACGCTCGCGTCGACGAGGTGTGATGGCTTCTCTTGATTTAAAATCAAGCTCTAGGTAACTCATTCAGTACTGTCGTTGTTGATTGCACAAGCCGTAGCATAGTTGTTTTTTTGAGGTAAAACATGAACTCTTTAGATGATGCATTGGAGCAGATCCACCGAGGCACAGATGAAATTTTAGTGGAATCGGAGCTGATAAAAAAGCTTAAAAAGGGTGGTCCATTAAAAATAAAGGCAGGTTTTGACCCTACGGCGCCGGATTTGCATCTCGGGCACACGGTTTTGATCAATAAGCTGCGTCAGTTCCAGGATCTGGGGCACGAGGTGATGTTTCTGATTGGCGACTTCACCGCGATGATCGGTGACCCCACCGGCAAGAGTTCAACGCGTCCGCCGTTGACCCGGGATGAAGTGCTGGATAATGCACGCACCTACGAGCACCAGGTATTCAAGATCCTGGATGCGGAAAAGACCACGGTGCTATTCAACTCGCAATGGATGGGAGAGATGAATGCCTCCAACATGATCCAGTTGGCCGCGCAGCATACGGTGGCTCGGATGCTGGAACGGGATGATTTCAGCAAACGCTACAAGGCCGGCCAATCGATCTCGGTGCATGAATTTCTCTACCCGCTGGTGCAGGGTTATGACTCGGTCGCGATGAAAGCGGATGTCGAGTTGGGCGGAACCGACCAGAAATTCAATCTGCTGGTGGGACGCCAGCTGCAGGAAAATTATGGGCTGGAACCTCAAATCTGTCTGACCATGCCGATCCTCGAAGGTCTGGATGGCGTGCAGAAAATGTCCAAGTCGTTGAACAATTATATAGGCATCACCGATTCGCCGACCGACATGTTCGGCAAGATCATGTCGATCAGTGATGATTTGATGTGGCGTTATTTTGAATTACTCAGTTTCCGCCCCTTGTCTGAAATAGATGGTTATCGCCAGGACATCGAACAGGGTAAGAATCCGCGGGATGTCAAGTTCCTGCTGGCCGAGGAATTGATCACCCGGTTTCATGATGCGGACGCGGCGCGCGCTGCGCAACAGGATTTCATCCAACGTTTCCAGAAAGGCGCGCTGCCGGATGATATGCCGGAAGTGGCGCTGGCGACTGAACGGGATGCCTATCCCATCGCCAATCTGTTGAAGGATGCAAAATTGGTCAACAGTACGTCTGAGGGCATGCGCATGATCAAGCAGGGCGCGGTGAAGATAGACGGCGAAAAGATCGAGGATACCTCCCTGCAAATTCCCCTGGGCAGCAACCAGGTGGTTCAGGTCGGTAAGCGTCGATTTGCCAGGGTTACGGTCAACGCTCTTGCATAGTCAGAAAAAGGGACTATCTTCATCTGCAGATTTGGCACTGGGCTGATTCTCTGGCGGCAGGATAGCGGGTATTTCATCGCTGCTGGATAAGCTGGTTAACCGCGTTTGCCGGCTCCCGGATATGGCCATCCGGCGAGGCCCGGGCAAAATCAAAATCAGCAGCAGCCAAAAAAAAATCAAAAAACTGAAAATAGTCGTTGACGAGGCAAACAAAGCGCTTATAATGCGCGCCTCGTTCACATGAACTCCCCCCGGATTGAACATTATCCGAGGCTTGAATCAAGGCCTTGAGGGTGGTTTTTTGGGCGTAGGAAAGTATTTGAAATACTGGCGATTTGCTCAACAAATAGATTGACAGAATCTCCAGATCCAATATAATTTCCGCCCCTGTTTTTAAACAGGGCTTTCCGTATGGAAAGACTCCGGGCGTTCCCTGGAGTACAGATCTTTGACAAATGATTAGGTAATTTGTGTGGGCGCTCATGTCAATTATGATGTTGTATCATGATGATTTGAGTGACCAAAAACTTACTACGTTAAACGTAATTGAGTTCAAGGTTACTCTCTTCAAAACTGTTATACGGAGCTATCCGTAAATAGCTTTAAACTGAAGAGTTTGATCCTGGCTCAGATTGAACGCTGGCGGTATGCTTAACACATGCAAGTCGAACGGTAACAGGCGGAGCTTGCTCTGCGCTGACGAGTGGCGGACGGGTGCGTAACGCGTGGGAATCTACCTTATAGTGGGGGATAGCCCGGAGAAATCCGGATTAATACCGCATAAGCCCTACGGGGGAAAAGGGGCCTCTCCTTGGAAGCTCTTGCTATTAGATGAGCCCGCGTTAGATTAGCTAGTTGGT
>JASJBV010000001.1 GCA_030066335.1 Gammaproteobacteria bacterium
GCTGTGCATTATTGTTTTGCTGGGCCGAGGCCTCCTCGGCAGGGGCCAGGTAGCCGGACGCCAGCCACAAAGACAGCAATAGAAAAATCCCCAGCGCATAGATTAGGGATTGATACGATTTAATCAGATTGTTCATTCCTGCTCTTCCCCCGGCCGGCTAGCGAACCCGTGATCAGCATAGTCCTTGATGATTAAGACAGGATTAAATCGAAAACTGCTTTTGCCGCCAATGATGCAGATCATGATCATATCCCGATCAGCGAAGATTTCGGCGTTAATCAGGCATCTGGCCACGCCATGAATTCGCCACGACAAACAAGGTCGAATAGGCTATCGTTGCGATTCTGTTTGTTTTGGGAAAACCGTCATGTCTTACACCCTCGACCGCCTCATAACCGATGCCAGTTTCGACGAAATCGATCAACGTGCTCGTTCGGCCCTGGCCAGCCAGGGTTTCGGTGTACTCACCGAAATCGACGTCAAGGCAACGATGAAAAAGAAGCTGGATAAGGACATGGATGACTATCGCATCCTCGGTGCCTGCAATCCGAACATGGCCTACCAGGCGATCGGTCTGGAACCCAATGTCGGCGCGATGCTGCCTTGCAATGTCATTCTGCGTAAAGTGGATGGCGGGGTACAGGTCAGTGCGATCGATCCGGCGGCCTCGATGCTGGCAATCGACAATGCCGAACTCCGCGAAGTCGCGCAACAGGTACGCGGCATGCTGAGCGACGTGGTTGAGTCGATCTAGGTTTCAGCCGGGCGCAAACCCGGCGGAGCATAATCCGCAAACGCTACTGACGAATCTACTGTTCACAGATCTCTGCTGACTCACCCAGGGCCTGATGCTGGATAAAGTAGCCGGCCATTTTTTCGGCGCAGCTCGAGGACCCAAGAATGTCGTGGGATAAATCATAGGTGAGCAGCTCACTGTTGTGAAAATGAGCTATCTGTAATTCGACATCGGTCAGGGGCGTGACCGCATCCAGGGTTCCCTGCAGGAACAGGGTCGGTGTCGCGATGCTCACCGCCTGCACCAGTTCCGGGCTGCCGGCCTTGATCCCCATCCGCTCGCATTGATCGGGCCAATCGATCGACAGCTTGGCGGTGTCACGGATGTATCCTGCCGGCAGTTCATCCACCAACTGGCGGATCAAGTCATAATCGATGAAGGGCTTGTCTTCATAACAAAAGTGAGCATCACTGCTGACATCGCCGTAACTCTGATCCAGCAGATAAGCCAGCAGACTCTTGACGTAAGGATAAATCGATCGGGTGTTGCCGGCCCTAAGGTCCTGCATGATCTGCTTTAACTCGGTAAAGATTTCATCGCCATAAATACCTTCGGCGACAGCACTCAGGAACCTTTCTCCATTGAGGACAACGGGAATGCTTGCCTGGGTGTAGGGATTCACCACTCTCATCGGCAGTGGGTTGTCATTCAAATAGGCATGCAACTGCCAGAAACTTGCCTGCAACTGCTCCGACTCCTGGTCGTTGGCACAACCATCTTCATCGCCACAGAATTTGAATAACATCTCGTAGGGTGCCAGCACCCGCTGCAGATAATTATGATGTTTTTTTATCGCCGGAAACACCGGGCTGTCCAGCACCAGCGCCTCGACCGTGGCCGGGAAGTAACGGGCGCTGAATTGCGCATACACCGCGGCATAGGAAACACCGATCAGCACCCATTGGTCCACCGCGGCCGCTTTTCTCAATGCCTCGATATCCTGGGTGACGGATACACTATTGTAACGATTGAAGTCGATACCCTGTTGCTTAAAGCTTTCGACGCAATAGGTATAATCGTCGTCACTGGATCGCCAGGCCTCGACCAGGGAAAGATTCCGGGTTAAACGCTTCAGCTCTTGCTCGACATATCGATCACAGGTAAGCAGCGGCTTAGCCAGGCCGGCCCCGCGTGGATCGATGACATACAGATCACGACCTATATCCAACGACAATGCATCATAGGCGTCCAGAATATCCTGAATGCTGTGTTGGCGATCCAGGTGATTGGCCGCTCCCGGCCCGCCGGCACCCAGATGTAACACCGGGTTCGCCGATTCGTCTGGCTGCCTGGCTCTGAAGATCACCAGCGGGAAGGAAATCAATCGACTGTCTGCATCAGCATGGTTCTCGGGTACCCGCATCCAATAGCATTCCAGGTCAGGCCAGTCCTGGCGTTGATCGAACCAGCAATCCACTGTTTGCAGGGCGCTCGCAGCCGTGGCTGAGGATTGGCGGTAAGTGTCGGCGTCGGCGGCCACCGATGCCAACAGCAGGATGGCTGCAACAAATAATAATCGCGGGTTGAGTGTCATCAGCGAATTATAACCATGCTTGGTCTTGCTAGCTCACGCCAATGGCAGGGGCTTGGGTCAGCTCCTGATCCACGGCAAGCACGGCAATAGCGGGCTGGTCTCGACATAAAAATATGTTGAACCTCTGCAATCCCTGCTACTCTGATAATAAATCTATAACCATAAGGAGTACCTCATGAGATTACCCATCGCTTTTCTGCTAGCCCTTGCCTCGTTCAGTACGCATGCTGCTGAGCCGTTCTGGAAACAGGGTATGACCGATGAACGCCATGAGATTACGGTTTATCGCAGCGCGAGTTGTGGCTGCTGCAAGGGCTGGATTGATCACCTCAAGGAGCACAATTTCGACGTCAAGGATGTCACCGTAGCCGATGTCAATCCGTACAAGCAGAACCTGAAGGTCCCAAGACAGGCGGCTTCTTGCCATACCGCGGTGATCGATGGCGTGGTCATCGAGGGCCATGTGCCGGCGCAGGACATCAAGCGTGTGGTTGCCGATAAGCAGGGCATTCGCCTGCTGACCGTACCGGCCATGCCGTCGGGTACGCCTGGTATGGATATGCCCGGAGCGCCCAAGGATGACTTCAAGGTATTCGCGATCAGCAACGACAACAATATCAGCATCTACAACAGCTATTCGGATTATTGATCCCCGGGTAGCTGCTCGTCTTCCAACAGATCCAGCTCATCGTCGAATTCATCATCGAATTCTTCCTCGGGCGGATCGCCGTCGTAGACCAGGAATTGGCGCCGCTGTTTCCAGGCATCGCGGGTGAAGATATAGGGGTCTAGTGCGGCGACGTCGAGAATGCTGCTGGCATTGAGCAGACCGGCGCGGGTATTAACCACGTTGAGTGCGACCAGGGTATTTCTCGTTGCATTGTCGTCGATCTGGTTGAAGCGCGGATCGATCTCGCTGAGATCGACGTAGAGCCCAACACCATCACGTGGTGAGCTGGGCCCGAAATAAGGCAGCACCAGGTAAGGGCCGCTGCCTACCCCCCAACGACCCAGGGTCTGGCCGAAATCCTCATTATGTTTGCGCAGGCCCATCGGGCTCGCCACATCGAAGATCCCGGCGATACCCAGTGTCGAGTTGACGACAAAGCGGGTTAGGTCCGATGCGGCCTGGACCAGCTTCAACTGCAACACATCGTTGACGACTACCACCACATCATCCAGGTTACTGAAAAAATTGGTCACCCCTTTCCTGACCGGTGTCGGCGTGACATTGACGTAACCCTCTGCCACCGGTTTCAGCACCACCCGGTCCAGCGAATCATTGAATTTGTACATCGCCCGGTTGTAGCTTTCAAAGGGATCATCCGGATCGGGCGGCCCCTCCAGGGTCGCACAGCCACCGATCAGCGGTAGCCATAACAATAGTAGCAGGGGGTGAAACCGGGATTTATTCATGCTTATTATCCTGCGATTGATAAGAGTGGCTGGCATGGCTGACTGCTTGAATCAGCTCACTATTCGGTTTTGCGGGTAACATCTTAGCTTAAACCCTTAGGCAAACCGATTGCAGGATAATTCCGTCAATATGGCAGCGAATCAAGTCGGGCGGATGTGGACTGCGGGGATGGCAGGTCAGACAGCGCAGGCCCCGAATGATCGCCGCTAGTTGCCTGTAGCGGTGGCGTCAACAGGCTAACTGTTAGCGCTACAGGCAAGATCGGCTGGCAGGCACTACTGACGGGTCGCACGCAGCATCCAGGCTGTTTTTTCGTGGATCCGCATGCGGTCAGAGACCAGGGCGGCGGTTGATTCATCGTCGGCGTCCTGCGCCAGCTTCAACACATCGCGCGATGTTCTGACCACCTGTTCATGGCCCCTGGTCAAGCGGTCGACCATTGCCTCTGCGCTGGGAACGCCCTCGACTTCATCGATCGAGCTCAAGCGGGCAAATTCCTGGTAGGTTCCCGGAGCCGCGACATCCAGGGTGCGGATCCGCTCGGCAATATCGTCCACCGCAACCGCCAGCTCGGTGTAATGCTCCTCGAACATCAGGTGCAGTTCACGGAACTGTGGACCGGTGACGTTCCAGTGGAAGTTATGGGTTTGTAAATACAGGGTGTATGAGTCTGCCAACAGGCGTTTCAGGCCCTCGGCTATTTTCACTCTGTCGTCGGCGGCAATACCAATATCAATTTCAGTCATCATCGTTTCCTCGTTGTGGGTTTGATCTAGCGGCCAAAACCGGGGCAATACTGCGTTTCGCTGCCTCATCATGGCCGGGTCTTATTGCTGATGACTGTTATCTTACCTACGCATATTTATTTGTAAATTGGATTAAAACTATACTTTTAATTGGTTTTACCGATTAATAATACCAGACCTCGATTCTTATTTAAATCATTGATTTAGTTGAGATATCCGCGTCGATTATCGGGCAGGATGGGAAATCAGCGGTTAGCCGTGGCTACTTTTCCAGGACGAAGGCCTGCTCCACGCTGTAATTGCCGATCCCCTTGTAATTGGTCATGGTCCAGCCGGATTCATTCAGGTGTCGGCTAAGGTCACGATTCATATGCGGATTGCCACAGATCAGGACCCGGTCCTGCTCGGGATCTACCGCGGGCAATCCCAGTTGCTCGGCCAGTTTGCCGGAACAGAACAGGTCGGAACCCCGTTCGCGGTTGGCGAAAGGCTCACGGGTCACGGTCGGCACATAGCGGAACTGATCGCCCTGCATGGCCTCGAGTTCTTCACGGAACACCAGGCCCTGTTGCTGGCGTACCGAATGGACCAGGATGACCCGGTCAAAATGGTCATAGACTTCCCTGCCGCGCAGCAATGACATGAATGGCGCGATACCGGTACCGGTAGAGATCAGGT
Organism: Gammaproteobacteria bacterium; assembly: GCA_030066335.1. Lineage (GTDB taxonomy): Bacteria > Pseudomonadota > Gammaproteobacteria > JACNJF01. Next base: position 5,172 of record JASJBV010000001.1, read on the forward strand.
ACAGGTGGCGGCCCGGCAGCACGTGATTGACCGTCAGCGAGCCGGTGCTCTTGGTATTGATCCAGATCGCATCCCCGGCGTCGACCCTGTCCAGCTGGCTGGTCAACGGCCCATCCGGCACTACGATGCTGAGGAATTCGAGTTGCTCGTCGTCATTGGTCGAGATGATCGAGTAGGCACGCGAGATCAGTTTCTTCTCCGGCCGCAAACCGAGGGTCACGAATTGTCCATTGATGAATTCAAAACCATCCGGGCGGGTGGTGGTAAAACTGAACACGTTGTCTGACCAACGTTGCTTGGAAGTCACTTGTTGTTGCGAATAAGGCATCTGTAATCTCGGTAACACATATTATCTCGACCTGGCATTATTTCAGGGCGCAGCGGGTAAAATTCAAGCCTCGGCAGCGGCAGATTGGCTTATTTCCAGCCCATCAGCCAGCGGCTGTCATCCTCGAGCTCATGCCAGTCAATGTTATAGCTTCGGCGATCGATCACGGCTTCAAGTTCACAACCGATCACCCGCTGTTGTTCGTCGCGTATCACCCTGGTGACGATGAAGTGTTTTTGCCGCTGCCGGGGTACGCTGGCCGTCCACTTCGACCGTGGCAGCTTGTGCGGATTGATCCGGTTCATTGACTAGTGGTCCAGGTTCAATTGATGGCCACTGGTGAAAGCGGATTCCACCCGCCCGGAAATACACCAATCGCCAACCGCCGCCAGTTTGTGGGTCTGGTCAACCAGGGAGCTTGGACCCTGCTGGCGACCGATATTGGCATATAACCAGCGATGCAGGCCGACATGCTCGGCAGTGGCAATATCCAGCTGGATCACCCGCGCCAGCTCGGCACTCAGGTGTTCGATGACTGCCTCCCTGGCCAACTCGAGATGGTCGTCAGCCCAGCGGTTGGTCGAGTGCACCAGCAGGGTGAAATCCTCCGGCCTGCCCGGCTTGCTGCTGTTTACCGAGATCCAGCTGATATCGGTATTTCTGACCAGGGCCGCGTCGAAATCGAGCGCTATTGGCGCCGGAAAACCCAGCATCAGGCTGTAGCAGGCCTGCATGCTGGTGTTACTGACCTGTTGCGCATAGCTGAAACAAGCGGGCATCAATGCGGCCACCTGCGGGGCCGGCAGCGCCATGATGACCCAGTCGAAATCGCCGACAGGGGTCTCGTCGCTGAGCAGCCGCCAGCCGTGATCATGCTCGACGATGGCGGTGACCCGGGTCTGGTACTGGATCTTGAGTCCGCGGGCCAGGGTCTGGCCGAAATCCGTCATCCCGGGACTGGCGACGTAGTGTGGGAATCCCTCGCCCCACTGGCGCCGCGCTACAATTGTATTGCCGTCGAATTCAACGAAGCGGGCATCCCAACGCCGGATCAGGCCCTGCTCGATAAAAGGCGTCAGAAACTCCCGGAAGGCCGCGGTTTTGACATAAAAATGTTGCGCGCCGTGATCGAAGGCATATTGCTTATGGCGGGTGCTGACCCGCCCACCGGCGCGCCAGGACTTCTCGAACAGCTGGACGTCGGCCTGCGCCTGCAGCCGATGTGCCGCGGTGAGCCCGGCGATACCGGCCCCGATAATCGCGATTCTGGTCAACTGATCCTCCTCCTGCCCCAAATACTCTTAACACGACACTAAGTCAGCTCTATGGTCGCATGCCAAAAGCTAATGACGAATGTTTTTTTTACAAGTAAGCTGGTAGTCATTGTCGTCGGTCGGAGAAACATCGATGAAACAGTTAGCAGCGTTAATCTCCCACTTCGCTTATGTCCTGCTTTTGCTGCAGGCCACGAACCTGGCGGCGGATGCCGAGCACGAAATCATCGGTGCAGATGCCCAATCACTACCGCTGTTCGATGCCCACATGCATTACAAACGCGCGGCCTGGGCAGCCTATCCACCAGACGTGGTGTTGACGATGATGGATAACAACGGGGTCGCCATGGCCCTGGTCTCGTCTTCGCCGGACCAGGGCACAATAACCCTGTGGGAATATGCCCCCAGGCGGATCGTACCGGAGATGCGCCCCTATGATGACGGAGTCGGGCCGTCCAATTGGACCAAAACGGCCGGAGTGGGTGACCTGATCGAGTCGCGGGTGCGTAAATACCGACATGAGGGTATTGGCGAATTCCACCTGCACCGGATAGACCCGGCCGATGTGTCATTACTGAAAAGAATCGTCGCCCTGGCCATGGAACAAGACATCCCTTTGCATGTGCATTCCAATCGGTTACCGGTCGAGTACCTGTACCAACTCAATCCAGGCCTGACCATCATCTGGGCGCATGCCGGTATGACCGAGCCGGCCGTGGTGGTGGAGGAAATGATGGAGACCTATCCGACCCTGTACGCCGACACCTCCTACCGGGAATATGACATCCTGCAATATTCGGGCGGCATCGATCCGGAATGGCGACGCGTGCTGGAACGCTTTGCCGATCGTTTCATGGTGGGCTCGGATACCTGGGTCAACAGCCAATGGGAAGAATACGATCACCTGATTGCGAGCAATCGCCAGTGGCTGGCGTATTTAACCCGGGCCAGCGCGAAAAAGATTGCCTATCAAAACGCCGAGCGCCTGTTTGGCCGCAAGATCGACCAGGATTTATACGGTAGGCGTTAGCAACGAATAACCAAACTTACGCCAGGCCTCGAAGCTTTCTAGTCGAAGCTGATATCGCCCAATAATTGAATTTCGCCTGTTGCGGTCGGCTGGACCAACTTGGCATGCCCCGAGTCGGTCCATTCGCCGGTGATACCGCTGATCGTGACCTGGTGGGTAACCATGATGATCAGTTGATCCGGTTTGCTATTATCCCGCATGAACTGGCGCAATGCCGATAAATAGGGGTCGCGATTTTGCCGGTCCTGAAAAAACGAATTCAATGCGGTTAATTCAGTGACCTCGCCCATCTGCATCAGGCGGGCAGTCTCCAGGCACCGACACCATTGACTGGAATACAGCCTGACGTTGTCGATTCCGCGATCGCGCAGCCACTGGCCGATGGCTTTCGCCTGTTCGCGGCCGGTGTCATTCAGGTTGCGCTGGGTTGTGCAATCCCTCAACCTGAAATTATCCGGGTCACCGACACCCGGGGCCAGTGCATGGCGAATCATCAGCACCGTATTACCGGACTTCATCTGTTCGACCAGGTCTGCCTGGGCGGCCAGGGCCTGGCCAGTTGCGCCCATAACCAGCAACAACAGCAGGTTGATTAGGTTAAAACGTTTCATTGATTATCTCTCGTCGCTTCAGCGGTCTTGTCAGTTACCGCCAGTTGGATATCCAGCCATTCCCTGAAACTTTGCAATGCAGGATGTGACTGGGCTGTTTGCGGCGCAGTCAGAAAGTAGCCCACCTCGTCCGCCAACACATGATCACAGGCGATGGCAAGTCGTCCCGAGCGGATGTCGTTGGCGATAAAATTACGATCGATCAGACCGACACAATCCGCTGACTGCAATACCTCGATCATCTGCGCGGAATTTTGCACCTGCAGATGAATATTTTTCGCCGCTGGTGGTTCGACAGCTGCCGATTGGAACCATTCATTCCACAGGGTGGGTAAAGATGCATTTTGAATCCGCGCGGCGCGGGTTAACTCGCTCACCGAAAACGGTCGCTGGTGCGCCTGCAGCATCGTCGGATGACAAACCGCAACGATCTCCCGGTTGAACAATCGATAAGACACCGTGTTCTCCCAGTCGCCCCTGCCCATGCGGATCGAGGCATCGAAAGGATCCGCGCTGAAATCGACCAGTTCAGTCGTTGCGATGACCGACAGGTTGATCTCCGGATAGCGGGCATAAAAGTCCTTTAACCGCGGTACCAACCAGCCGGTGGCAATCACCGGTGCCACCGATAACGCCAGACTATTATGCTCTACCCCGCGCAATGCGCGGCGGCTGGCTTCATGTAATTCCTTCAGCGGAGCCCGGATCTCGGCAAACAATTTCTCACCCTGGGCGGTCAGTCTGACCCGCTTATCCAGCCGATCGAACAGGGGGAAGCCGAGAATAGCCTCCAGGTTGCGAATCTGGTGGCTGACCGCGGAAGGCGTTACATAGAGTACCTCAGCGGCCTGCTGAAAACTCAGCTGTTCGGCCGCCGCGGCGAATGTATTGAGGTTGTTGAGGGGTAAACGGGTTTGCATACAGATGAGGATATCTCATCTGTAACAAGAGATTAAGTCCTTTGATCAAATAATTTACCAGACCTATGATTACACCATATTCAATTCAGACGAGGACTAGAAAATGTTAGCTAAAACCAAACAAAACAAAGGATCAAACGATACCTTTGATGCCGGCATTGATTACCAATACTATGATAACCGGGCTCGAAACCTGCGTTCTGAGGCTGCCTGGGGATGGCTCAAGGGTTTATTTACAGAACAGCATTTCTCACTCATGAAGATCCGCAACAGCGTTTTCGACCAGGTTGAATCGATGCTTGACAGTATTCGCTGCAGGCTGCGCCCCTGCCCACAGGTCTGAGCCGGCGCGGTTTATCCCGGACTAAAAGACCTTTTTGCGACCCGATTCTGAGGTTTTTGGCAGCTTTTCTGTCAGGTAGACCTCCGCTTCGTCCACCGGCAGCGGATGACTCAGGTGATAGCCCTGCGCCATGTCACAACCTAGATCACCCAAGCACTTTAACTGCGCTTCCTGTTCCACCCCCTCGGCGATGGTGTTCAGTTTCAAGCTTTTTGCCAGGGCGATGATGGCATTGACGATCTCGGCATCGGTTGGATTCTCATCGACATCCTGGACAAAGCTGCGATCGATTTTCAACGTATCCAACGGGAATCGTTTCAGGTAACTCATCGATGAGTAACCGGTACCAAAGTCATCAATCGACAGGCTGACGCCAAGGCTTTTGAGTTCATTCAGGTCCTTGATGGTTTTCTCGACCTGTTGCATGATCATGCTCTCGGTCATCTCGAGTTCGAGATACTGCGGATCCAGCCCGGCGTCATCCAGCGTGGCCTCGACCATGTGAATAAATCGCTGCTGGCGGAATTGATAGCTCGACAGGTTGACGCTCATCTTGATCGGCGCCAGCCCGGCCTGCTGCCACAGCACCGCCTGCTGACAGGCAGTTTGTAACACCCAGTCGCCGATTGGCATAATCAGGCCTGATTCCTCGGCGACCGGAATGAATTCAGCGGGCGGAATCAATCCCCGGTCAGGGTCACGCCAGCGTAACAGGGCCTCCACCCCGACCACCGTTCCTTGCTCAATCGATAATTGCGGCTGGTAGTAAAGCATCAGCTCATCTTTTTCCAATGCATTGCGCAGCTTGGTGCGCAAACCGAGTCTTTCCTTGGAATTCTTGTTCAGGCGCGAAGTGTAAAACTGTAACCGGTTTTTGCCTTCCTTTTTGGCCTGAACCATGGCGATATCGGCATGTTTGAGTAGCGTCTCCACCGATTCACCGTCCTCGGGATAGGTGGCGATCCCCATACTGGCGGTGATGAAATATTCCTGGCCCTCGATGACCATGGTCTGGCCCAGTCGTTCGAGTACACACTGGGCAAATTTTTCCAGCTGCTGCTTGTCGGTATAACTGTCCAGCAAAATAGCGAACTCATCATCACCTAAACGTGACAGAGTGCTGGATGATGCTCTTTCCTCTCTGATCAAACTATCGCTGGTACGTAAATATTGCGCCAGGGTCCGTGAAATCACCTTGAGCAAGACATCACCGATATCATGCCCGAGGGTGTCGTTCAAGCGCTTGAACTCATCCAGGTCGAGATACATCAGGGCGACTTTTTTCTCAGCTTCAGCAGCGACCTCGATTGCCTGTTGGGTGATCTGTTTGAAATGCTCCCGGTTGGGCAGCCCGGTCATCACATCAAAATAGGCCAGTTGATGTATTTTTTCCTCGGCCTGTTTGCGTTCACTGATATCCTGGATGGTCCCCTGGATACAAATGGGTTCTCCCGCCGCTGACATTAACGCTTCACCCTGGGTGTGGATCGAGCGAATGCTGCCATCCGGCAAAAAGATGCGATGATCAATCTTATAAGGTTCACCGTCGGTCATGGCGTTATTCATCACCTGCCTGACCTTATCCCGGTCCTGTGGATGGCACATGCTGATGAACTCAAGAAAATCTATCTTGACCTGTCCGGGTTGCAGACCGAATATCTGGTAAACCTGATTGGACCAGTGAAACTTGTTTTTCTTGATCTGCCATTCCCAGTTTCCCAGGCGTGATATCCGTTGCGCCTCGGACAGTCGATTCTCACTTTTGCGTAATGCAATGAAGGCCTGGCTGGCTTTTAGAATGTAGAGTATTCGGTGATTGAGGATCGGCCAGTTGACCGGCTTGGTGATGAAATCGGTGGCATCCACTTCGAACGCACGCATGATCGACTCATGATCATCAAGCCCGGTTATCAGCATAATCGGGATATCCTTGCCCTCGGCTAACTGGCGGATTTTTTCACAGGCCTCGAACCCATCCATTACCGGCATCTTGATATCCATGATCACCAGGTCTGGTTTTATCTGTTTGAACAGGATCAGGGCTTCGGCACCATTTACCGCCTCGTGCACGTTCATGTTGATCTGGGTCAGGGTTTCATTCAACATCAGCCTTTGGGCTGGGTCATCGTCGACCACCAGCACGACATGCCTTTGTAATGTTATATCTCGATCAAGCATTGGCACAGAGTTCAATTTCTTTGCTTAGCGCGGAACAGGCCATATGGTATGCGGATTCGAGGTCATCCAGCAACTTGTGTGCAGCCTCCAGGGTCTGCTCTCTGCCAAATTGCTCCAGTTCCCTGCTCAGCTCGGAAACCCTCATCACGCCAAGGTTGGCACTGCTCGATTTAAGGCTGTGCGCCGCTTCCTCCAGCGCTTTGGCATCACCGCTCTCGATCGATTGCCTGATCGCCTGCATCAGCATCGGTGAATCATTGAGGTAAATATCGATCACCTTTTTCAATAAATCCGGCGCGCCGGGCCGCTGCATCGCGCGGATTTTTTCCAGCGAGTCCTGCTGCAAAGGATTTACCGCATCAGCTTCTGTAACCGCAGCAGACGGTTGCTGATCAGCATCTACTTGTTGCGAAGCGACCGGGGCGCCCAGCCACTTGGTCAGGACTGCCCACAATTGCTGCTGATCGAATGGTTTGCTCATATAATCATCCATGCCCGCGGCACTGCACTCCTGCTGAATGCCTTTTTGCACATTGGCGGTCAGGGCGATGATCGGCATATGCCGCTGCTGCGGCGCATCCGCCGAGCTGTGGTATCTTCTGATTTCGCTGGTGGCCTGGAAGCCATCCATGACCGGCATCTGGCAATCCATCAGTACCAGGTCGAAATCTTCGCGCAGCGTCGCTTCCACCGCCTGTTCACCATTATCAACCACGGTAACCCGACAGCCGAGGATTTCCAGCATACTCAAGGCGACCTCCTGGTTCACCGGGTTATCCTCGGCTAACAGAACATGCGCATGCAGTGGCGAGTCAGCGGCATGGGCAAGCCTGGGTTCGGTGATATCCTCAGTCGGTTCGGGGATGTTGATGACGTTGGTCAGGCAGTCGTAGAGAGCTCTTTGGCGGACCGGTTTATTCACATAGTAATGAATTCCGGCGGCCTTGGCGCGCTGGGTCTCTTCATCGAATGCAGCTGAACTCAGCATCACCATGCGCTTGGGTGAGATCTCCGGGTCATTTTGAATTTGCTCAGCCAGTTCTATGCCATCCATGTTTGGCATGTGCCAGTCGAGGATGATCAGTTCATAGGGATCTCCCTTGCGCTCCGCTGCGCGAATGATCTCCAGGGCCTTGTCGCCGCTGTCAGCAATGCCATCGATCATGCCCCAGGCATTACATTGATTATGCAAAATTTCCCGGTTGGTTGGGTTGTCATCCACGATCAATACGCGCACAGCATCGAGCTCACGGGTAAATTCGGTGATTGCATCGACCGGTTCCGCTACCGGTAAATCCAGAGTGAAATGGAAGTTGGAACCCTTGCCCAGCTCACTCTCTACCTCCAGTTTCCCGCCCAGGGCAGCAACCAGCTGGTGCGAGATGGCGAGACCGAGACCGGTGCCACCGAATTTGCGCGTGGTTGAACTATCCGCCTGGGAGAAAGATTCAAAGATGCCATTCTGCTGTTCCCGGGTCATACCGATGCCGGTGTCTTCAACCTCAAAGTGCAGGGTCAGGGTTTCTGCGGATTCCTGCAGCTTGCTCAGGCGCATGACAATTTCACCAACCTCGGTGAACTTGATGGCATTGCCAATCAGGTTGATCAGAATCTGGCGGATACGGTTTTCATCGCTGCTGACCATCATCACCGGATCCAGCGGCAATACCGGGGTTAGGTCGAGGCCCTTGTTGTGCGCGCGTTCAGCGAGAAATTCAGCGGTATCCTCGAGCGTGATACGCAGATCAAAATCGCGCTGCTCAAGCTCCAGTTTGCCGGCTTCGATCTTGGAAAAATCCAGGATGTCGTTAATGATCGCCATCAAGGTATCACCGGAACGCAGAATGGTCTGGGCAAAATGCTTTTGCCGTCCACTCAGCTCACTGGCCAGCAACAATTCGGCCATCCCCAGCACGCCATTCATCGGGGTGCGGATTTCATGACTCATGGTCGCCAGGAATTCACTCTTGGCGCGACTGGCCGCCTCGGCTGCTTCTTTCGCATCCTTCAGGTTACGGGTGCGCTCCTCGACGGTTTGCTCGAGGCTGTTACTGTATTCAATCAGTTGTTCGCGATTTTGCGACAACTTACTGTGCATGCTGCTGAAGCTCTTGGCCAAGTCGCCCAGTTCATCATTACGCGCAATGTCGATTTTGACACTATCATCGCCTTCACCGATTCGACGCGCAAATTCGGTCAGGCGGGTAATCGGCCGGGACAGGCTGTTGGATACCCAGACCGCCAGTAACAGGGCCAGGATGAATAGTCCCAGGGTAATCAGCAACAACACGTAAAGGCTCTGGTTTTCACCCCGCTGCTTGATTTGCAGCAGACGTTCATTGACCTCGGCGATATCCTCCATCACTCCGCTTAACGAGAAACCGAGGCGGATGCGGCCTATCTGGGTGTCTTCGCTGATCATCAGCGGCATCGAGTAATCGATGAAATAATTGGTCTCCTGGATCAGAAACTTATCGGATTTCCCGGCCCTTATCGCAACCGGGTCTTCAAGCCGCTGACCGAATGTCGGAATTTCATCTATGCCGTCATGAACGACCTTTTCCTCGTTATCCAGCACATAGAAATAAATCACGTCCTCCTGGTTCAGCGCGGTCTGGGAAATTTCAAATATCGCCTGGATGTCGTAGTCGTATACCGGGTTGATCAGGTTTTCGGCAAGCAGGCGGGTCATGGTCTCGCCACGCTGATGCAGTTTACTCATCAGGCGCTGCTTCATTTCCTGTGCCGTGACCTCTGACATATCCTCGCCATGGCGCTGAAAATTGATCAGCAGTGCACCCGCCAACAACGCGATGTTGAAAAACACCAGCGCCACGATGGCGAATGCATATTTATTTCTGAGTGGAAATCTCACAACCCGAGACGTTCCTCAACCCCGGGCTTCAGACCTCGTGCACGATCTATACCCGCCTGGATCGAGTCATCGATAGGATCGAACTGGGTGGTCTTCTGGTAGGCCTTCATCGCCGCCCGGGCATTTTCGTCATCCTTGGCCGCGAGCAACACCGATATCAGGCGCTGCTTGACCTCGGGGCGCAGGCCCTTGCGCACCACTTCGATGGCCCGCGGAAATGATTCGCTCTGATAAAACACCTTCATATCGTTCTTGAATGAACCCGGATTATGATCTCCTTTCTCCCAGTCGAGATTGGAGTAGGCACCGGCATTTACCAGCCCCTTGTGTACCCAGGTAGACATATTGATTTCGTCTTTACCAAATACATAGCCTACCTCGTCACCGTCAACGCTATCCCGCGGTGATTCCAGGCGAACCAGCTCAAGTCCGGCATCGAGCAGGATCGATGCCGGGATGAAAAATGCAGAAGTGGACCCCTCATCCTCAAAGGTGATGACCCGGCCCTTCAAATCCTGCAGTGACTCGATACCTGAATCTTTTCTGGTGAAAAATACCGAATGGTACTGGCCAACCCCTTTTTTATGCTTGACCAGAATGATCTCGGCACCGGCCTTGTCTTCGAGTTCAACCGACGAGAACACGGTCTCAGTCACCCAGTCTACTTTACCCCGCTTCAGATAATTTATCATCTGTCGGTTGTCTTTCGCCATCAGCACCTCCACCCGGTCGATACCGAGGTCCTGCATGCGCTCGACCACGTAATCACCTATCGGCTTCAGGTATTTATAATGTTTCTTGGGATTTTTACTGATCTTGCCGATAACCAGGGTGCGCTCACGCTCGGCATCGGCGGCATGCGCCTCTGGTAGTGGGGAAACCAACATGCTCAGGCCAATTAACAGCCCGAACAAGGGTGTTGTCAGGGCAGATATTTTGCTGGAATACATACATTTCTCCTTGAAATTTAGCGGGATAATCTGGAAGTCGATCCGGCCTCGTTCAACCTGCTCGGCTTCGGTTTTTGTTGTTTTAAATCACTGCCAACATGCTTATCGGCAGTATCCGTTAACCTATGAGTATTGATTATAGAATGCACCTAAAAATATTCCGGGATTAGCGAATAATTGCATATTGAAACTATCTCCCGTGAAATCCGCGTTCGCAAAGGGTTTTGCGGGGGTAATCGTGATGAATGCTTTACCCGTGAAGACCAGGCAGGAGCGGAAAAAGAAGAAGGGATCAATGACTGATCCCCTCGTGGTTGATGCCGGCTACACAGATTGATTCGTGTTGTTGAATCTGGCGGACCCGGTATTGGGGGCTCATCCTGCTCTCGCAGGATAAGCAACCCCGTGTTCATCACCTAATAGTAAATGCACATTTTTGTTTGCAGGCAGTTTCCATGCTGGTTCTGCTGGCCGCAGCTGAAGCGATGGACCCCGCGGGTGATTTCCCCATCCCAGTAAACCGATAACTTGGTACGCTCTTGCTGTGGTTCACTATCCGGACCCCGGGTGCTCTCACGCCGCTTGGTGGTATCGCCTACCTGAATCGCGACCTGGGCAAAAGCGGTGTATCCGGCACGATCATCGAAGTCGACAAACGAGTCGCACTCGATGATCACATTCTGGGTCTGGACGATGAACAGGTCCTTTTCCACCCGGCAGGCATTGCCTGCGACCGGATCATCCCGGTGTTTGGATTTAAAACAGTCAACGGTCACGTCCTGTCTCTGCGCATAGGCAGACGGCAGCAACAGCAGTGAACCGAGGATAACGATGAAGATCGATTTGATGATATTTTTCATGTCTCTGTCCCTTGAGTTTTGCTGATAAATATCATTCAAACACAAGACGCTGAGCAATAAATTGACGGTGATCAACAGACGAACACAGAGCCCGGGCCAGCCTGAAAATGGTCGTGCTACGGCTAGGACAGGTGTCTGCGGTGGCTTGTCTTAGCTAGATGATGAGTTTATCCTTGATCGACAACCAATAATGCAGTCCTCATCACCAACCGGAGCGAATCATGAAAATCTATAAACTACTGTTTTCCCCGCTCATCCTGATCGGCTTGCTGGCGAGCCAGGTTGCCCAAGCGGCGGTGGTCACCGAAGAAATTACCTACCGCGATGGCGATACCGAGATGATCGGTTATCTCGCCTATGATGATCGCAACATGTCGCCACGCCCCGGCATTCTGATCGTCCATGAATGGTGGGGGCATAACGAATATGCGCGGATGCGGGCACGTATCCTGGCCGCGATGGGTTATACCGCGCTGGCGGTGGATATGTATGGCGATGGCAAAACCGCCAATCACCCCAGTGATGCCGGTAAGTTTGCCGGTGCGGTGGGCGGCAACATGCCGCTGGCCAAGGCCCGGTTCGAGGCGGCTTTGCAAACCCTGAAATCACACCGCACCGTGGAGACGGACAATATCGCGGCGATAGGTTATTGCTTCGGCGGTAGCATCGTCCTCAACATGGCGCGCCTGGGCGTGGACATCGACGGGGTAGTCAGCTTCCATGGCGGCCTCACGACCGGCAATCCCGCCCAGTCCGGTATGGTGAAAGCCAGGGTCCTGGTATTCAACGGTGAAGCGGACCCGCTGATCAAGCCGGAAGATGTCACCGGATTCCAGCAGGAAATGGATGCTGCCGGTGTTGATTACAAACTGATCAACTATCCCGGCGTGCTGCACAGCTTCACTAACCCGCAAGCGGATCAATTCGCCGAGGCCTTCAATTTGCCGGTAGCTTACGATCAGTATGCAGATGAGGATTCCTGGCGGCAGATGGGTGATTTCTTTCGCGAGATCTTCTGACCCACAGCGGTTAGGCCGGATAGATTGACCAAACCCATCATTATGATGGGTTTTTTATCTGAACATCCTGCTCCTTGCTCGAGTTGGATGAGCTGTCAATCCACTGCGAGCAGACAGGCTGGATTAATTGTAAAAACGCCGCAAAATCAGCAGCTAGCTGGAGTACACCGATTATGAATCTATATTTCAGACTGCTGTTGATCCTGTTGAAAAGTCTGTCCCCACCCCGCATAGAGCCACTGGCTGAAAGCCGCTGCCGTTTCCGGGCCTGGCCGCTGGACTGCGACATCAACCTGCATCTTACCAATGCGCGCTATTTCGCCCTGTGTGACCTGAGTCGGATTTACCTGATGGGCCAGACCGGTATCCTGTTCAAGGCGATCAAACGCAAATGGCTGCCCGTGGTGCAGGCGCAGGAAGTCAGGTATTTCAAACCGATCAATCCCTTCCAACGCTTCGATGTCGCAACCAGGATCACCTACTGGGATGACAAGTACTGGTACAGCGAGCACAAGTTCACGGTCGGCGACAGGCTATGTGCCATCCTGCAGGTGCGGGGCGTGTTCGTGCATGGACGCAATATCATACCCATGGGCGAGATACTGGCGCTCACCGGTAAAGACATCGACCCGCCCGAGAAACCGGAAAATATCGAATCCTGGCATAACCTGATTGCGGGCAGGGACAAGGCGTAGATTGGCTCACGCTAAACCGTATGATGAAACCACCATCAAGCTCGGCAAAAGTCATTACATAAGCTATTAATATGGGTGTATATCAAGAAAATTTTAATAACAACAGCATGTCTTTATACCGGGTCATAATTTTATCTATTTTTCTGCTGTCACTCGTTGGCTGTAGCAACCAGGAATCCGCGCAAAAATCCCAACTCACCATCGGTCTGGCGACGAACAATCCGAATGGCCTGAAGAATATCGAAGGCTTCCGTCAGGCTATGGCCAGGCTGGGATACATTGAAGGTGAAAATGTCAGCTATCAATTTGCCGGGACATTTACCCGGGGAGAGGACTTATCAACGAGTCTGAGCGAGATGATCAACACCCCGGTAGACCTGATCTTCACTGCCGGTACCGGTACCGGTGTGATGGCGCATAAACTGACCAGCGCTGAGCAGATACCGGTGGTGTTTGGTGTTATTGCTGACCCGGTGATGGCGGGGGTGCTGGATAACCTTGAACGTCCCGGTGGCCACATCACCGGCATCATGATCAGCCCCAACCAGTCCCAACGCTTGAAGTACCTGGTCGATATGGTGCCGGGTATCCAGAATATATACATCCTGCACGATCCCGATAACAGTGCGGCAACCAGTGCCTTATCCCAGGTCAGGCAATATGCCTCCAGGCTTGGGGTCAAGCTGGACATCCATCAGGCGCATACACCGGAACAGGTCGAACAAGCCCTGGAGTCACTCCCGTCCAATATCGATGCGATATTCATGTTGCCGGATAGCACGATCAACCGGCATCAGAGCAAATTACTGCAAATAGCCATTGACCGAAAACTGCCGGTTTCCGGACCGAGTATCATTCAAGCGGAAAAGGGTGCCTTGTTTGCTTATGGGATCGTCCATCACGAGGCCGGCGCGCAGGCAGCCCCAATCGCCGACATGATACTCAAGGGTTCGAAACCGGGTGACATGCCCATCCAGACCGCAGATTTTTACCTGGGCATCAACATGGCAACCGCAAAAAAAATCGGCATCAACATACCTGACCATTTCCTGCGACAGGCACACAAGGTCATCAGGGATAATTCCATGTCAAAATAACCTGGACCCATGTTTTCCAGTCTACGCGCACATCTGATCTTTCTGGTATTACTGGCGGCGGTGATACCTGTGCTCATCGCCGGCATCTTGGTTACCCAGCGTAGTAATACCTACCTCGAACAGCAAAGCATACGAGCTCTCGAGGAACAATCCGCGGGCCTTGCCGATAGAATCAAGGGATTCTTTGACCTTCGATTAAATGAGCTCGAGTTACTGGACAAGACATTTGGCTTCAATACGCTAAGCCGGCAGGATCAAACCAACGTCCTCACCAGCCTGCTGCAACAACAGCATTATCATGGTTTCAGCATCGTTGAACCCGATGGGACAGAGATGCTTAAACTGGCCCGAGACCAGGCCTACCCGGAAAACCATATCATCAACTGGTCAACTGACTCGCTGTTCCAGCAAACTGTCAGCAGCCGGGAAACCCAGTTCGGCTTAATCCAGTTTGATCGAGAAATTCGCGAACCCTTGATGACGATCATCATGCCCCTGTTCAATTATCAGAATGGTCAACTCGATACCCTGCTGGTAGGCAGCATCCGCCTGAAAAAATTGTGGGAGATCTTATCGCAGATCAACAAGTCCAGGGATACGACCAGTTTTGTCACCGACCAGACTGGAAGGATAGTGGCCCATGAAAACCCGGTAGTTGCGATAAGAGGTCAATATTACGATCGCCAGATAACGGATAGTAATTCCGGTATCGAGATTGGCCCGGAAATAATTGCCGTGACCAGGTCTGTTTACCTCGGCGATAAACAGTTTGTTATCGTCACCGAAAAACCTGCGTCAAGCGTATACGCCCTGAGTCGGGATAACATCAAAGCCACCCTGATCACTTCGTTGATCCTGATGTTTTTTATTGTGGCGATCACGGTTTTGCAGTGGCGCAATATCCAACGACCCATAGCGCGCCTGTTAAATGCAATCAGGGAAATTGAACAGGGGAATTTCAACAGGCCGCTGGGCGAGGCAGGATTGACTGAGCTGGACCAATTGACAGATTCGTTCAATCAAATGAGCCATAGTCTGGACGCCACGATGGAAGCGTTGAGAGAAAAAGAAAGGATCGCCAGAGAAGCCAATCTTTCCAACGAGGCTAAAAGCATTTTTCTTTCCAACATGAGCCATGAGATCCGTACACCGATGAACGGTGTGATCGGCATCACCGAACTGCTGCTCGATAGCAAACTAGACCAGGATCAGTACGGCAAGGTCAGGTTGATCAAGCAAAATGCCGAATCCCTGCTGAACCTAATCAACGATATCCTCGACCTGTCAAAGATCGAGGCAGGCGAACTAAATTTCGAAATCTATGAATTCGATTTAAATCGGTTGCTGGCGGAAATAGTGTCAGTCATCGCTTTCAGTGCACAAGCCAAGGGCCTTGAATTAATCTGCCCGGCCGCCTGGCTGGACCAACACTGGTATCACGGTGATCCGGGGCGCATCCGCCAGGTATTGATCAACCTGTTAAGTAATGCGATCAAATTCACCGAATCGGGTGAGGTCGTCCTCAACATCGAGATCGAGGCGGTCTCTGACCAACAGGACGCCCTGCACTTCAGTGTCACCGACAGCGGCATCGGTATCGAACCGCAACAGCTTGCTCATTTATTCGACCGCTTTTATCAGGCCGATGACTCGCCGGCTCGTATCTATGGCGGTTCAGGTCTTGGCCTGGCCATCAGCCAGCAATTGGTAAACCTGATGGGAGGCGAAATCAACGTGCAGAGCCAGCCCGGGATGGGTTCAAGCTTTTCCTTCACGATTCAACTGGAAACCGCTGCCGCAGCGGAAAACCTGGTGTTGCATACCTCCGAACTGGAGCAGCTGAGAACACTGGCAGTCTCTGCCAATCCACGAGTGCTCGCCTTGCTGGACGATATATTCGGCCACTGGTCGCTACACCATCAGCAGGCAGATAGCGCCGAGGCGGCTGGTAGTTTGCTGCAACAGGGCAAAGATTCTGACCAGGCATTCGATATCATCCTGATCGATGATGGCTTGCCCGGCAATGATACGCTCGAACTGTGTGAAGGCATTCAACAGGATCATGAACTCAAGCAGATGCATCTCATTTTGATGCATGCCCTGTCGCAACCAGTTGATCGGGACAGGCTATCGGCCGCCGGATTCACCGCCCTGCTGGATAAACCTATCGATCAGAACAAGCTGTTGCAAACCCTGTTGCGGGTAGTCAGGGGTGAAACCAGTCTCGAAACCGCCAGCCAAACCGATAGTGCGGAGAGCTATCAACGCTTCAACGCAAGCATCCTGGTCGTCGAAGATAACCTGACCAACCAGCAGGTTATACTGGGTATGCTCAACCGACTCGGCATAGAGGCAGACCTCGCCCAGGATGGCGCAGAAGCATTGGATAAGTTGAAAACGAATACTTACGACCTGGTGTTTATGGATTGCCAGTTACCGGTCATAGATGGATATGAGGTGACCCGCCAGATTCGCTCGGTGGATTCGACGGAGATAAATGCTAACGTACCCATTGTTGCGATGACGGCCAATGTGATGCGAAGTGATATAGAGCACAGTCTGAAAGTCGGCATGAATAGCCACCTTGGTAAACCCATTGAATCGAGAAAGCTCAAGCAGATACTACTCAGTTGGCTGCCTGAACACTGCATTCCTGACCGGGACCAGGCAGCAGACGATGATGCCAATTTTGATCAACAGGATCAAAAGCGACAGGCGCAGACATTTGATTATGCAAAATTGAGTCAGCATATGCTGAACGATGAACATTTGATGAAGACAGTCGTCTCGACATTCGTCGACGACATACCCGTACAAATGCAAAAATTACGCGAGCTGGTCGAATCAGACCAGCGCAACGACATTCGAAAGCAGGCACATAAAATCAAAGGTGCCTGCAGTAATGTCTGTGCAACGAGTATGCAGCAGCTCGCTGTTGAATTGGAAGTAAATGCGCTGCAAATTGAGGATGACCAATTAGGCCAGCACTTCGAATCTCTCGCGACCGCCTGTAGCGAACTGGTTGCAGAATTAAAAACTATCGTATTAGAAAGGGTGTAGTTATGGCCAAAATTCTGGTTGTAGACGATGATAAAACCACACTGGAATACATTAAGGGGATCCTGCAGAAGGATGGCCATGAGGTATTCCTGGTCGATGATGGAGTAAAGGTCCAACCCGTTGTAGATGCCTATCCGATAGACCTGGTCATCACCGACATTATCATGCCGTTTCAGGAGGGATTGGCGACCATCATGAAATTAAAAAATAGCGATAAGAATATTCCGATAATTGCGATTTCCGGTGAATCAGCCGACAGCATGAATTTTTTTGATGGTGGATATCTTGAAGTAGCCAAAGATCTAGGGGCTAATGCGACATTAACCAAACCGATACAACCGCTTGAGTTAATGCAATGCGTCAACAAGCTTGTAGCCGGAACTGCAGTCAATCCTACCGATAAATAGCGCAGTAATAAGTGACCAGCTGTTAGCGACTTGGTTAAAAAAATACTGTTGACATACCTACTGCATTGCTATCTGCAGAGAGATCGTTTGCGGTGGTAAACACAGCCGGTCATTGCAGGCCTGCAACTGCAGACTCAATGGCAGAATTCGTGTCGCCTGGTTGCGTTGATCGATTATTATACGGAACTGAAGATCATCTTCGAACAGGGACATCGGCTCGTCCTGAAATCCAAGTACCCGGGTTTGACCAGCTGGATAGTTGACATCCTGTATTATCCAGTCCCGGTTTGTACTATCTAATGTTAACCGGGTAGGAATGAGATTATCCTGCAGTGGTTGATCGGAATTGATATGCCAACCATCGGCAATGAACAGATCAACAACGACTCTGTCGTAACCCGCCTGTCTGGCCTGTATACGAATGCCACCGAGGGCTGCGTATTGCAGAGGGCCTGTCTCTCCTGTTCGTGCATCACTGGCGCTGGCGAGCATGTAAGCGAAATCATCCGGACTTTGATTAACAACACCAGCAAAAGCAGCCAGTGTCGCTGTGGCCCTTTTTCCATAATCCCGATCACCGGTCCGTTCCTGTAGCATGTGTAACACCCTAACGGCCATGGAATTACCTGAGGGCATACGGTCATAGTCGGCAGCATCGCGATATCGACCCATCGCGGTGACCTGCTCACGCTGACTACTCATATAAAACCCACCGCGTTGACTGTCCCAGTAATGCTGCAGCATGCTGTCTGCGAGTTGCCCGGCCCGCTCCAACCAGCTCATATCAGCGGTTGCATCGTATAACCGCAACAGGCCCTCGGCATAGTAGGCATAGTCCTCCTGCCGGGCTTCAATCGAGGCACGTCCGTCAAGATTGATCCGCCACAGCTGTCCTGGTTTGCGCCACTGCTGCTGCCAGATAACTTTAGCCGCACGCACGGCCGCATCGGTGTAACGCGGTTCATCGAGCAGCATCCCGGCCTCGGCCAGGGTACTGATCATCATGCCATTCCAGGCGGTAATGATTTTTTCATCACGCAGAGGATGCACTCTTTGTTCCCGCGCCCGGTAGAGCTGTTGCAGGATGGGATCCAGGCGCTTGTTGAGCTCGGACAATGACGTGCCCTGCCGCTCGGCGAACTCGGGCAGCGACAATGGCAGAAACAGGATATTGAGGTCTCCATCATAACCCTCCTCGCGGATGTCAAACAGCTTGATCACCAGCTCAGCATCCTCTGCTGACAGGCTGGTGCGGATCTCGGCAGGACGCCAGAAGAAGAACTTACCTTCTTCCCCCTCGCTATCGGCATCGGTCGCGGAATAAAAGGCGCCCTGCTCCGAGGTCATGTCACGCAGGGCATAGTCGAGGGTCTGAACGGCAACCCGCCGAAACAGCGGATTGCCGGTCAGATACCAGCCTCGCAGGTAAATCCGCGCCAGGTGCGCCTGGTTGTAGAGCATTTTTTCGAAGTGCGGGGTATGCCAGTAGCTATCGACGGAATAACGATGAAAACCACCACCTACATGGTCATAGATACCGCCCCTGCTCATCGCATCCAATGTATGATCGAGCAGCTTGAGGATGGCCGGGTCGGGATCACGCATGGCCTGGTTGAGCAGCAGGAATAATCTGGGCTCGTTGGGAAACTTGGGCCTGCCGCCGAAGCCGCCGTTTTCCGTGTCATAGTCAGCGAGCATATTGCTGATCGCCTGGTCCAATGCAAGATCGCTAATGCTGGCGGCAGTTGTTTGCGATTGATTGATCTGTCCGACCCCGACGGCGATTCGCTCCGCCTCGGCCAACAGCATCGTTTGTTGTTCGGTCCATTGCCGGGCAATCTGCTGCAGCAGTTCGAGAAACTGCGCCGGTCGATAATAGTTACCACTGAAGAAAGGTTTTCCGTCCGGGGTTAGAAAACTCGAAATGGGCCAGCCACCATCGCCGGTCACGAAGATCAGTGCATTGAGATAGACCCGGTCAATATCGGGCCGACGCTCGCGATCCACCTTGATCGCGATAAAATTGCGATTGATAAAATCAGCCACGGCGCCATGCTCGAAGCTTTGTTTCTCCATCACGTGACACCAGTGACAGGTGGAATAACCAATCGACAGTAACAGCGGCTTGTTTTCCGCCCTGGCCCTGGCAAAAGCCGCCTCACCCCAGGCGTGCCAGTCCACCGGGTTGTGCGCATGCTGGATCAGGTAGGGGGAATCCTCGAGGATCAGGCGATTGGTATATAGCGGCTTGCCATCCTGGGCCAGATGTTCGGTTCGTGGCACATAGTCTGGTGGTTTGGCATCCAGCGCCTGGCGAACTCGCCTGTCCAGTTTGGCCGGCCGCGCGGGTATGTAAGCCGCAACATCCCGTGTTTGCGGCAGCATATCATTGTCATTGGTCGCTGCCGATAGCTGACCAGGCAAAAGCAAAGCCAGTGGGATACAAACCAGCGCTGTTTTCAGTCTTTTCATTCGTCTTGGCTCTTATTGTCCGGCTGCCTTACAATCCGTGATGCCCGTAGTTGTACCTGTTTAGTCAGCAAGCTGGTCAATAAAATTCCCTCATCACGCAGACATTCTACCTTCAGTGTTGTTATTTCCGGAGAATAAACCCATAGCTTTACGGGTTGTATCTGCTGAGAATAACGGCATCATAAACCCATGATTCGTGCCTACTCACAACGCATGCTGCCACCCTTTTCCGGTTTCGTGCAGATTGCCGAAACCGAGCGTGCCCGCGCCCAGAGTTTTGACGGCGTGAGCTGGGAAATCCAGTATTATGCCGGAACCGACCAGGCGAACCGTGAACATAAACGTCCTCAGGGGTACGCCGTCGATAAAGGTTATTTCAAGATAGCCCATCTGCATAATCAACAGCTAAAGCCCTACGTATTGCCATCCTGTCTTGACGCCACCGAGGTGGCCGAATGTATCACCGAGTTATCAGATTATCTCGCTACCGCGCAACTGCCCTTTCCTGCCGCTGATATCTATGAGTACTGGTTGTTGGATGGCGCGGATGGCTCACCACTGGCCTTGATTTTTTCCTGCTGCGAGGAATCGCAAAAGTTGACCTATCCTGTGCATACCGAGTGGACGGCGCTACCGCATTCGAAGATCAAGATTGACAACACTGCCGGCGAGCAGGCACGCAATGAACCACCGGTCAATCATCGTTTCCAGCACCTGGTAGCCAGGCGCGCTGGCAACAAGCCCAGGGCAGCCTGGTTCAAGCGGGATGACAAAGACGCGAACACTTTCCCCTGTTTTATGGTGCGGGAAGACTGGCAGCAGGAAGCGGATAATGATTTGTGTCAACGTTACCTGCTGCGCAATGCGCCGCGCCTGCTGATGCTGCAGGGCCTCAATCGCGACGACCGTGAGCGACTGGAGATCGCGGCCAAGGACTATGCGATCGAGGTCGATGACTATTTCCCGATGTATCCGGAGATCATCGACCAGCGGCGAATGGCGGCTATCCGGGTGGAAGCGAGATTACGTAAAGCATCACCACATCAACATAAAGTTAAATCCAGTAAAACTTCTAAAGATAAGGCTCCATTGAGCAAGGACATGCGTATCATCGAAAACTAGGATTGGAATGGATGTCGACATGCGCCGGGATGACGTATTTTCCTGATTCAGTTCAGCACTCTGCAGTGAACATCCATTGTCATTAGCATCTATCCCGCTAACTATTTTTTCTATCTAGCAACACTGCCATGCTAAAAAAATCCGTGCTTGGAATGACGGATAATTAAATTTTCTTTTTATATGTTCGGCTAATTTTTTGCTGATCATTGTCTCGCCGAGTACCTGGTCAGGGTCTCGCTTCCCCGCCGCAAGAATGAACCTGAAAAGAGATTGAGCAGAAAGCCTTAGTCACTGATTTTTCGATTATTTTTTCGGTATCTCGGTTTACATCGCATAATTAATTTACTCGCCATTGAACCAGAACAAAATCTGCGGTGACTGCAATAAATTCGGTACCGCGTGAACCAGGTTTGTCCACAACAAAAAATAATTTGCTGAACTTTCTTCCGGGCCCGGGGTCAGTTCGGATTAAGGAGGGATGCTGTGATTAACCAAATCAGATAATTGCATTACAACTGGTTCATTTACCGCAACCTGAAAAAGTTCTGTCCTTTAATCTGACCGATTTCCGGACTTTGCATTCGACGTCACAAGAGCGTCATTATCGTTAATCATACTGAGGATATACACATCATGAAAACGCAAATCGCACTCGCCGCTACCCTTACCGCCATGGTCCTGGCCGCCCCCATGCATGCTTCTGCAGCTGCCAAGGAGAAATGCTATGGCGTGTCACTCGCTGGACAAAACGATTGTGCCGCCGGTCCGGGCACTACCTGCGCTGGTTCATCCACCGTCGATTACCAGGGCAATGCCTGGACCCTGGTACCGAAAGGAACCTGCGAGTCCACCGTCATCAGTGCATCTGATGGAATGGACCGCAAGGGTAGCCTGGTCGCCCTGAGCCGCGACCTGCCCTAGTCAGGGTTTGAACAGGCGGCGTCACTGATAGTGGCGCCGGCCTGGTTAGCGAGAAAAAGCATGCTATCCCGAGCTCAAGCAGCTGATGATAGTCAGAGCGGTGCAGATGATTTCGAGGCAGCCGATATCCCGGCTGACATACCCGCTGTCGCCGGTACCAGCTTCAAACCGGAACACGCAGCAGACATAGAGCGCGATCCCGGTGAGGTTGCCTGGTTCGAAGTCCACCCCGAGAATTACATGGTAGCCGGCGGCCCAAGACTGGCCCAGCTGGAAGCACTGCGGGCTGACTTTCCGATATCCCTGCATGGTGTCGGTATGTCGCTTGGCACCGGCGAACTGCCGGATGCGCAACACCTGCAAGCCTTGCGTGAGCTGGTCAATCGTTTCCAGCCCGGCCTGGTTTCCGAACACCTGGCCTGGTCGTCGCACGACGGCCTGTACCTGGCCGACCTGCTGCCCAGCGCATTGACCCGGTCTATGCTTGACGGCGTGGTCAATGCAATCGACAAGACCCAGCAAACCCTGGGCCGGCAAATCCTGATTGAGAACCCAAGCTCCTACATCCCGCGGCCGGACAGCTGGCTGCCGGAAATCCAGTTTCTCAACGAGCTCGCCCAGCGTAGCGGCTGCGGCCTGCTGGTCGATGTCAACAATGTCTTTGTCAGCGCCCATAACCTGAAATTCAATGCCAATGATTACATCGACGCGGTCCCCGGCGAGGCTGTCGGTGAGATCCACCTGGCCGGTCACAGTGTCGACAACAACGACGGCGACCCCATTTTAATCGATAGCCATGGTGCCACGGTCAGCGACGAGGTGTGGGCACTCTATCAGCGCTTAATCAGCCGGATCGGCCCCCGGCCCACCCTGGTTGAATGGGACAACGATTTGCCCGCCTGGTCAGAGTTACGCGCTGAAGCCCAGCGCGCCAATCAGCATATTGATCAGGTCATCCAGGTCCAGCGAGAAGCGTCATGAGCGCGCGACCTGAACTCGCCTATCGCCAGCAATTCACCCAGGCACTACTGGCCCGGGCAGCCGATGCCCATCCAGCCAATCTCGCTCCGCATGAGGCACGTCGATTCCGGGTTTATCGCAACAATGTGCATACTGCACTGATCACCGCGCTGGCCGATGCTTACCCGGTAATTCAACGACTCGTTGGAGAAGAATTTTTCGCCGCGATGGCGCGTGAGTTTTTCCTGCTGGAACATGAACGGGAATCGACTCTGGCACTTTATGGTGCAGATTTTGCCGATTTCATCGAACAATTTACCCCGGCTGCTTCACTACCCTATCTGGCCGATGTCGCACGCCTGGAACGCACCAGGCTCGAGGCACTGCATGCGGCTGACGCCGCTGTAATCGATGCATCCGCATTGCCCACTGATGGCGAACAGCTGCTGAACATGACCTTTGAGCCACACCCGGCCTTACGCCTGCTGAGTTCAGCTCATCCGGTCGTCAGTATCTGGCTGGCCAACCAGGCTGATGAACCACAGAACATCATCACCGCCAGCGCCGAATTTGCATTGATTACCCGGCCTAGGTTCGTGGTGAACACGCTGCTGCTGGACCAGGCTACCGGTCGATTTACTCGGCAGCTGATGCAGGGGCATACGCTGCAACAGGCCTATACCAATACATCCAGCATCGCCGGCGAATTCGATATAGGCGTGGCTTTTTCCCAGTTACTCGAAGCCGGCGCCTTTACCGATGCCGCCACATACCAGGAGGATACAAAATGATAAGCGCAGAATTTTCCAACGAACAGGAACGATCGCTGATTGTTAAGACCCGGAACAGCTACGATCGATTGGTGGCGGCCATGCAACGCGGACTTGACGGCTGGTTTATCGAACTCGGTGCACGGCTGCTGTTTGCCGCCACCTTGATGGTTTACTACCTCAACAGTGCAATGACCAAGGTCGGTGACGGCCTGTTTGGCATCTTCGCGCCCTCCGCGGGTGCGTTCGCGCAGATCGCCCCTCCGGTGGCAGAACATTATTTCTATGATACGACCGCGATCCCCTTCTTCCCCTGGCACCTGATCGTCATTGCCGGCACCATCGCCGAGATTGTGCTGCCGATCCTGATCGTCATCGGCCTGTTCACCCGCCTGGCCGCGCTCGGCATGATCGGCTTTGTCGTGGTGCAGACCATCGTCGATATCGCCTTCCACGGCTCCACCCTGGGTAGCTGGTTCAACAACCAGGCCGGCGAGTTAGTGGACCAGCGTTTGCTGTGGATTTTCCCATTGCTGTTACTGGTGGTGAAAGGCGCAGGTTCGATTTCCATCGATACCCTGTTACAGCGATTGAGGAAATCCTGAGCATGATTACTACTGGCCGGAACCAGTCGGGGAAATTGACTGGAATCCGGCCAGCGTCAAACATTTATCCGGGTTAAAGCGCAGGAAGCTCCGGTAATTTCTGGCCCAACCACTTGACGGATAACGCGTCCAGGTTACCGCCGAGTTTCTTATGCAGCACGAAAACATTAACCCATTGCAGCATATTCAGTTCTCCCGCACGTACCCCGATAAAAGCCGGTGACTGGCGCACGATGAACTTGGTTTCCAGTTTCATCTCGGGGTTATCCTTACCAACCTTTGCAGCCACGGTATTCCCGGTGACCAGCACCTGAACCTGCTTGGCAACATAAGCCGAAATGGTGGCGGCATTGTCACCGAACCGGGTCAGCTTGGCACCGTCGGGCAGCACCTTGCTCAGCTCAAGATCCTCGATGGTTCCGCCGGTAACCCCGATAGTCTTACCTGCGAGATCAGCGGGTGAGTTGATCTCGATATCCGCGCTGGCGAAAGCACCGGAGAAAAACGGTGCATAGGCCGAGGAAAACCAGATCGACTTGGCACGGGCCGGATTGGCACCCATGGAAGAGATAACCAGGTCTACCTTGCCCGAAGACAGATAGGGGATCCTCTGCTTGGAGGTTATCGGGATCAGTTCCAGTTTGACTCCAAGGTCTTCAGCCACCAGGTTGGCCACATCGACATCGTATCCCTCATGTTTGAAATCCTTACCCACCGAACCAAATGGCGGGAAGTTTTCAGGAACACCAATCTTTATCGTCCCTCTGTCCAGAACATCCTGTAATTGATCAGCATTGGCGATAATGGTCACCATGGATAGCGAGATAACTGCGATGGTTGAAATTAATATAGATCTGAGTTTCATAGCCGGCATTGCCTCCGCGTTGAGTAAAATAACATCAGGAATTTGCTAAGCGCTTTTCCATGGCTTTTGACCAGCGGGAAAGTGGAAAGCAAAGAGAAAAATAAATAACTGCCATGATGGGGTAGACGATGAATGGTTCCGCACCATCGATCTGGGAATTGGCAATTTTTTTACCCCATCGCATCAGATCGTTGTAATCGATGATGTATGCCATCGATGTCCCCTTGATTACCTGGACCATGAAACCAACCGTGGGTGGAATCGCCACCCGCAGCGCTTGCGGTGCGATGATCGAGGTAAGGATCTGCATGAAGGTCAAACCGAGGGCCTTACCACCCTCCCATTGACCCTGCGGTACGCTTTGCAATGCCCCGCGCCAGACTTCGGACATGTAGGCGCTGGTAAAAAGGGTCAGAGACACACCCGCCGCGAACCAGGGCGGGATATCGACTTTGAAAAAGGCCGGGATACCCAGGCCGATCAAAAACAACAGCATCAACAGCGGGATCGACTGAAACAGCCAGATATAAGTGGTGGCGGTCCATTGCACCCAGCGTACCGGGACAATCTTGAGCACGGTGAAAAGCAGACCGATCAGCCCACCGCCGATGAAAGCGGTCAGCGACAGGTAGATTGTCCACTGGGTGGCATTCAGCAGCACGCTCAGCATGTTGCCGTAGAACTCACCGAACAGCCATTGTAGTATCTCGGTCATCTTCTATCGCTCCACCATGGAAATGCCCAGCGCTTGATCAGCTGAAAACCACCCAGGTAGATGTAGACCATCAGCATGTAAAGTACGGTGAGGACAATGAATACCTCGAAATCACGAAAGGTTCGATCGGCGACAAATCGACCTGACCAGGTGAGTTCCTCGACTCCAATCTCGGAGATCAAACCGGTGGTCAGGAACAGGAAAATGAACTGGCTGGAGATCGAGGGTAATACATTCGCCAGGGCCTGCGGCAGAATCACGTATTGCAGACTTTGCCAGCGGGTCAGGCTAAGAGAGGCAGCAGCTTCATATTGACCGGTCTTCACCCCATTCATCCCGGCCCGGATCACCTCGGCAAAATAGGCCGAGAAATTCAGGGTCATCGCCAACAGCGCAGAGGTCGTAAACGACCACTGGTAATCGAGCAGCAGCGGCAGACCGAAGGCCACGAAGAACAACTGGACAATGAATGGTGTGTTGCGAATAAACTCGACGTAACTGACCGAAGCCAGGCGGATGATCGCAGGATTCTGTGGTAACTGGATAATGGCCAGGGTCAAGCCCATGATGAAGCCGGTTATCCCACCAATGAGGGTTAATGTGAAGCTGGTCAGGCAACCATTGAGGATGGCATCCACATACTCTGGAGAGCGCCAGATTTCGTAAAAGCGGAACTCAAACATAGCGGCTCAAAGTATTTGCCCAAGAAAGGTTTTGGTCCGATTGTGTTGCGGGTTATCAAAGAACTCATCCGGTTTGTTTTCTTCAACGATAACCCCACCATCCATGAAAATAACCCGGTCCGCCACTTCACGCGCGAAGCCCATTTCATGGGTCACACAAAGCATCGTCATGCCGGTATCGGCCAGGCCAATCATCGTATCCAGCACTTCATTGACCATCTCCGGGTCCAGTGCCGATGTCGGTTCATCGAACAACATGATCTTGGGCTCCATGCACAGCGCTCGCGCGATGGCGACACGTTGCTGCTGACCACCCGAGAGCTGGGTTGGGTACTTATCCGATTGCTCCGGGATCTTGACCCGCTCGAGATAATTCATCGCAATTTCACGCGCTTCGAGCTTGCTTCGTTTGAGGGCTTTGCGCTGCGCCAACACGCAGTTATCCAGCACGGTCAGATTGGGGAACAGGTTGAATGACTGAAACACCATGCCGACATCGCGCCTGACGGCCTCGACATTTTTCATGCCTTCATTCAATTCATGCCCGTTTACCGAGACATAACCTTGCTGAAAGGTTTCCAGATGATTGAGACAACGAATCAGGGTGGATTTGCCGGAACCGGACGGACCGCAAATGACAATGCGCTCACCATCCTTGACCGTGAGGTTGATATCATGCAGAACCCGGAAGTCGCCATACCATTTACTCATGGCGCGAACTTCGACGGCGAATTTTTCCTCTGCTGCTTCAGTGTCTGACATGATCAACCTGCTCAACCATTAACGAGGATCGATCAACCAATCAACAGGCTTCACGAATCATCGGAAGCAAGCTTGTTCGATCAATCGATAACTGATGTTGGTTGCTATGGTCAGCCCAGGTAAAACACGAATGCAAATTTTGCTTTAAATGGGGCAGAGAAATGAAATCAATGCATTGACTTGGTGCGAAAATCTCTTTTTGCATACACATTGGTGCATAGAGCAGCAAAAAGGGCGCAGATTTTTATAATGTGTTTTACTCAATGGTCTCAATAGATAACTGACCTAGCCATTGGGTCAAAGGCAGCAGTTCTGCCGGTTCCTCACCCTCGACCAGCTTGATATGGGTGGCATCGACCGGTAACTGTTGCAGGGTGGCGTCGACCGCCTGCCAGCGATTATCGATCCAGACCTCGTTCCAGCTGTGATAGAGAAAGCCCTGATGCTGTTCAGACCAGGTCAGACCATTGACCACCTTGGTCGGTATACCCTGGTTGCGCATCAGCCCTGCCAGCAGATAGGCATGGCCCTGGCATTCGGCCTTGCCGCGCTGGATGACATCGATCGCACTGAAACCATCGATCACTTCACGCTCGATATTGGTTTCGATCCAGGCTAACGCGGATTGCAGGTATTTCCGCTTATCCATTGCTTTCTCCTCTCCAGCTATCTGCCCGGCCAGGTCGATAATCAACGGGTGATGGTAGGGCACCGCGACGCTGTGTTGCAGGCCCAGTCGCAGCGCCTCCCTGTCCTGACTGCTGATTGAATCATCAGCGAACTCGGAGACCCGGCAGCGGGTTTGGGTTGCTGTCATGCGTTCACATTGTTGCCGGTAATCCGATGGCACATCAGCGGCCGAGTCCGGATGGTTTAGCAGGTACTCCTGTGATGATTTACCGATCTCCAACTGCGCGGGAATCAGGCTATAGTTCAACAGTGCTTCTGACCGATTCAACGCGGCCTCCACCAGGTAAGCTTGCGCCCGCTCTCGGGTTTCCAGCGCAGAGATGAACACGCCTCGGGCCGCGATATCCAGTCTAGGTAGGCCCTGTCGATCGAGCCAGGTCTTGCTGCTTTGCCCAGCCAGGGTTGTCTTGACCAGGAACGCATGCCCCTCGAATAAGTCACTGCCTTCATAACCCTGCACCTGTTGGCGGACTTCCCTGATCGCGCGCAGATCACTGTTGAACACCTTATAACGATACTCCTTGCCTACCGCGATGCCTTGCGTAAATGGCAGCAACATCATGGCCGCGGTGGGATAAACGGCCTGACCATTCAATGGCAGATAATCCTGCTGGGTTTGATCATTGCTTAGACTGTTGACGATCAATTGGTCATTGGCATGGTCGGTGGTGACGTTAAGTTGAAGCGTGTTGCCATCGATGATTTGCTTCGACTCAAGCTCGATCAACTCGAGCCTGTGACTCACTATGGCACGATTTTTCAGGGACAGCTGCTTATCGATGGTTAAAAACTTGAGCCGCAGCGAAGCATCTGCATGGATGACAAAGTGCTCCTGTTGTGGCTCCAGGCGCAAGTGACTGAAACCAATTTTCTCGCCGAGAAATACAATGCCGGTCCAGTACTCCTGGTAAGGCCAGTTGGCAAGTTGATACTTGATCTCCTGCTGGGGACGATCTTCATTGGCAACCGGATGAAAATATTGCGAAGCGCAACCGGAGACCAGGGTTACCAGTAGCAACAGGATTACTACAGAATATTTCTCTACAAACATGACCTGATGGGTTACGAAATTAATTCCATATAAGTCACAAATCCTCTCTTTTTTCGCCGGGTACCAGGGTAAAAAAGAATGTTGCACCTTCGCCCTCTTTAGCCTCGGCCCAAATACTTCCACCATGACGATTGATAATTCTCATTACGGAAGCCAGCCCCACCCCGGAACCCGGGAAATCGTTTATATGATGGAGCCGTTCAAAAGCACCGAATAGCTTTTTCTCATGATCCATGTTGAATCCCACTCCATTGTCCCTGACAAACAGGATATCCGGATCCTGGCTATCGCGACCCAGGATTATCGATGCAACAGGCTCACGCCCGGTGAACTTCCAGGCATTACCCAGTAAATTATCCATTAAGACCCTTAACAACCGGGGATCACCGGATACCTTGAGATCATTGCCAAATTCAAACTCGACCTTCCTATCCGGCTCGCCAGCCTTTAATTCCTCGATCACTTCTTGCGCGATGCTACCAAGGTCAACTTCTTCTTGTGCTATCTCATCCCGGTTGATGCGTGACAATTGCAATAGGTCATCTATTAGCTTACCCATGCGTTGCGCACCACCGCGAACTCGATCCAGATATTCCTGTCCTTGCGGGTCGAACTTGTCATGATAATCTTCCACCAGCGCATGGCTGAATCCATCGATTGCGCGCAATGGCGCTCTCAAGTCGTGGGATACTGAATAGGCGAAGGATTCCAATTCATGGTTGACCGATTTCAGTTCAGATGTACGCTCCTGAACGCGTTGCTCCAATTCCTTGTTGAATTGTTTGACCTGCTCATTCGCTCGGTGCAGGTTGTCCGTCATCCCATTGAAGGTGCGCGCCAGGTGGGCAATCTCATCATTGCCAAAGGCCTCGACCTGGACATCCAGCTTACCCTGTGAAACCAGGGTCGACACCCGATCCAGTTCTTCGATAGGCGATATCACCAGACGTCTTACCAGGAAGAAAACCAGCGTAGAAAACACCAGGATGGATACGATCGTGACCGCGATGACATTGATAGCCAGGCTCTGGGTTATCTGCGCCAGTTCTGCTGTGGGTAATAAAGCGACCATGTAATATCCGGGAAAAAATTCGCTGGATCTGACGTAATAATCACCCGAAACAGAAATCAACATGGGTTGCTGGTTGGCGGCGAGAACGCTGGATACCTGCCCGGGCGAAAGTTTGTTCCCAAAACTGTAAATCAGGTCCGGTGAGTTATCGGCAAACTGAATATCGCCATCACGCGATATAACCAGTAACTTGCCTGCTTCACCAAAGCGGGTGGCGGCAACCAGTGACTTCAGGCTTTGCAGGTTATAGGTAATCAATAACGCACCGCGTAATACCTCGGGTGCACTGAGTGGTTCGACACTGAGGTCACGCAGATACAGCGGCATACCTGCGAATAAGGCCAGTTCCTGGTTATCCGGGTTGATATGGATACTGGTTTTAACTTGCCGGTCCTGGCTGAGAAGTGCCTGCACGAGGGGGTCATCCAACTCCTCCTCTGTTGCATTTTGCAGTGGTTGACTGGTGAGCCGCGCACTTTCATAGCCATCCGGCAAAATAAAACGGATCTCGTAATAATCCGGATAACTTTGTTGATAACCGCGGAATAGATTCAACAGGGGCCGTTGCAGCAGACCGAATCGCTGAGCTTCATCCGTCGTCAATGCATATTTATGCACCAGGTAATTGGATGAAAACAGGGCAATGTTGGCATTGATTGAAGTTAATTGCTGATTGAACGAATTCTCAACCTGGCTCAATACCAGCCCCATTTCCTGGAAGCGGTTGTCCAATGTATTTTGCTGTAGTTGTGAATAGGCGATAAATCCGACAATAGCGATCGGCACAGCTACTACCGGAACGAGGAACAGAATAATTTTTGACTGCAGATTCACGTAGACAACTAATTGATGATTTGTAGAAAAGTCTCTCCGTATAACTTCTCTATCCGCGGTGGTAACGCCTGGTAATACTCCGAATTCTTCAAGCTGTCGGGACTTGGATAAATGACCGGGTGATTGAGGAAACTATCGGGCAGTAGTTTTTCCGCCCCGGTATTAGGTGTGGCGTAGTAGACATACTCGGCATTCCTGGCCGCATTGGCGGGTTCGTTGAGAAAATCGATAAAAGACCAGGCCAGGGCCTTGTTATCGCTACGCGCGGAAACCGCCAGATGATCGATCCAGATCAGGCCACCCTCCTCCGGTAACACATACTCGATATTGTCATTGAATTCCTGGATCATCAGGGTATCGCCGCTGAAGGTGATCGCCGCCACCGTTTCCCCCGTGACCAGCGGAGAATTTTCATCCTGGGATATGTAGACAAAGTCGTCCACATGCGGCTTCACCGCCATCAACAGTGATTTGGCCTCGGCAATCGCGGCTCGATCGGTCGTGTTCAAGGAATGATTTTGTGCCTTGAGCGCGGCACCCAGAAGATCGCGTGCCGAATTGATCAGGCGAATCTTGCCCTTCATCTCGTCTGCTGGATTGAATAACTGCTTCCAGGAAATGATCGGTGTCTCAACCAGATCCTTGCGATAGCCAATACCCATGGTCCCCCAGAAATAGGGCACGGCATATTGTTTTGCACCTTTGAATGCATCAGCCAATTCCGGCCGGATATATTTCTCATTGCGCAGACCCTGTGCGGGCTTCTCGGCCAACCAGCCACGGCGGCTATAGGCTTCGATTTTCAATCCATTGGTGACGATGACATCATACTCGGCGCCTTCATTGGTGAGCAACAGCGCATCCCGATGATCATCGGTCTCGAAATAAACCTGCCTGAACTTGCAGTCACAGATCTTTTCAAAATCCTGGATCAGGGAATCTTCCAGATAGTCTCCCCAATTCAGCAGCACCAGCTCTGTCTTTGCCTCGGCACGCGGATGAAAGGCGATGACAAAACAGATCAACGAGAGAATCAACAAACCACGCATATCGGTAAGCTCCTTTGAAATCACAACATGACTACCCGGAAATGTGATCTGGCCAACACCGGGTCGAACCTTGCCGACAGCTTGGCAAGCCAATGAGTAAATTCTAGTTTTTGTAATTATGCAGGTAAGTATAGCAATGAAAATAGGCTGGAAGCATCGGAAAACAGCAAGGTTTTCCGATGCGAAATATCAATCCAGGCTATTCGGTAGGGGTGCTAACCAGGGTCTCGACACAGGTCCAGCCCCAGCCAGTCTGCTTGTCGACGAAAGCCTGCGCCTGGTAATCACAGTAGTTGGGATCATTCACCGCGGACCACAACACCTGGTCCTCGACTCCCTCGGTCAGCTTTTTATACACCACGTCGCAGGGTACGGGACCATCGGAATGACGCACGATCTGGATCTCGCGCACGTCATTGTCATGGCGGCAGCTCCAGGAATCGGCGGTCACGCCTAACGGCATGGCAAGAAATGCTAAGCCCAGTATCTTCAACGTCGGATAGATTTTTCTCATGAGTTTCTCCTGTTTTATGTATTTGGCGAAGACTACGAGACGGATCATACTCCAAACCGGACTGTTCGACTAATTAACCCGACGCCCTTGTGCGGGCGCAGACATAATCGGCGCACCTTTTTCCTCGAGCAAGCGGGAAAATAATTCCATTCGCGACAGCACGGTTGATGCCTCGAGCAACTGCTGTTTGCTGTCGATACTGAAGTTCAGCACCAACACCAGGTTATTCACGACCTGCTCGATCGGCAGTTTATCCAGCGCTTCCCAATCCACCTGCATGTTGTGACGATCGAAATAATGGCGCAGGCTGCCTTTGAAAAAATCGATTTCCCCGGCAGAGACTTCCTCGGTCTCGTAGTCCTGTCTGAAATCACTCCAGTCGGCCCTGACCCTGCGATAACCATTTTTCATCGGTAGTTCCTCAATGATCCGGTAGCGGCACAGCCCGGTCAGCATGATATTCAACTTGCCATCCTTGCGCTCACGATACTGCCTGACCCGACCGGCGCAACCGACCGGGTAAATATCGCTGGCTGGATCATGCAACCGTGGTTGCACCAGGCCAATCAAATGATCTGTCTTTAACACATCGACGAACATAAGCAGATCCGTAGGGCTAGAAAATTCCAGCGGCAATTCACCTCCGGGCAACAAGGCATTTTCCAATGGGTAGATGGGCAGCTCTTCGGGTAATTGTTCGAACGGTTGGATAAAAGGCGATCTAGGTTTCATGGTTAATCTTCAGGTGGTTAATGCAATCAGTTTACGGGCGCTGCAGCTCGGCTTTCGCTTGCGCTGGGTGGCGTGACTCAAGCCACTGCAACACGGCGACGGTTAAGGCGGGGAGAAAGGTCAGGGTCACCAGCGCGGTGCCGATGATACCGGCCATGACGATGACGCCGACACCGCGATACAGCTCGGTACCCTCGCCCGGGATGAACACCAGCGGCGCGAGACCGAACACCGTGGTCAGGGTCGACATCGCGATCGGGCGCAGGCGGGTATCGATCGCGTTGCGTACCGCCTCGACCGCCGACATCCCCTGTTCACGCAGGTTCAGCATTGCCTGGTGGACGATCAGGATCGGGTTGTTGACGACGGTACCCATCAGGATCAGAAAACCGAGCATCGTAATCATATCGAAGGACTGGTGAATGGCCTGCAGTCCAACCGCGGGCAATAACAGGCTGCCGACCAGGTTCAACAAGGCCAGGCCGATAATGCCCGACGCGATACCGAGCGGGATCGTGGTCATGATCAATACCGGGTAGCCCCAGTGGGAAAAAATCGCGACCAGCAACAGGTAGATGATCACCAGCGCGACCAGGTAGTTGGCGCCTAACGATTCCTTGGTCGACTGCAGCTGGTCACTGGCGCCGGAGGTGACGATCTTGACCGCCGCCGGCAACTGGCCATTGTCCTGCATGTAACCGATCACATCCTGCTTGACGATCTCCACCGCGGTCTCCAGCGCGACCGCGTCGGGCGGGATAATGTTCAGGGTCACGGTGCGGCTGCCATCGACCCGGCGAATATTGCTGGTATCGACGGTTTCGACCACGCTGGCCAGTGACGACAACGGCACCACGGTGCCGCCCGGGGTATACACCGGCAGCTTGTCGAGTCGATCCAGGCTGGCCTTGCGGTCAGTGTTGCTGTAGAGGTAGATATCGATCTTGTCATCGGCAAAGAAAAATTCGTCGACGAAGGCACCATCGGTCAGGGCGGCGATGGTGAACCCCATCTCATCATGAGTCATGCCGGTCTCGGCCAGGCGTTCCCAGTCCGGCCGCACCTCGACCAGCGGTTGCGACAGGTTCAGTGACGACGGATTCGAGCGTACCCGCGGCCGCTGCATGACCTCCTTGGCCCGGTTTTCGGCATCCAGCGCCACCTGGTAGATGGTCTGCAGGTCGGGGCCGGAGATATCCAGGTTGACGCTGCGGGTACCGCCACTGTTGCTGGAGATAATCGAGCCGCGGGATACGAACGAGCGCATGCCGACATAATCGCCGAACTTGGCGCGTACCGCATCCATCAGCGGTTTGATATGGCTGGGATCCTTCGGCTGCGAGATGATAAAGATCGTGGTGGCACGGATGCTCATGTTCATATACAGCATCGCCGGTACCTCGGTTTCACCGCGCGCAAACTGTTCCGGATCATGCTCGAGATAGGGCAGAAAATGCTCCTGCAGGTCCATGCCGATGCGGGTCATGGTTTCCAGGTTGTAGCCGGTGGGTGAACTCATGCGCGCAAACAGTTTCGGCTCCTCGCCCTCGGGCAGGTATTCGGCCGCGGGCGTCAGCCAGATGATGATCGCGGTGCAGATACCCCCGACCAGGGCGATGACACTGAAGCGGCGTAGCGAGGTCGCCACCAGCCAGTTGATCACAGCAACCGTGGCCCGGCGCATGCGGCCGGTTTCACGGGCGACGGCGCTGGCCGGTTGGGCAAACACGAAGCGCCCAGCTGCCGCCGGCACCGCGGCAATCGCAATCGCCATCGACGCCAGGATCGAGGCCGAGATCGCAATCGCGACATCGCTGTAGAGCTGGCCCGCCTCTTCCGCGATGAACACGATCGGTACGAACACCATGACCGTGGTCAGGGTCGACGCGAGCACCGCCGGCCATACCCTGCGTACACCCTCGACCGCGGCACGCCAGCGATCAAGGCCCTTGCGCCAGGCTTGCTCGATACTCTCCAGCACGACGATGCTGTTATCCAGGGTCATGCCGATGGCAAAAGCCACGCCGGCGAGGGAAATCACGTTGATCGTCCGCCCGCTGGCATACAGACCGATGAAGGCCGCGATCGTACACACCGGAATCCCCATGATCCCGACCAGGGTGGCGCGGCCGGAACGCAGGAACAGGTACATGACCAGGCTGGCCAGCAGCGCGCCGATCAGCAGGTTGGTCCAGACGTTGAAAATCGACGCCTGCACATAGCCGACGTCATCGGCGACCAGGCGCAGCGCCATCCCCGCCGGCTGCAGAATTTCCGCGTTGACCGCGTCAACCTCCAGCATCATCTGGCGTTTGATATCGATGACATTGGAGCCCGGGTTGCGCCTTACCGACATGCCGATCGCCGGTTGGCCATTGGCGAAGGAATGGCGCACGATCTCGAAATGGCCGATACGGATATCCGCCAGTTCACCCAGCCGCACCAGTGCATCACCATCGCGCGTGATGATCAGGTCATTGAGTTCGTCGACATCGCTGAAGCGACCGATCGTGCGCAACAGGTAACGGCGCTTGCCGGATTCGATCTCGCCGCCGGAAACATCGATGTTGCGCTCACGAATCGCCTGGCGCACGCTGGCCACGGTCAGGTTACGCTCGGCCAGGCGGCGCGGGTCGAGCACAATCTGCACCTGGCGGTCGGCACCGCCATAAACCGAAACCTCGGACACCCCGGGAATCGCCTCCAGCCTGGATGCCACGTTGTCGCGGATATAGTCCTGCATCGGGGTGATATCGATATTGCGCGGATTGCCCGGCAGCGGCATTATCCGGAAGTACATGAAGGCGTTGGCCGAAAACGAACTGGCGATGATGCGCGGCTGATCGACGTTATTGGGATAGGAACTGACCCGGCTGAGCGCGTTCATGACCTCGATCAGGGTCTTGTTGAGATCGATACCGAACGGAAATTCGAGTTCGATCCGGGCGCGGCCGAATTCGGCGGATGACTCGATGCGTTGCAGCCCACGCACGCTGCGCAGCTGTTCCTCCTGCTCGATCAGGATCTCCTTCTCGACATCCTGTGGGGTGGCGCCAGGCCAGGCGGTACGGACCCCAATCGTGCGTACCTCCAGGTCCGGGATCATCTGCACCGGAATATTGAACGCCGCGACCAGGCCCAGCACGACGATGATCAGCGTTGCCACGCCGACCAGGATGCCGTGTTTGACCAGGTTATCGAACATTCACCGCTCTCGCTGTTAGTCGTTGGTTGGTCTGACGCTCACCTTCTGGCCTTCGCGCAGTGACTCGTTGCCTCTGACAACGACCAGCTCACCCGCGGCCAGGCCGGACGTGATATTGATGCGACCGTTGAAACTCAAACCGGTCTGCACCTGTTTCTCGGTCACCTCGGCCTGCTCATCGTTTTGCTCGACCGCCCACACCGTAATGCGGCCATCGGGATAGCGGATCAACGCATTGCGGTCGACCACGACGCCGTCATCACTGCTGCTGATATGCAGGGTGGCACTGGCCGAGATACCGGGGATCAGGCTGACCCCGGTATCGTCGAGGAGGGTCCGCAGCGGAAAGGTCCGCGAGCCACGGTCGGTGACCGGCACCACGCTGATGATGTTGGCGCTGAAGGTTTCGCCAGGCAGGGTACCGAAGCTGACCTCGATCCGGCTGATCGCGCCGAGCCGCTGGTAGACGCGCTGCGGCACCTGGAATTCAATCTCTGGCGCGGTCATTGATACCAGCTCCACCACCGCATGACCGGGAGCCACCCATTCCCCGCGTTCCGCGTTGCGCGCACTGATGACACCGGCGAAGGGCGCGCGCAGGGTGTGCTGACGCAGGCGTAACTGTTGTTGCTGCTCCTCGGCCTGCAGGCGGGTCACCTCGGCCGCATCGATCGACACCTCGGCTTTCAGCGAGTTGATTTCATTGGCCGATACCGTGTTGGTTCGACCGAGCCGTTCGGCATCGGCCAGCCGGCGCCGGGCGTCCGCCAGTTCACGCCGGACCTGTTCGGCTTCGGCCCGTTTGGCCTGTAGCGACAACTGCTCCAGGTCGGATTTAAGGGTCAGGATCACATCGCCCTCGCTGATCCGGTCACCAATGTCGACGTCGATGTTATCGATCAGGCCGCTGATCTCGGTCGACAGGCGGGCCTGGCGCGAGGAGATGACGGTGCCGGTCAACGGCACTTCCTCGACCACCTCGGCCTGCTGCACCCGTTCGGTGATAACCGCAGTAGCCTTGTCCTGGGCGAACAGGGGATTTGCGATTAACAGCATCAACAAGGCCTGGCCCGGCGATAGCCGGTTTGTCAAACGGGGATAATCGGGTTGCCTGGTTGTCATCGGATCATCTTAAACCACGGTCAGTCGTTGGAGAAGCTTTTAACGGGGACACTGCCCTAGCCCGCGTTGCGTAACAGGATCGCCGGGCGCACGCGCAAACGCCTGAGCAGGTAATGGGTGCCCAGGCCGAGCGAGGCAATGCTGACCACGACCGCGGTCAGGGCACCCACCCAGACCAGGTCAGTGGACGGCAGCTTCATGCGTATTTCCAGCAGCGGCAACGCAATCGCCGAACCCAGCAGCACTGCGAATATTGCGGTGACCAGGGCCAGCAGCAGGTACTCGAGCTGCAGGCTTTGCCGAATCACCGACAGCCTCGCGCCCAGGGTATTCAACACGGTGGCCGCATAGACCTGGCGCGAACGACCGGCCGCGATCACGCTGATCAGCACCAGCAGACTGGCCGCCAGGCTGATCGCGGCGACGACCACCAGGCCCAGGGTGGCCTGGCCAAGCAGGTCTCCGGCAGTGGCGAGAATACGCGCGGTGCGCACCGTGATCACGTTGGGTGCCACCGCTGCAATCTGGCGCTGCGCGTCGATGGCCTGGGCATCGTCCAGCCAGGCGGCACCGACGTGGCGGTTAATGAATGGATCGAGCAGCCCATCGCTGACGATGACCTCGAACCAGAACCGGGTTTGCACGCCCTTCTGTTTATGGATGGTTGCGACCTGCATATCGATCGTTTGTCCGCCGACCCGATAACTGATGCGATCACCGGCCGTGATGCCCAGCCGGCGTGCCTCCCGGTCTTCCAGCGACATTTTCGGTAAGGTCTCACTCTGCTCCCACCAGCTACCCTCGACCAGGCTGATTCCATCGATATTGCCGGCGCGGTAACTCAACTTGTGGTCGTCATTCAGCGCATCGCGCAGTTCATGATCGCCAGCGGCCAGCAATTCACTGACCGGCCGGCCGTTGATCGCGTCGATCCGGGCGCGCACCAGCGGCGCGGTTTCTACCCGTGCGCCTTCCGCGGCGCTCTGCACTGCGTCGATCACATCGCTGACCTGGTTGACGTTGATATCGTACAGCACCATGCCCGGCGACTCGGCCGGGATCGTGGCTTGCAGGGTGCGCATCAGCGACACCACGACCAGGGTACAGGCGACCAGCAGGGTCAACGCCGAACCCAGCGACAGTAGGGCGCTGCGCAACGGGGTACCCGGCCGGTGCAGGTTGGCCAGGGCCAGGCGCAGGGCGAAGCGGCCCTCGAGGCGCTGGTTGTGCTGCAGCGCGATGGCGCCACGCCGGATCAGGCGCAGGATGATCTCCAGCAGGACCAGGACCAGGCCGACCACCAGGATAAAACCGACGCCAAACAGTGGGTCCGGCAGCGTCAACAACACCAGCAGGACAATCAATCCACCGTTGATCGCGGTCGCCAGGCGCCAGGCCGGCGGGGTATGCCCGGCATCCTGGTCGGCATCGCGAAACAGGGTAGCCGGCGATACTGCCAGCGCCCGGCCGACGGCCGGCAGGGCAAAACAGAAGGCGGTCAGCAGGCCGAAGGCGAAGGCCGCGACTAATGGCGCCAGCACCGCACCCAGGGTGGTCGCCAGCGCCAGCTCCGCGGCCACCATGGTCGCACCGACGAGTGCGAGCAAGGCACCGATCAGACAGCCGACCAGGCTGGAACCACCGCCGAGGATACCGACCTGTAATAGGTAAACACTGGCCAGGCGTCGATTGCGAAGACCGAGCGAACGCAGGGTGGCGATAGTCTTGAGTTTGCCCTGCAGGTAGGACTGGATACTGCTGAAAACGCCGAGACCGCCGATGAACAGGGTGCTGAAACCGATGATCAACAGGCCGGACGCAATCTGGCCGAGGCGCTCGGCGATCCGCTGGCTGCGGTCCTCGAAGGTGCGCACCTCCCAGGTTTCATCGGGGAAGCGCTCATAGAACATGTCTTTCCAGCGCGCCGCGGGGATATCGGTAGCGACGCGGTAATCATAATCGACCCTCGATCCGGGATGGATCAGATCGGCCTCGCGAATGGCCTGCATCGAGATCAACACCGGCGGACCGCGCCAGTCCGCGGTCAGGGCGCGGTCCGGCTGATCCATGATCAGGGCCCGCACCTGCATGATCAGGGCTCCGATGTATATTTCCTGACCCACATCAAGCCCGTAACGCAGGGCCAATGACTGGTCGATCGCGACGCCCCAGTGCTCGCCGTCAAATGCAGTGAGGTCAGACAGTTTTGCCGCCGGTTGCAGTTGCAACTCGCCATACAGTGGATAGAGCTCATCCACGCTCTGCAGTTCGACCCGGACAAAATCGCCCTCGGCGGTGCCCAGCATGGTATAGAGTTCGGTCATCAGCGACACCGTGCCATGCTCACCCATCCAGGCGAGGGCTTCTGCGGGCAACGGCTGTTTCGAATCGACGTCGAGGTCGCCGCCCATCAACTGGCGGGTATCCGCCAGCAGACCGGTGCTGACCAGGCGATAGAGACCACCGCTGGCAGCGACCAGGGTGACCCCGAGCACGATACAGGCACAGAACACCCATAGCGAGCGACCGCTCGCGCGCAGGTCGTGCCAGGCCAGCTTAAGCAGAAAGCGCATGGTCGCGGTCTTCAATAAGTTTGCCGTCGCGCAGGCGTAGCACGCGCCGGCAGCGGGCGGCGATCGCCTCGTCATGGGTGACCATGATCATCGACGAACCGGTCTCCTGATTCAGGCCGAACAACAGCTCGATGACCCGGGCGCCGGTATTGGCATCCAGATTGCCGGTGGGCTCATCAGCCAGCAACAGTCGCGGCCGGTGCACCAGGGCGCGGGCAATCGCAACCCGCTGCTGTTCGCCACCGGACAACTGCGATGGATAATGGCTGGTGCGTTCGCCCAGGCCGACCCGCTCGAGCATGGTCAGGGCGGTCTCGCGTGGGTTGTCGCGACCGGCGATCTCGAGTGGCAGCATGACGTTGCCGAGCGCGGTCAGGCTGGGCACCAGGTGAAACGACTGGAATACGATACCGAGTCGATCACGCCGCAGGTCGGCCAGGGCCTCGGCGTCGAGATGATCGAGGTCGGCATCCTCGAACAGAATTCTGCCGCCATTGGCCTGTTCCAGCCCAGCGAGCAGTAACAACAAGGTGGTCTTGCCGGAGCCCGAAGGCCCCAGGATGGCGACGGTCTCACCCGCTTCCAGACTCAGATCAACGCCGCGCAAGACGTCGAGCTGACCCTCGGCGAGCGCATAGGACAGGCTCAACTGTTGAATATCGATCAGCGGGGCGGACGTTATTGATTCTGCAGCAAGTTCGGCACTTGGATTCATCGTTGGCTCCTGGTTTCGGCAGGCAGG
This sequence comes from Gammaproteobacteria bacterium, assembly GCA_030066335.1. Classification (GTDB taxonomy): domain Bacteria; phylum Pseudomonadota; class Gammaproteobacteria; genus JACNJF01. The sequence continues at coordinate 46,278 of JASJBV010000001.1, forward strand.
ACATTAATATTAAGCCCTAATCTCCTATTAATGGTTCCATCCTGCAAAATAACAATGCTAAACCGATATCTGTCACCGAATAGTCACCGACAATAACACTGTGCGATCCGCAGATAAGAGGGTATGGTTGCGGCAGGAATCCGCTATGCAAACTTCACTTATTTTTCCACTGATCTTCGTCGTGCTCTGGTCATCCGCGTTTGCGACCGGCTCGATGGTGACCGACGATGCGACACCTTTTGCCGCACTCGCCTTTAGATTCTGCCTGGTGACCCTCGGCTTTCTGGTGGTGGCCGCTATCTTGCGCGAATTCTCCAGATTTTCTCGCCATGCCCTGGGCCACGGGATGGTGACCGGGGTGTTGTTCCATGGCCTATACCTGGGTGGCTGCTGGTATTCATTCAGTGTCGGCATCCCGGCCGGCGTATCGGCGTTGATCGTCTGCATCCAACCCATTCTGACCGCGATTTTTGCCGGTTTTTTACTGGGTGAACACATCTCCGGCAAGAACTGGGTTGGTCTGGCCCTGGGCTTTGTCGGTGCCATCCTGGTCCTCGGGGTGGATTTCGGCTCCGAATATGCAGTGGATGGGCTGATCGCCAATGTGATCGCGCTGGCGGCGATCACCACCGGTACCATCTGGCAGAAAAAATATTCTTCGACCCAGCCACTGGCAACCAACAACGCGGTGCAGGCAGCCTCGGCCGCCGTTTTTCACGCTGCCGTGATGTGGTGGTTCGAGGAGCCGTCAATCAACTTCACGTTGAATTTCACCCTGGCGATGGGCTGGCAGATTTTTGCCGTGAGCTTCGGCGCGTTTTCGGTGTTGATGTACCTGATCAATAAAAATTCGGCGAGCCAGACCTCTGCGCTGTTTTTCCTGGTGCCGCCGGTGGCCGCCCTGATGGGATTCATGCTGCTGGATGAGCGCCTGACCACGATCGACATGTTCGGTTTTGCGGTGGCAAGTTTCGGCGTCTACCTGGCCACCCGCAAGTCCAGCAAACTCGCAGGATGAAGTTAATGGCATTATTGGAACGGGACAGCGCATGGAATTGGTGCGATAAAGCAGCTGTTGAGTTGGTCCCGGGATCGGCATAGTATATCGAGAGACCCAATATCAACGAATAACAACAAGCGCTGCAGCAGTTGATTACTACCCAGCCGGGTGATCAGGCAAGCGTGGATTCACGATTATCCATCCCAAAGGAGGCGTGGGGTATGCACTATTCAATAGCCTGGTTGGTAGTTCTGAGCCTGTTCTTCGCACCCACAATTCATGCCTCATCCATTATCGTCACCGGCGATATCACCGCCAACCGGGAAGTCGTGCTGTCCACCCGCATCATGGGGCGGATCACCAGGGTCCACGCCGAGGAAGGCGACCGGGTCAAGCTTGGCCAGGTAATCATCGAACTGGATGATAAGGAATACCAGGCCCGCTTGCGCATCGCCCAGGCTGCCAGGGAACGCGCCGAGGCCGAATTGGCCCAACGTCAGCGTACCCGCAACCGGCTGCAGGAATTGACCAAAACCGATGCCGTGTCGCAGGATGCGGTGGATGAAGCTGTGTACGGACTGGAAGTGGCCGAGGCCAATGTGAAGTCGGCCGAGGCCGAGATCGAATCGATCCTGTCTACCCTTGCCGAGACCCGGATCACGGTGCCGTTTGACGCGGTGGTGATCGGGAAAATGGCAGAAGAGGGTCTGGTCACTCAACCGGGCCAGGCCCTGTACGAAATCCAGGACCAGAGCCGGTTGAAGTTCCGGGCAAGGGTCAAGGAGCGCGACCTGGCGCGGATCAAGCTCGATGCAAAGGCCACGCTAACGATCTCCGCGTTGCGCCCTGAACCGCTGGAAACCCGGGTCATCAAGGTAATCCCCAGTGGTGATTCACGCCATACCTTCCTGGTGGAAATGTCGGTGCCGCAACTACCCGGCCTGTATCCGGGTATGTTCGGCAAAGCCGTGTTCGAGTAGCCCAGTGGTCCAAGCGGAGAATAAGGTGACACTCAGCCACAGCACAATCGATGTTGGCAAGGCGCAGTCCGCAGGGAATGGTCCAGCCCTTTTCAAGGACTGCAACGCAGTCCAACATGGATTGTGCTGTGGCCCTTCGGGAGCGGCTGTGCAGGCGCGACTCTGCGTTGTGTTTCTTGCTAAGGGCTGGGCCATTGGCTGCAAAACACGTCTTGATTCGCACCCGCACAGCCACTCTGAGCGTTACCTTATTTTCCGTTTGGACCACTAGGACCGGGACGGGAGAATCGACATGCAGGCATTTCTCCGTTACTTCGCCAGTCGGCATACCCTGGCCAACGTATTCACCATGATGGTGGTGCTGCTCGGCCTGGGTACCCTGACCCACATCCAGCGCGACAATTTCCCCAGCGTCGATCTGGCCGAGATGGTCATCACCACGCGCTACCCCGGCGCTTCGCCGCAGGACGTGGAACTCAATGTCACCAACCTGATCGAGGAACAACTGAAAGAAGTCGACGGCCTGAAACGCGTGACCTCGTTCTCGATGGAAAATATCTCGGTGATCAACGTCAGGATGGACCTGGATGCCAAGGACCTGGACAAGGTTAAAACCGATGTACGGGATGCCGTATCCCGGACCTCCGGCTTCCCACAGGAAGTCGATGAACAGCCGGTGGTGCGCGAAATCACCACCGCCACCGGGATCCCGATCATCGAGGTTGGATTGACCGGTGCGGACATACCCTACTCGGAACTGCGCGAGTATGCGCGCAATGCCGAGAAAGAACTGGAAGAAATCCAGGGGGTGGCCAGGTTGCGGCGCTATGGCTACCTCGACCGCGAGATCCATATCGAGATGCTGCAGGACTCACTGGAACAGTGGCAGATACCCGGCGCCCAACTGGTCAGCGCGATCGCCAACCGCAACATCCGCGCCAGTGGCGGTTCCTTCGAGTCCTATACCAGTGAAAGAAACATCGTGACTCTGGCCCAATTTGAAGACCCGCTGGAAGTCGAGGATGTCATCGTCGAGGTCACCGATGACGGGACCCAGATCCGGGTCAGTGATATCGCCATCGTCAAGGATGCGTTCGAACCGGAAAAACAGCGCTCGCGGATGAATGGCAAGCCGGCGATATCCTTCGTCGTCTACAAGAAAGAATCCGCGGATATCATACGCACGGTAGACCGGATCAAGGCCCTGGTCGAAGAGAACCAGCACCGCTTGCCGGCAGGCGTCAGCATCGAGTATTCCAACGATGTGTCGGCGAATGTCAAAAACCGGCTGCAGGTGGTCGCTTCCAACGGTATCCTCGGCCTGATCCTGGTGCTGGTGACCCTGTCCTTTTTCCTCGATCTGCGCTCCGCGTTCTGGGTGGCGCTGGGCATCCCGGTTGCGTTGCTGGGCACGATCTTTCTGCTGCCGGTGTTCGGGGCTTACCTCGATACCATAGCCCTGGGCGCGATGATCCTGGTCATCGGTATCGTCGTCGATGATGGCATCGTGGTCGCGGAGAACATCTGGCGTTACCGGGAACAGGGCTTGTCCGCCCTGGATGCGGCGGTCAAGGGTGCTGCCGAGGTCTATCGGCCGGTGATAACAACCCTGTTGACCACGGCCCTGGCCTTTGCGCCGATGTTCTTCATGACCGGCACCCTCGGTGACTTTATCTTCGTCATCCCGCTGGTGGTGACCCTGGCCTTGCTGGTGTCGCTGGCGGAACTATCCTTCTCACTGCCGGCGCACCTGATCTGGGGGGTCAAGGACCAGGTCATCAACGTCAAGCAAGAACCCAGGCGGCTCAACATCGAGGGCATCAAGGAAAAGTTTGGACGCCTGCTGGGGGTATTCTTAAGATGGCGTTACCCGGTGATTGCCCTGTCGGTCGTTCTGCTCGTCTCGTCGTTCTGGTACGCGGCCCGCTACATTGACTTCGTCCTGTTTCCGACCCAGTCGGCCAACCGCTTTGACATGCTGGTCGAACTGCCCACCGGTTCCTCGCTGGACCTCACCTCCAACACCATGCGTAAACTGGAACGCCTGGTCGAGGAGTTACCCGAGGGCGAGGTTGAATCCTACGTGACCCGCATCGGCGGCCTGGGTGATTTTTTTGCCGGCGAGAATGAGCACTGGGCCTACCTTGGCGTGTTCCTGACCCCATTTGCCACCCGCGAGCGCAATGCCGATGAGATCGTCGAGGAAATGCGCCAACGCAGCCGGGCCATTGAGGAGATCGAGCGTATCAACTTCGTCGTCGACAGCGGCGGTCCGCCGGTCGGGCGCCCGGTCACCGTGCGCGTGGTCGGCAGCGATGATGATAAACGCGTGCAGCTGGCGGACCTGGTCACCGAGCGCTTGCAGAACATGGAGGGCATCAAGGACCTGGACCGCGATGACAAGAAAGGCAAGGAGCAGATCAACGTGGATATCGATTTTATCCGCCTGGCAGATGCCGGTCTGTCGGTGGCGGACGTGGCGCGCAATGTCCGCCTCGCCTTCGACGGCGAGGTCGTGACCTCGGTGCGCTATGGCGATGAAGACGTGGATTTCCGCGTATTGTTCGAGGAAACCGCGCGCAGTTCGCTGGATACCCTCTCCGACCTGGTGGTCCCGAACCGGCGCGGTGAATTCGTGCGGCTGGAGGAAGTCGCCAATTTCAGCATCGGCAGCGGCCCTTCCAATGTCTACCACTTCGATAACGAACGCGCGATCACGATCACCAGCGATGTAGTCAAGGGGGTCTTGACTCCACTCGAAGCGACAGACCGGGTCCAGCAGGGAATCGACCTTGACCGGGACTGGCCGGGCATGCGCATCGTGGTCGGTGGCGAGGCCGAGGAATCCGCCGAATCCATGGGCAGCCTGGTGGTCGCATTCGTGGCCGCGGCGGTGGGCATATACCTGCTGCTGTTGCTGCTGTTCGATTCAATGACCCAGCCGATCCTGGTTATGATCGCGATCCCCTTCGGCATGGTCGGTGTCATCCTGTCGTTTGCCCTGCATCAAACCGACTTTGGTTTTCTCGCCATGCTTGGCGTGGTCGGCCTGACCGGTATCCTGGTCAATGACTCGTTGATCCTGGTCAACCTGGTCAATAACCTGAAAGCCGAACATCCGGAGGTTCCACTGCATGAGCGCATCATCATGGCGGCCAAGGTACGCATGCGCCCGATCGTGTTGACCTCGATTACCACCGTTGCCGGCCTGCTGCCGATGGCCTATGGCATCGGTGGCTCAGACCCCTTTTCTGCACCGATGGCGCTGGCGATGGGTTATGGCATCCTGTTCGCCACCCCGATCACCCTGATCCTGGTACCCTGCCTGTTGGCGGTCATGCACGATTTACATCAGATCCCGCTCAGGCTTAAGCGTGGGCAATAGTTTTTTACCAACCAGCCGGTATCATCAATAAACGGCAACCAGCTGGCCAGGCAGCGAAACCGAACATTTCATCTATTCGGGCTCAGACCCGGTTGCGGGTTAACCGGGTCGGAAAATAACGACCAGCTGCAACCGATAAGCGTGTCTATCAATATAAAGCATTCTCTTTTAATATGCCCTGGCTAACATTGCTAGTACTCAGGTAGTTTATGAATAACCAGACTCTGTCAGAGAGTCAGCGGATCATAAGGGATAGCACTCCGGTTCACTCTGTCACCCCTCTCATCGTCACCCTCATCTTGCTGTTCATGGCCAGTATAATCGGGGCCATCGTGTTCGGTATTTACGCGATCGATAAACAGGCGCAACACAATCTCAAGCAGAATATCCTTATCGCGTTAGATATCGAGAAGCAAAGGCAGAGGGACATCCTGGAAGAGTACTCCTACTGGGATGAAAGTTATGCAAACACCATCGCCAATCCCGATCAGTCGTTTATCGATAACAATACGGGAGAGTATATCCTGGACAGATATGGCTACGCATTCACCGCCTCGGTCACGGGTGATCGATCATCGGCCGTGATTACCGCCGATGCTGAACATGCGTCACTGACCTTGGATCAATTACTTGACCATGGTTTGGGCGGGCTGGCTGACGCAGCGATTAGCGACAAAGAGATGAACTATACCCTGAGCGATTACCTGACCATCGATGACCGGATTTACCTGGTGACGCTCGGTCTGTATGTGGATGAGGATTCTGAGGTGGTCAGGCCGGATCATGCCCTGCTGGTGTTTGCCCGCAAGCTGGATAGTGACTACTTCAGCCAACTGGGAGCCTTACACCAGATCCCGGGGTTGCAGATTCATCCCGACATTGACACCTGTGATCCAGATACCCTGTTGCTCAACAACCGGATGAAGCAGCCGGTCATGGCCCTGAGCTGGCAGCCGGCGAGCCCAGGCGGAAGCTACCTGCCTTATCTGTTGGGCTTCGTGGCCCTGTTATCTACCATTCTGGCGATCCTGGTCATGAACATCCTGCGCAAGCAACAGAAAAATCAGCGCAGCTATGACAGCACGCTGGAAGCGGCGCTGCTGGAAGCCCAGTCCGCCAGTGAGACGAAATCGAATTTCCTCGCCACCATGAGCCACGAAATCCGTACCCCGATGAATGGGGTCATCGGTATGGCCCATGTATTGAGGGAAACCCCGCTGACAGATGAGCAGAGTCAATGTCTGCAGGTCATCAATGATTCGGGAGAATCACTGTTGAATATCATCAATGACATCCTCGATTTCTCCAAGATCGAAGCCGGTCAAATCGAACTGGAGGAAATCGATTTCGACCTGGAGCAAATTGCCCAGAGCGTGCTTGATCTGATCTCCACCCAGGCCCGGCAAAAAGGCATCGAATACCGGTTGGACATTGCCCCGGCCTGCCAGGGCATTTATCGCAGTGACCCGGGGCGCATCCGCCAGATATTGCTCAACCTGTTGAACAACGCGGTGAAATTTACCCAGCAGGGTAGGATCACACTTAGCATCACGACTGGTGATGCCGATTCGAATCCAAGAAATATCCATTTTGCCGTGGTTGATACCGGCATGGGCATCGCCGCTGAAGACAGCGGGCGTTTATTCCAGAGCTTTTCCCAGGTGGACAAGGGTATCGCCCGTAAGTATGGCGGGACCGGACTGGGACTGGCGATATCCAAATCCCTGGTGGACCTGCTGGGCGGCAGCATCGGGGTGGAGAGCAAATTAGGCGAGGGCAGTACCTTCTGGTTCGAGCTGCCATTAACCTTTATCTCCAGTTACCAGCCCCAGCAACCATCGGCCACGGAAGAAATGACGCTGTATCATCCCCCGATGAAAATTCTGCTGGTAGAGGATGTAGTCGCCAATCAACTGATCGCGAGAAAAATGCTCGATAAGTTAGGGCATGGCGTCGATACGGTAGCGAATGGTTTCGAGGCGATCGAGGCGCTTAATTTGAGACATTACGACCTGGTTTTCATGGATATCAGGATGCCGGAATTGAATGGACTCGAGACCACCCGGATCATACGCAAATCGGATGACGAGTCCATCTCTCGCATCCCGATCTTCGCGATGACCGCAAATGCCACCCAGCAAGACCGCCAGGAATGCCTGGATGCCGGGATGAATGATTACATATCCAAACCGCTGTCGATGGACCGGCTGAAAAAAATATTAAACCAATTCTTTAGCCGGCAGCTTCAGTAAGCCGCAATCAAATCGATCTCCACCGACGCCCCCACCGCCAGGCCGGTAACCCCGATGCAGGTGCGACAGGGCAACTTGCCCGGTTCGAAATAGGACTCATAAACCTTGTTCATCTTCGCGTAATCGCCAAAGTTGACCAGGTAGATGCGCACCGAAACCGCCCGCTCCAGGCCCAGTCCCGCGGCAGCCAGCACAATCTGCAGATTTTGCATGACCCGGTGGGTTTGCGCCTCGATATCTCCGGATACCAGCTGGGTATTGTCATCTTTCAGCGTCGGCATCTGCCCGGTGACGAACAGAAAATCACCCGCCCTTACCGCATGACTGAAGGGGGCGACCGGTTTAGGTCCATCGGCAAATAACATGTGTTCGATGTTTAACATTTTTTTCCTCCGAAAGATCAAAGTCGATGGTAACTGCAGGCTGTTGTCACGACGCAACCTGGATCAGCATCCGGATACCGGTCAACAACAGCACCACCGCAAAGGCTTTTTTCAATTGGCGCGGGTTTAAACTATGTGCGATCCGGGCGCCAACCGGGGCGAACAGTATGGTCAACGGGATGATGAACAGGAACGCCGGGATATTCACCAGGCGCCAGGTGCCGGCCAGAGCATCGGCCGGCTTGTCCCCGACCAGCAGCAGGGTGATCACTCCCGGTATCGCGATCAGTAAACCAAAAGCCGCCGCGGTACCGACCGCTCGATGCACCGCAACATTGAACAGAGTCAGCAACGGTACCCCGATGGTGCCGCCACCGATGCCGATCATCACCGACAACCCACCCACCGAGCTCGCCATCAGCGATTGACCCAGCCTGCCCGGCAATTGATCGAACAGGGCCGCCGCATTCGCCCGGAACAGCATGTTGAAGCTGACCAGGATCGCAATGATGCCGAACATCCAGGTCAGGAAGTCGCCGGAGACCCTGGACGCAATCAAGCTGCCGGCCACCGCCGCGAGCAGGATGATCGCTCCCCATAACTTCAAGATGTCGACATCGACATTGCCTTTGTTATGATGCGCAAGTACCGAGGAAATACCGGTGGGAATGATCGTCGCCAGGCTGGTTGCGGTCGCAATCGACATCGCCGACGCGGCACTGACCCCAAATTCCTGGAAGATGAAGTACAGCACCGGTACGATGACGATGCCGCCGCCCACGCCGAGCAAACCGGCCAGGATTCCGGCGAATATGCCGGTGCCGATCAAGGCCAGCGCGATTGGCCAGGCATTGAGGAGTTCATTCATAGATTATTGTTATGGTTTGATGCTACTCGGTCACGGCTTTGCCATCCGAGCGCGGATCGGTGGCGGCGGTCAACTGGCCATGATCATCGTAAATGGCGCCGGCATGGCCCATCGACTCATTCACCGCGTCCACGCTTTGCCATTGGTGCCCGCGCGCGGTCAGCTCATCACCGATGCGGGCGGCGATGTTCGCTTCCACTTTGAGATCGTTGCTGTCGTCACCCCAGGTCCGGCCCAGCAACCAGCGACCCTCGGCAATGGCCTGCTCCAGCGTATAACCCTGCCAGACGAAGCGCGAGAACAAGATCGCCTGGGTTTGCGGCTGCCCTTCCCCGCCCATGGTGCCGTAACTCAGGCGTTTGCCGTTATTGAACACGGCCAGCGCCGGGTTCAGGGTATGCCGCGGTTTCTTGTTCGGGGCCAATACATTGATGTCATCGGGATCCAGCGAAAAACTGACCCCGCGGGTGTTCCAGACAAAACCCGCGTCCTCGATCACGTTGGCGGTACCGAACTCCCAGTAAATACTTTGAATGAAACTGACCAGTTGGCCGTGACGATCGCAGGCGCCCATCCAGATGGTGTCGCCAGGCTCGTTATCAAATGGCCAGGGTTCGGCCCGTTCGGGATCGATGGCTAGCGCCTTGGCCTTGAGCACAGAGCTATCCAGCGCGTCGAAGTAACTCACCGCGACATAATCCGGGTCTGCCCACAGATCCGGCTTGTCGTTGAAGCTCTGCTTGGTTGCCTCTATGACCAGGTGCGCCCAGTCGGCTTCGCTGTCAGGCAGGTGTTTCAACTGATCAAGCTGGCCGAGGATCTGCATCGAGTGCACCCCCTGGGTTGGCGCGGGCAGATTGAAACAGCTGAGATTGTCCAGTTTCAGTTTGAGCGGCCTTACCTGCTCGGCGCGGGTGGAACGATGATCTTCTGGCGACAGCGGGCTGTCGACCGCCTCCAGGGTCGCGGTGATTTTCTGCGCAACCTCGCCCCGGTAAAAATCGAACAAACCATTGTTCACCAGGGTTCTGAAAGTCTCGGCCAGATCAGGATTCCTGAACAGGTCACCCTGCTGCAGTGGTTTGTCATTCAACGAATACAACCGGAGAAAACTCTCCGGCACATTATCTTCCGTCATGACCTTGGCGATCGCCCTGGCCATGCTCTCACTGACCTCGATGCCATCTTCCGCATACTGGATGGCCGGTTCCAGCAGGACTGACAATGGCAGGCTTGCGCGGGCATCCAGATCCAGGGCCAGTTGCCAGCCGGCGACCGTCGCCGCCTGGGTCAGGCAGGCCTTGCCACCCCGGCCGGGTAGACTGTCGATATCGTCGTAATAGGAGAGATCACTCGCCGAGCGCCCACAGGCGTCGATCGCGAGCGGGGTAGGTTGCCCCTTTTCATGAACCAACCAGAAGCCATCGCCGCCAATCGAGTTCATGTGCGGGTAGACCACCGAGATTACCGCTGCCGCGGCCACCATCGCCTCGGTGGCAGTACCACCCTGGCGTAAAATACTCAAACCCGCTTCGGTAGCGGCCCAGTGTGGCGCGGTGAACCCGATTTGTTGAGAAGACATAGCCCAATCCAGTTAACTAAAACCCGTTACTTTTTGCGCTAAGATTACCAGCATCCGCTGGTAAAAAACCACTGCTATCGAACCGCTTGAGCAGGCCTGGTCAGGCAAAACCCGCACCTAAATGCTGCACCAACCGGTGTCATTGCGCACCAACAGAATGCATTGGGCATCGGCACTTTTATTGTGAATTTCGCTGTATCTCATTGATTTTATTAAGATCTGTTTTATCGGGATCAATTATTGCGTGAGCTCAAAATGGGCATCCATGGGTCGACTGTTATCTCGGCACAGCTAGACGCCCTCTACACCGGCAACCTGCATCCATCGTTATGCAAGCTGCATGAACATGACCGTCTGAGTCGGTTAGCTGTTTTATCCAACCGCACGACTCCAATCTTTCGCCCTAGATGAGGACCTCCAGTATGCAACGACGAAATTTCCTGAAAACGGCTGTATTAGGCGCCGCCACGCTACCGTTCCTGCGTTACCTACCTGCCGAGGCCGCCAGCCGCGCCGGAACCCTGGTGGTGGTAGTCGGTAATAACATCAACAGTCTGGATCTTCATCGAAAAGGCACCAACCGCCCCAGCTACCAGGTCACCGTGAACATCTATGATCGCCTGGTGCGTTTCGGGGTCAAGACCACGGCGGATGGATCCCTGGCCTATGACTCGACCAAGATCGAGCCAGAGGTTGCCGAATCATGGCAGTGGTCGGCTGACCGCAAATCCATCACCTTCAAACTCAACCCGAAGGCAAAATTCTGGGACGGGTCACCGGTCACCGCACAGGATGTAAAATGGTCTTTTGACCGCGCGGTGAGCCTGGGCGGTTTTCCGGCGGTACAGATGAAAGCGGGCTCGATGACCAAGCCCGAGCAATTCGTGGTCATCGATGATATGACCTTCCGCATCGACATCCCCGCACCGTCCAAACTGACACTACCCGATCTCGCGGTACCGATTCCTTTCATCATCAATTCCAAGGTCGCCAAAGCCAATGCGAGCAAGGACGATCCCTGGGCCACCGAATACCTGCATAAGAATCCCGCGGGATCCGGTGCTTACAAGATCGCACGCTGGGATCCAGGCCAGCAGTTTGTCTACCAGCTCAACGAAGACTGGGCACTCGGACCTAAACCAGGGATTAAACGGGTCATTGTGCGTGAGGTCCCTTCTGCCTCTACCCGCCGGGCCCTGACCGAGCGTGGCGATGCCGATCTATACATGGGCATTCCGGCCAAGGACTCCAAGGAACTGGCGGCCAAGGGCAAGGTCAGCATCTCCGGTGCACCTATCGATAACTGCCTGCACGTACTGGCGCTTAATCTTAAGTACAAACCGTTTGATAACATGAAGGTACGTCAGGCGATTGCCTTCGCCTTGCCCTACAAGGAAATCGTGCAGGCCGCCGCCTATGGCAGAGGTGAACCCATGTATGGTGGCAAGCAGGCCACACCGGCAGATATCACCTGGCCGCAACCCTTTCCCTATGACACTGACCTGGCCAAGGCAAAGGCGCTATTGGCCGAGGCCGGCATGGCCGATGGTTTCGAAACGACGCTGTCCTACAACCTGGGCCTGGCGGAATGGCAGGAACCCACGGCTTTGCTGATTCAGGAGTCACTGGGGAAAATAGGTATCAAAGTCACCCTTGATAAAATTCCTGGCGCCAATTGGCGGACCGCCTCCCTGGTCGAAAAGCGCCTACCGATGCACATGGAAAACTTTGGCGGCTGGCTGAATTACCCCGATTACTACTTCTTCTGGGCCTATAAATACGGTCACCTGTTCAATTCTTCCAACTACAAGAATCCTGAGGTAGAGGCCCTGGTCGACAGTACCCTGCATATGGAAACGACCGATCCACAGTATGCCGAAAATGTGAAACGCATGATCGCGATCGCTTTCGAAGAAGTTCCACGCATTCCGCTCTACCAGCCCTACCTGGATGCGGCGATGCAGAAAGACGTATCGGGTTATGCCTCCTGGTTTCACCGGCAACTCGATGTGCGCGGGATTCAGAAAGCCTAGGTATCCGGATCCGGTCCATAGATGCCCGATCAACTGCTGCAAATCGGTCGGCGCCTGCTACAGGCGGTACCCTCGGTCATTGGTATCGTCATCATTTCCTTCGCCCTGACCCGGGCGTTACCGGGAGACCCGGCGGTTTATTTCGCCGGCGCGATGGCTGATGAGGAATCGATCGCCGAGGTGCGCCAGGCACTGGGGCTCGACCGTAGCCTGGTTGAGCAGTTCTTCATTTATGTAAGCAATCTGCTGCAGGGTGACCTCGGGCTATCGCTGAATACCGGGCTACCGGTGCTGGAAGAACTGCTGACCCGGTTACCGGCCTCGCTCGAGCTGACCTTCACCGGCCTGGGACTGGCGGTACTCATTGCCGTCCCGCTGGGTATGCTGGCTGCAACCCGACCCGGCAGTTGGATCGACCATCTGTGCCGCGTGCTGGTGACGGCGGGCGTCTCCCTGCCGACCTTTTTCACCGGCCTGTTCCTGATCTATATCTTTTATTTTCTGCTCGGCTGGGCGCCATCACCACTGGGTCGGCTGGATATTCTTTACCTGCCGCCCCCCCACGTGACCGGGTTCTATCTGATCGACAGCCTGCTGGCCGGAGACAGTGAGACTTTCTGGGCGGCGCTGCGCCAACTGGTGCTGCCGGCCTTCACTCTCGGCCTGTTTGCGCTGGCACCGATCGCGCGTATGACCCGCGCCTCGATGCTGTCGGCGCTGGGCAGTGAATATGTGCGTACCGCAAGGGCCAATGGTTTATCGCATCGAAAGGTTTTGTTTACCTATGCTTTCCGTAATGCCGCTCTGCCCCTTTTAACCACGCTGGGCATGGTGTTTTCATTTCTGCTCGGGGCCAACGTGCTGGTGGAGAAAGTGTTTGCCTGGCCTGGGATTGGCCTGTTTGCGATCGAGGCCCTGGTTGCCTCGGACTATGCCGCGGTCCAGGGTTTCGTGCTGTCGATGGCCCTGCTGTTCGTTGTGGTCAACCTGATGATCGACCTGTTGCTTACCCTGATCGATCCTAGAGTCTCGATGAGTGATTGAGTTATCCGCGATGAAACGATTCCTCAATCACTTTTTCTATGTCATGTCGGAGAACCCGGTAACGGTGTTCGCCTTCTCGCTGTTCATCCTGATTATCCTTACCGCGTTATTTGGCCCCTGGCTGGCTCCTTACGATCCCCTGGCAACCCAGGCCGCCAACGCTCTGCAACCACCCTCGTTGCAGCACTGGTTTGGCACCGATCATCTTGGGCGCGACGTGTTCAGCCGGGTAATCGTGGCTACCCGGCTCGATTTGGGGATCGCGTTATCGGCGGTCGCCCTGTCCTTCTTCATCGGCAGTGCCCTGGGCTCGGCGGCCGGATTCTGGGGCGGCTGGACCGATCGTATTATCGGGCGGCTGTCTGATACCATCATGGCTTTTCCGCTGTTCGTACTGGCGATGGGAATCGTCTCCGCGCTGGGGAACTCGGTGGAGAATATCATCTATGCCACCGCTATCATCAACCTGCCATTTTATGCCAGGGTTGCGCGGGCCGAGACCAATGTGCGCCGTAACGCCGGCTATGTGATGGCGGCAAGACTGAGCGGCAGTTCCGATCTGCGTATCCTGGCCACCCAGGTTTTTCCCAATTGCCTGCCGCCCATGATGGTACAAATTTCGCTGAATATGGGTTGGGCTATTCTCAATGCCGCCGGCCTGTCCTTTATCGGTCTCGGGGTCCGGCCACCGGATGCGGAATGGGGCATCATGGTGGCAGAGGGTGCAACCTATATCGTTTCCGGTGAATGGTGGCTGGCCCTGTTCCCCGGAGCCGCGCTGATGCTCGCGGTGTTCTGTTTTAACCTGATTGGCGATGGTCTGCGTGACCTCGTCGATCCATTACGCCGCACCTGATCAAGCTCATGACTCAGCCTCCCTTTGTGTCGATTGAACAACTCAGCGTGGATTTCCGCACCCGTAACGGCATCGTGCGGGCGCTGGACAAGGTTGAGCTGAGCATCAAAAAAGGTGAAACCCTCGGTATCGTGGGTGAGAGTGGCTCGGGCAAATCGGTCACCGCTTACACCCTGATCGGTTTGCTCGACGCGGCGGGCCGGGTTGCCGGCGGCTCGGCCATGTTCGACGGCATGACGATGACCGGCGCCAGTGAATCTCAACTGCGCGATCTGCGTGGGCGTGAAATCTCGATGATTTTTCAGAATCCGCGCGGGGCGCTCAATCCGATCCGCCCGGTCGGTAAACAGATCGAGGACGTGTTGCTGCGCCATGCCCGGGCCAGTCGCCAGAACGCCAGGGCAAAAGCGATCGAGATGTTGCAGCAGGTACGCATCGTCGAACCTGAAAAACGTTACTGGTCCTTCCCTTTCGAGTTGTCGGGAGGCATGTGTCAAAGGGTTATGATCGCCATCGCCCTGGCCTGCGACCCACGTCTGTTGATCGCCGATGAACCCACCACCGGCCTCGACGTCACCACCCAGAAAGCCACCATGGACCTGATTCGCGACCTGACCCGTGAACGTAACATGGCGGTGATCCTGATCACCCACGACCTGGGCATGGCCGCCGCCTATGCCGACCGCATCATCGTCATGCAGCAGGGCCAGGTGGTGGAAACTGCGGACGTCAAGACTCTGTTCACGCGTCCTGCGCATGACTACACGAAAAAGCTGATTGCCGCCTCACCCGGTCCATACTCAGAGCTGGATGATCTGACCGCGGTCACCAATGGCCCTGCCGATGCGAAGCGACCACGCCGCGTCTCAGCGGCAGATCCTGGACAGCAGGCAGCAGCGGCCGCTAATAAGTTCCTGCTCGAAGTCATTGACCTGGTAAAAGAATATCCCCATCGGCAAAAACAAGGCTGGCAATGGCCCTGGTCTAAGCCAGACGATGCTGATAGTGGGTTCCGAGCGGTGGACGGCATCAGCTTTCAAATCAAGCGCGGCGAGAGCCTTGGCCTGGTCGGCGAGTCGGGTTGCGGCAAGTCGACCACTTCAAGCATCATCGCGCGTCTACTCGACCCTACGTCTGGAGATATCATTTTCAATGGCCAGAACCTGACCACCTTTCGCGCCGACCAGTTTGCTCACCAGCCACAGCGCAGCCTGATCCAGATGGTGTTTCAGGATCCCACCGAGAGCCTGAATCCGCGTTATACCGCCCTCGACGCCATTGCCGAGCCGTTAAAACGCTTGAAGAAAATCACCGCTGCAACGGAAATTAAGCAGCGGGTAGAGAAAATGGCCGATCTGGTCGGACTGCCCCAACACTTGTTGACCCGCTTTCCGCATCAGCTTTCGGGCGGTCAGAAGGCCAGGGTGGGCATTGCCCGCGCAATTGCAGTCGACCCGCTGTTACTGATCCTGGACGAACCCACCTCCGCGCTGGACGTGTCGGTGCAGGCCGTGGTCCTGCAATTGCTGGATCAGCTGAAAACCGAACTGGGCATGAGTTATCTGTTCGTTTCCCATGACCTTAACGTCGTGCGCCTGTTATGCGAACGGGTGATCGTGATGAATCGCGGCAAGATCGTCGAACAGGGATTAGCCGATGAGGTGTTACGCAATCCAAAACAGGAATACACCCGCATCCTGGTCGACTCGATCCCACATTTCGAGCCTGACAACCTGTAGTAGCTATAGCGCAGATTCATGCAGGATAGCGTCCAGGCCTTTAGCGAAATCTTCCGCCTGGACGGCAACCCGGCGGGACCACTCAGTGGCCGGACCTTTGGCGCCAAGGATCTGTTCGATATTGCCGGGCATCAGACTGGTTGCGGCAATCCTGACTGGGCTGCCACCCATGAGCCGGCGCTAACCACCGCCCCCGCGGTACAGGCCTTGCTGGATGCCGGCGCCACCCTGCTCGGCAAGACCCATACCGATGAACTGGCCTACAGCCTGATGGGGGTTAACGCCCATTACGGCACCCCACTCAATACGGCGGCTCCGGATCGGGTACCGGGTGGTTCATCCTCGGGCTCGGTGGCAGCAACCGCGGCCGGACTGGTCGATATCGGCCTCGGCACCGACACCGGTGGTTCGGTGCGTCTGCCCGCCTCTTTCAGCGGGGTCTATGGCATTCGCACCACCCATGGGCGCCTGAGTCTGGCGGCCACCATGGCGCTGGCACCCAGCTTCGATACGCTGGGCTGGTTTGCGCGTGACCCACACGCCCTGGCCCAGGCAGGCGAGGCTTATGGCATCGGGTCACTTGAGCAAGATATCGGTCACTTGCAGTCACTGCGGCTGATAAAGGCTACCGATGCATTCGAACTGGCCTCAGTGCAAACCCAGCAAGCGCTTGGTCCGGGGCTGGCCCGATTAGAGGATTTCTTTGCTACCGCCCAGGCGCTACCGATTACCAACGGGAGCCTGACCGACTGGCGCGAAACCTTCCGGGTGTGCCAGGCGGCGGAGATTTGGCAGGAGCACGGGGAGTGGATCAGGCGCAGTCAGCCCGATTTTGGACCGGGTGTCAGGGAACGCTTCGAGATGGCCGCTTCGATTACTAGCGGGATGACACGAAAAGCTCTGGATGCGCGTGCAGAGATGCGCAATGAACTGCTGGACCTGATGGGTAATGACGGTTTACTGGTGTTACCTACCAGCCCCGGACCGGCACCATTGCGTGATGCCGATGAAACTGCCCTGGGTGGATTTCGCCAGGCAGCGCTGGAACTGCTGAGCCCGGCCGGATTGGCCGGATTGCCGCAGATCAGTATTCCGGTCGGGATGGTGGACGGGGCACCGGTGGGATTATCAATGATCGCGCCGGCAGGAAGGGATGAATGGTTGCTGGGTCTTGCCCAGAATCTGTTTTCTGCCCGGCCATGATGATACATATCCACGAGTCAGGCCTGCTGACCGCAATGTGGGTCAGACAGCTTTGTCGAGGCCAGGTCTAGTTAGCCCCCACAAATAAAAAAGACACGCCCGGTTAAGGGCGTGTCTTATCCATGTCATTACTGCTCAAGCGGTCTGCAACGAGACCCTAAGCTACTTGTTGACCGGTGACTCGGGGTCGAACAGGTAGGCCATGACGTGGCTGATCTGCTCTTCGGTCAGTACGTTCTGGGCTCCAATGCGTGGCATGTTGGTACATGGGAAGTACGCATGCGGGTTGTAGATGACCTCGTAGGTGTACTTGAGGATCGCATCGCTGCTGCCGCGTAATTTGCCATAATTGGTCAACACCGGTCCGATGTTCCCGCCGGTACGATCAGTCGCCATCTGGTGACAGTTGTAGCAGTTGCCGCCGGGACCATACTTGGTGGTTGAATGGTTATCGGTTCGGTGTCCTACCCGGTAGCCATAGCCTGACCAGGCCAACTCACGGCCGATTTTCCAGTCGCCCAGCTTGATCCCGCCTTTCGGGTACTTGATGTCGTTGCGGGCCATGTTCATGACCTTGACCGAGGTATTCGCATCGACCGCACCACCACCGGTAACCGAGCAGGCCTTTTGCAAATCATCCTGCTCCAGGCGTTGACGGCTGACACCGCCTTCCTGCACCTTTTGCTCGAGCTTGAAGCCGCCGCTGTTGAAGATCAGGTGCTCCGCCAATTGCTCTGGCGTCATCTTGGTGATATCCACCTTGCCGCCGTGGCCGCCGGCATAAGCCGTGTTGAATCCAACCAGCAGTCCAACACAGGTAGCCGCAAGGGCCGCTTTTTTCAGTATGTTATTAAGCATTTTTTATCTCCTGTGAATTGAACCGTTAGCGTTTGAGGTCGGGCAGAATCGCGGGCTGACCGCGGGCCGCATCGGTCCAGTACGAGATCAATGCAGTCGATGCATCGGAACCCGCAATGATCTGCGGATGACGCATCTGCCACAGGCAACCGCGCAGGCGGTGCTGGGTGCTGCGGACATTCAGCTGACCGGCACGCTCGGCAGGCCAGGAGATCGCCTTGGTCCACTCCTCGGGCTCATTGATATTGGGCAGCACCGAGGCGCGAATACGCTTGCCGGTATCGCCATGACAGGTCTGGCAGCTGAAATCCATCGGTCCGGCGCGACGGTAGAACATGACCTCGCCGGCATCACGCATGGCTTTTTCCTGCGGGTGATCCAGGGGTGGATTCCACTTCTTGCCATTGGACTGGGCCGAAATGAAGGTCTGCAGCTTCATAAAATCCGAGCCCGAGCCGTGGCGTTTCTTGACCGGCGCGTCACTCTTTTTGAATCCCTGCAAGGTGGTCATGCAATGCACCAGCCGTGCCTCCAGGTCCATGACCTTATCGACATCGGCAAAATAGCGCGGCATCTCGACATAGGCGCCTTCAAGTACGCCAGGGCCCTTGCCGAAATCACAGCCTTCGAGGGAGGCATTTTTCGGTCCGCGCGCCTCGTAGAATAATTCCTCGCCTTCATCCACCAGCCACAATGCCGGGTTATCGGGCATCATCTGCCGATTTTGCGGGCTCTGGTTGAGATAATTTGAACCGGTCTTATCGATCAGGGCCTCCAGAATTTCCTCCGGGGCCATGTCCTCGTAGTTGGTCGCATGGGCAACCCCTGCCGCCATAAGTATCGGCAGGGCATAAAGTATGGGTTTAGTCATCACTATCCTCCGTTGGGTTATTTCGTCGTCGTTCGACATTATTGTTGTCTTATCGATTGACTCCGGTATCGCTGCATTTATTCCAAGCTCAGATACCGTTGGTCAAAAATAACACAGATTAATCCGTCAAGTCAGCAAGATTACCTACCTGTTTTTGCAGTTTCTGTGAATTCAGTTCGCTTTCCTGCAACCAACCGCAGTACCCGTAAATTCGTCATGGTTTTTTCTGACTGAAGCAAATCATGGCAGGAACTATGCCCAATTGGTATCTGCAGCAAAATCTGGCAGACTGCCTTATCGATTGGAGATGTGGCATGACTTATTGTGTGGCGATTAATGTTGATCAGGGTATCACCTTCTGTTCCGACTCGCGGACCAGTGCCGGGGTGGACCAGATCAATACCTATTCCAAGATGTTTCGCTTCGGCCAGGATGGCAATCGCCAGTTTGTAATCCTGGCGGCCGGTAACCTCGCCACCACGCAAGCGGTGATTGCCCGGCTGGACAAGGACATGGCCAGCCAGACCACGGTGAACCTGAACACGGTAACGGACATGGATGAGGCTGCCGATTATCTCGGCCGGATCAGTGTCGAACAACAAAACAAGACCGGGGGCGGCCGCATGTACGAGGCCTCGTTTCTGCTCGGCGGGCAAATCCTGGGTACCAGTCCGCAGTTGATGCTGGTCTATCCGCAGGGCAATTACATAAAGTCCTCCCGCCAGACGCCATTCCTGCAGATTGGTGAAAGCCAGTATGGCAAACCGATTCTGGATCGCATCATTACCACCGACACCGATCTGCACACGGCCGCTCTGTGTTCGATCGTATCGATGGATTCAACCATGCGCAGCAACCTTAGCGTCGGCCCGCCGATCGAGATCCAACTCTACCGTGCGGATAGCCTGTTGGCCGGGGACTATTATCATCTCGAGGAAGACAGCGATTATCTCAGGCAGATCAACCAGATCTGGAACCAGCGGATGCTGGAAAGTTTTGCCAGCCTGCCTGCATTGGATTCCGCGTTGGCGATTTCGCAGTAAGCGGAGTGGAAACCGGGAGGCCTGGACCGTCCTGGCCGACTCTGACCCTAATTGTTTGACCCTAATTGTTGCTTTGCTCTTCGCGCAACTTATCGCGCACCGCCATCAGCACCTTGCCGAAGGCATTGTTACCTCTGCCGTCACGTCCGCAACCCCAGAAGTAATCGTACTGGCTGGACTCGACAATCTGCTGGTCGCCGGTGGCCAGTAACTCTGCTGCCACTGCTTCGTGGGTGCGGCACTTTATGTAGACACCTCGTGTCATCATCACCTCCCGCACCTGCGGCCAGTCCTGGCGTATTTGCCCCTTGTTGGCATCGGCCAGCTTTTTCGCCTTGTCGGGGTGGTCGGTCGCACGAATCGACTCACGCAGTTCGGCATCTTCAAACTTCATGCCCTGGTAGTAGTGTTCAACCGACGGCCACTCGTAGCCGTCGAGTTCGAATCCCAACCTCGTATAGCTCGATAGCTGATGGTTAACATCACCGCGGGATAGATAGTAACGTTTGCGTGAATCAGAAAAAAACATTGGGAACCTGCTGAATGGCTGGATAAATGAACATTACGATCACCAGGATGGCTGGTTGTTGAAGGCCTTCGTCCTCAGGTTAAACCTTACTCTGCCCTCAATGGAGTCGCATCCCGATCAAGCCAGGAAATCATAAACTCAACTTCCAACCATCACAACAATCCATTGTCACCACATGATTGCCGGCTAATTCTTCAATCAAAATCCAACAGCATTAGGAACATGCACTGATGGTGAGGAAACTTATTCATATCTCACAGATCAAAAACAGAACTTCGATCTCGATATCACCCACCCGTATCGCGCTCGTTAAGACCATTCAAGTTTAAATGGAGTGTGCAAATGTTTTCCCGCCGTACATTGCTAAAATCTGGACTGGCAGCATTCAGCTCGCTTTCCTTACCATCGGCACTAGCTTCAGCACAAGGTTATGGCATTGCCGGTAAACAGGCTCCGGAACTCAAGGTGAACTACTGGATCGATACCCAGGGTAATGAGACTGAAGATACATTTCGCCTGTCGGATCATCAAGGCAAGTGGGTTTTTCTCAAATGCTTTCAAAGCTGGTGCCCCGGCTGTCATTCCCATGGACTACCCGCAGTCAAGAAAATATCGGACGCCCTGGCAGACAATCCCGAGGTCGTGTTTGCAGGTATTCAGACCGTGTTCGAAGGCCGCTCGGTCAATACGATCGACAAGGTAATTAAGACCCAGAAGCAGTACGGGCTTAATTTTCCCATGGGACACGACCCGGGTGTTGAAAGATCGCTGACGATGATCGATTATCGTACCGGGGGTACGCCCTGGATGATACTGATCTCACCATCACGCCAGGTCGTTTATAACGATTTCAGTATCAACGCTGATAAAGCGATTGAATTTCTGCAACAAGCAACTGCATCCCCACCCATTGGCTGATGCAAAAGAAACTATCCATAATATTTTGGCTTCTGGTCGCACCTGGTCTTGCCAAGGCCAGTACCGACATCGCGTCCATGTTGCCGTTTGCCGGCAGCTACCAAAGCCTGGCTTCCACCGCCCAGGAACTTACTTCGAGGGAAAAAAACAGTTGGACCACGATTCCGCAGAATGTTTACCTCAACCTGATCAGGGACCAGGAGATACTCGAGCTGCAGTTAACGATCGAGGTATTGGACAGCACCGGCCAAAAGCTCTACCCCATCGAAAACACCATGTGGTTGCGTCATGTCGGTAACAACCAACTCGAGGTCTATAAGCTCAGCCGCAGCAACGATGCATTCGACAAGGTGGGCGACGGCGAATGCAGCGCTAGCGCTTGCGCCTACGAGTACGTGATCCTGGCGCAAAATAATGGAAACCCTTACCAGCAGAGATACACCAGCAGCATCAGCTGGAGTCCTGGCGAAGCCGGCGCTAGCTTCACCCAGGCGGGGAGTCTGTCGGCAAAACTGACCAGTGTTGAAGACGGCGAGGATCCCTGGTTGGTGTTCAAGACCTGGTCTAATAAATTTGAGGCAAGGCCTTAGCAAGCTCAATCTCAACGTAGTCGCAAATGACTCTACAAATTGCGTTCAGTTTGTCATCCCAAAAACTTTTCTGATGTTATGTAACTGATACATGAGGTAACAGCTGGGGGTTAATTTACGCGGTTATTTTATGATTCGATAGCAGGGTGTGTACTCTTCGCCTTCCAGTTTCATCCGGGTTTGCGCCACGAATGAGGCCAGCAGGGTATCCAGCCGCTGCATGATAGCGTGGTCGCCGTGGATCTCGAACAATCCATGCTCTTCGACTTCACGGATGCCCTCCACCTTCACGTTGCCGGCGACGATACCGGAAAAGGCACGACGCAGATTGGCGGCCAGTTCGTGGGTTTCCATGTCCTTGCGGATTAACAGGTTACGCATGTTGTCATGGGTCGGATGGAACGCCTGCTGAAACTCGTAATCGATATTGAGCCGCCAGTTGAAGTAATAGGCGTCGCCATGCTGTTTACGGTATTCACGAACTTGTTGCACGCCCTCGATCATTTCACGCGCGACCCGGACCGGGTCGTCGATGATGATCTGGTAGCACTGGCGGATCTCTTCACCCAGGGTCTCGACCAGGAAGGCATCGATCTCATGGAAGTAATCGGCTGAGCCACCGGGCCCGGTCATGATCAGGGGAAAGGGTATCTCCCGGTTTTCCGGATGCAGCAGGATCCCCAGGATGAATAGTATTTCTTCCGCCGTCCCCACCCCGCCGGGAAAAACCACAAAACCATGACCGGTCCGGACAAAGGCCTCCAGGCGCTTTTCCATATCCGGCAGGATTACCAGGTCGTTGACGATCGGGTTGGGCGCTTCCGCGGCAATAATCCCGGGTTCGGAAATCCCCAGGTATTGCCCGTTGCTGATACGCTGCTTGGCATGGCCGATGGTTGCCCCTTTCATCGGGCCTTTCATCGCACCCGGGCCGCAGCCGGTGCAGACATCCAGACCACGCAGGCCCAGCTCATATCCCACCTCCTTGGTGTAATCGTATTCCAGCCTTGAGATCGAATGACCACCCCAGCAGACGATCAGGCGCGGATCGGTTTGCGGGCGCAGGATGCCGGCGTTGCGCAGGATATGAAAAACCGCGTTGGTGATACCGGCAGATTGGTTGAGATCGATATCCGGGTTGTCGCTAATGTTCTCACCGACATAGACTACATCGCGTAACACCGCAAACAGATGTTCACTGATACCCTTGATCATCTTGCCATCGACGAAGGCGCTGGCCGGCGCATTCTTGACCTCGAGTTTTATCCCGCGTTCCACCTGTAATAGGCGAATGTCGAAGGATGGATATCGTTCCAGTAGTTGCTTGCCATCATCCAGGTAATTACCGCAATTGAGCACCGCCAGCGAGCAGTTGCGAAAGATGTCATACAGACCGCCCTGGCTGGTATCCAGCAGCTTACTGACCTCGATTTTCGATAATACATCCAGCCGGCCTGGCGGGGATATCACTGCATCAACAACATCGTATTTCATCGTTCCCTCTAATCATTGTAGCGATCGCTGACGATCCATAGCTGCCGAACAGCCCACAGAGTCAGTCACCCCAATAGTATAGTGAAATCCGACTTCGCGATCACTCAATGTCATGAGTTGCAACGCCTGATGATCCGGCATTACCGAGAATAAAATCTGCCCAGCCCATTGGTTTACAGCATTCATCGGCCAACCACCTCTCCTTACGCGAAAGCCTGCTTAGTCGCGGGCCGGATCAGGATACATGGATAGATGACTTATATCAGTTCCCGCGCCGATGTTTGGCCAAAAACGTTCTGCATGGACCGGTTCGGAGATAAACTAGGAATTAGAGTCTGGTGGTTAAGATGTGGCTTTGTAAGCCAGGTTATTGCAACAGCACTCGATGACCACCAGCCGGGGGTCAAGATGATTAGCATGACGAGAGCATTATCCAGCTGGATGATCACTGTTGTTATCGCAGTCAGTGGTTGTGCGACGCAAACACCCTTACCCACCCAGCCGCCCATGACAACAGATGATCAGGTAAATTGCGTAAACCGCTGTCTTACCTTGCGTGACTGCTGTGTCAAGAGTTGTAACTGGGTTAAACCCAAAGCCCAGTATGAATGCAGGGATAACTGTGTTATCGATTTGGGTAAGTGTTACGAGACCTGCAACTGATACGACTGCCTGCAAGTGGATTAATGCCCTGCCTTTTTGTAGTCTTGTAAAACCCGTGTTTGCAAGCAACAAACACGTCTCACAGACCTGAAGCAGCCAATAAGGAAGTACCCATGGCAACCAAAGTTTTCGATAGCGAAGAAGCTGCCGCATATTACGACAATGCAGCGGTAGCGGATTTTTACCAGCAGTGCTGGGGTGGCGAAGATATCCATATCGGTCATTACCCGACTGGCAACGAGAGCGTCAAGCAAGCCTCTGCTGCTATGACCCGGCATCTGCTTGAGTTTGCGGGTATCACCGGTGGAGATCGGGTGCTTGATATCGCCTGCGGTTATGGCGGAACCCTGCGCATGCTGGCCCGCATGGGCTGCCAGGCGAAAGGCATCGATATCTCGGAGATCTGCGTGAACCGGGCTAACGCGCTAACTTCAGCGGCGGGGCTCAGTGACCGTATCGAGACCGTGACCGGGGATTTCCATCACATCGACAGTGCAGCGGATACCTGGGACGGCGTCATCTGCCAGGAAGCGATTATCCATTCCGACAATCGACCAGCCGTGTTTGCCGAGGCTTTAAGGATCCTGCGCCCGGGTGGGGTGTTTGCATTTTCCGATATTCTGACCGGGCATAATGCGGACATCAGCATGGTCGAGGCCGCATTTGCCCGGCTCGGAGCCAGCGCCGGCGCGACTGTCGGTGATTACCAGGTCATGGCCCAATCCGCCGGTTTCGTCGACATCCAGGCCGAGGAACGATTGGCTGACATCAAGACGCATTACAACAAGCTGGCTGCTGAACTGTCCGAACCTGTTCCAGGTCTCGACGCCAATGCACAACTGGCGATTGGCCAAAGTATCTCACGCTGGCAGGCTGCATTGGCTGAAGGTCATATCACCTGGGCCTGCTTCGTCGCGCGCAAACCGGTTTAATCCAGGTGTTAATCAATCGAGTCTGACCCCTTTGATCTTCTGCTTTGATCTGTAACGGGTCAATTCAAGGATAACAAAATACTCTATTAAGGTTTCGCCAGGCCAGAAGTGCTCAGGTTATATTCCTCTTTCATTGAACTCATGAAGTGAGCATCTTCACAGAGAAACATATGTTTGAAGATCAGGAACGCCCTGCTTTCATCCAGCAGAATTTCAAAAGGTATCTTGTTATCCTCGATCAGGTAATTCAGGCCATCTTTGAAATTCCTGATATCTCCGGAAATATTCTGCGCTATGCCCTCGGTTTTTGGTTGGGCATTGGGAAAGATATTGAGCATAGGCTCATTATTTTCAAACAGGATTTCTCCACCGATGAATGGGCCATTACTTACCATCTTGTCCTTGTGGGTAAAACATAATTTTTCTACTTTTTCTTTATCTTTCAGAATGGCACCAGGCGAATTTTCCTCAGGAAACAGCTTCTGAAAAAACATCAGGTATTCAAGCGAAGGAGAATTCTTGAAGGTTTCATGTTCAGGATCCAACAGGGTGTGAACGTATTTAAGGAATTTCTTGGATATATTCTTGGGCAGATCGAATCCATATATCTGCAGTGATTTCTCCGGCATATAAATGCCTATCCCGATGGGCAGGATGTTGAGCGCATTGATAATCTTATCCAGCCCCCGATGGATTGAAATTTCCATCTTGACCGCCTTGTCAATCGGATCATTGCGGTAGGAAATGGCGATCGAATGGGAAGTTTGCCATTTGTTCTGTTCAGATTGAGGGATAACTTCAATTCTATGCTTCTGGTTAAGATTCAGATCTTTACCAGTGGAAATCAATTGCTGAATTTTCGAGTCTTTGAAAATCTGCCGATTGATCAATATTCTTCCCGGGCTTTCATTCCTCGGAAATAAGATATTTATATTTTCAGGCCTCATCTCCTGAAAATTGATAAACATCAAGGTATTCCTATCCATTCGCCTTAATTCCGCTTATTTATCTGATTTTGTTTTGCTGAAGAGAACCATCGAACAACATTGATTATTTTACCAAAAAATAGCTGCGCCTTATCCGAAGCATGGAATATTTCACATTTTAATTGCGGTTTGATATTAGCGTCCGCTAATTTACTTATTGTTGCGGCCACCCGGGCCAATGACAATCGACGGCGCAGTATAGCTAAAATCTGCTCCGGATTAGAAATTGTAGACCAGAGTGACTGCGGTTTCGGTGTCGGTTTTGTCAAAACCCACCGGCACATCCGATGTACGCTTGTAGGTATAGGTAATTTTCATCGACAGGTTGTTATCTATCTGGGTCGAGAGGCCACTTACCGATTTGGTTATCCTGGTATCTTCACCGGTTTCCAATGTCAGCACCTCGGTGAATTTCGCGGTCTCGCTGACATCCCAGTCCAGTTTGGCCGCGGCGAGCAGCAGGGCTTCCTCTTCACTGACACCATCATCGGTCTTGGTCTGGCGGGCACCCGGGCCGAGCTCAAGGTCCAGCTTTAACGTGACATCATCGATGAAGCGCCGGCCAAAACCCAGGGCCTGGGTCGCCTGGTACTTGAAACCGGAAAATCGATCGTCTTCGTAGTTGATCTTCAGGAACAGGTAATCGGGTGGTTCCAGCTTGTAATCGCTCTGTGCCGACAAGGTATATCTCTGCGCGGTGTCTCCATTCTGATCCGAGGCATTCAATGAAGTTACCTCGAAGCTGTGGCGCCATAGCGCCTGGTCGATAGTGGCATTGGCCCTGAGATTCAGGGTATCGGTATCGGTATTGCCGCTGGTGGCCACGTAACCCAGCTCGGCTGATGCGGTCCAGGTCTGCTGCGGCTCATCGGCTTCCTGCGCCAATACTGAGCAGGATGAAACGCCCATTAACACGAGTAATGCACGTAATATTACGGTCATGGTCAATCCCCCAAATCCTGACCTCCCTTGGCATCGGTATCGGGAGATCCGGGTTCCAGTCGGTAAATCTTCAATCTATCAGCCTGTTCGGTTGGCCGCCCGCCGACAGTCATCGTCTCGCTGCCTGCTGGCCGCTCAGGGTAACTGGTCATCGCTGTTTTCTGCTTCTTCCTCTTCGAGCTCCCAGGAGTATTGCTTGCGCGGCGGCGCAGGATCACGCTGCCTGAGCAGGAAGCCCAGTACCAGACCGATCAGCGCTCCGCTTAGATGCGACTCGAAGGAAATGTCCTGTTCCCCGGGGATGATGCCGGAAAGCATGCCGCCGTAGAGCAGGAACACGATCAGGGATAGCGCGATATCACGTCGCTCCCGGCGTAGCACCCCTACCGTCAGCACAAAAAACAGGATACCAAAAGCCACCCCACTGGCACCAATATGATAAGCCTCGCGGGCAAATAGCCAAACCCCGAAACCGCCGGCGAGATAGACCACCGGCAGCACGACCCTGGCTGACCTGGGATATCCATAGATGAGCAAGCTGCCGATTACGATCAACGAGGTAGAGTTGGCAAATACATGGGCGAAGGAACCGTGGATAAATGGAGCCAGGAGAATACCGAGCAGGCCGTCAAGCCGGCGCGGATAGATGCCGAACTGGGCAAATTCCAGCCCGCCAAAGTACTCGATGAGTTTCAGAACCCATATCAGGAGCACGAACGCAAGCGTGGCAATGAAGGCTTTGAATAGTCGCCGTGATTCGTTTGTGGCGTCGGGCTGATCTTGGCTGTTCACATATTTCCAGGCTTAGCTTGGCTCATTCCTGCCGGCCGATTCCTGTTGATTCTCTACCCGTTTAAAATGCTCGGGATGCAGTGCATGATCGATCACGTCTTCCAGGTGTTCCCAATGCATTTGATGCATAAAGCCATGGACCCCGGCATGATGGCGCGCCGTTTCATGATCCGGATCATAAACCAGCGTCATCAACAATGCAGCAACCACACAGGCGACGGCACAGATAGAAAAAGCCAGCGAGAAGTTACCCATGTCACCTAGGCTGCCGCCGAGCATGGGGAAAATGATGCCACCAACACCGTAAGACAGGAAGATATAGGGGTAATTCTGGCCAACCCGGTCGTTGCCAAAGATGTCGGCAGTCAGGGTTGGGAACAAGGAAAAATTACCACCGAAATTGAAGCCTATCAGGGCCGCACCGAGATACAGCAGGTATTCGTTACCGGCCATGTTGGTGAAGGTAAATAAAAACAATGCCTGCGAACTGGTCATGATGATCACCGAGCGCCGCCGGCCCATCAGGTCGCTCAGGGTACCCCAGGCGATACGGCCGATGCCATTGGCCAGGCTGAAAAACACCGCCATCGCGGTACCGGCAATCGCGCTGGCCTCGAGCGCGCTGTAACCGTTGGCCTGCAGGGATTCCATCGGGTACAGCTTCATTAGGCCGATGGACATCAGACCCGCCCCCGCGCTGACCGCAAACGTCAGGAAGATGATATAAAACTGTGGGGTTCTCAGCATCTCGCCGATGCTGAAATTATCCTGTCCTTTGACCGCTGCCGGAGATGAGGCTTCGAAGCCCGGTGGCTGCCAGCCTGCTGGCGGCTGCCGCATCCAGATGCTGCCGATCAGGATCAGCACCGTGTAGGCGATGCCGTAATAGATGAAGGTCGAGGCCAGCCCGTGGTTCTCGATCAGCTGTCCCCAGGAACCGGCTACCTTGACCCAGCCCATCGCACCGAAACCAAAGCCGGCGACCGCAAGGCCGGTAATCATGCCTTTCTTGTCCGGGAACCAGCGCATGCCCACGGCGATCGGCACCACGTAACCCAGACCGATACCCGCGCCGCCGATCAGGCCGATGCCGAGACAGACCGTCCAGAAATCGGTGGCACCGAGCAAGCCGGCGAACGCATAGCCTGAGCCGAGGGTCAGGCCACCGGCAATCGCCAGTTTGCGCGGGCCCAGGATCGTCAACAAGCGTCCGGCGAATACCATCACCACGGCGAACGTCGCCAGACCCACGGCAAACACGATCTGCGTTTCCAGCTTGGACCAGCCTGCAGCTTTCAGGGCGGGGGTAAACACCGACCAGGCATAGATCGCGCCCAGACTCAGCTGGATCAATACGGCACCGATGACAACAAACCAGCGATTGGGTACGGATGAGGATTGCATAATGAAGTTTCCGAAAGAAATGTGGCTAACCTTATAGCTTAATTGAAAAGTATTGCAGCAAGGTTAACGCAGTCAAGCAATCCAATATTGTCACAGGGCTGGGCCTGACGCCATGCCAGAAACTGTGGCTGGTAATAATCCTACAATTGCTCAGCCAGTTCCTTGATGTATTTCGAGCGCAGGGCCATATCCTCCTCCAACAACGCAATTTGCTCGAGCAGGAGCTTTTTGACATCCTGCTTCTGGTCTCTTTCTTCCAGCAGGTCTTTCAATTCTTCAATGGCATTGCGCAGACTGGGATTGGTTTCCATCACCGTTGTGATGTCATCCTTGGTACCGGACGCCGGGATCTCCCGCGGGATACGGGGAAATTTATAGGTGCGGCTCAACGGCAGCAATGAACCCTTCTGCCTTGCGTAAACCACGCGCAGCACATCGTAGGTCGAGATGCCATTGACCATGTACTTCTCGATCTGCTCAGGATTATGGATGCCCATCTCGGTCAGTTGTGGATAATCTTTCATGTTGTTCACCCCTGGTTGATTATTTCTGTAGTTGTCTAGATAGCGAAACTGTTCCCGGGTTCCATTTTTTCAACTGGCGGAAAAGCCTGGGCATAGATTTTTAACTTATTTGCTAATTACGTTTTTGTCCCTGATTATTGGACGAATACGCTGGTTTAAGGAACTTTTGCCGGTGAATCGATCAAATATAGAACTATAAAACCACAGCAAACAGAGTGTTTATGAACAAAATCGCCCTAACTTTCAGCAGCTTACTTTTAGTATTTACCAGCAGCCAAGCGCTTGCCGAGGAGGTCGCAACCTTCGCCGGAGGCTGTTTCTGGTGCATGGAGTCTGACTTCGAGAAACTCGATGGTGTTCGGGAGGTCATTAGCGGGTTCACCGGGGGTGAAATTAAAAACCCTACCTATAACGGCGATCATCGCGGCCACTACGAAGCGGTAGAGGTCTATTACGATCCGCAAGTGGTTAGCTATCAACAGCTGCTGGAACATTACTGGGTCAATGTTGACCCGTTTGATAGTAGAGGGCAATTCTGCGACAAGGGCCACGAATATCTAAGCGCGATTTTCGTATCGGATCCAGAGAAGAAAAACCTGGCCGAGAAGTCCAGGGAAAAAGTCGTTGCTCGCTTCCAGGGCAAAGACATCGTGACCCCGATTCTACCCCTGAGTACGTTTTACCCGATCAAGGGCGACGAGAGTTATCACCAGGATTTCTACAAGAAGAGCCCGGTCCGCTACAAGTATTACCGCTGGAATTGCGGGCGGGATGCCAGGCTGGCACAAATCTGGGGCGACCCCAAAACTTTCTAATAGAAGTTTTAGAAATTCGTATTAACCGAAGTCACTGCTCAGAGTTTTACCAGCTAGGTCTCGAAATCGGCACTCATGATGAATTCATTGAATGCCTTGCACCAGATGGTAACCGATTGAAATTCAGTGTCGTCAGGTATCTTGTAGTAGCTGGCTCCAGAGCCTTTGACTAACCG
>JASJBV010000036.1 GCA_030066335.1 Gammaproteobacteria bacterium
CAACAGTCACCTGGAGCAGGATCCGCTGGCAAATGACTCAGATGCATTTAAAGAAGTTACCGCGGATGAGATCACCCATGATGTATTCACTCATTTGATGAATGCTTTAGGCGACGGGCTTAAGAATCATTTCCCGGATGCCGAGCTAAAAATAAAAATCATCCTGTTACAAAAGATGGGAAGCACGGGATTAAGCAATGAAAACATGGAACATATGAGCGCCTGGCTGACAGGGGATAGAAACCTTCAATTACAAACAACACTGACACTTATCCAGATGCAGAGAATATTCCATTATCTTTATCTTGTCTGCTGTGAAGAGCTGGGACCCGTAGCAACAGATAAACTGGTGACGGAAACTGTGCATGAAGTAGAACAGCTGCCACAAGCTACCGAATTTTCCCCAAGAAATTTCTTTTAATATCCCTCATTCATTGGTCAAAGTGATCAAGTTGAAGCTCCCGGCTTATAGCCAGGGATCCAACTCGTCCAGACCAATAAAATCCCGCTTCTGCGCCGTGTATTAGCCGATAAACCCGGAAATACTATTTTTTTAGGGGACCGCGACAGTGAATGTCAGGATTTACTCATTGACAGGCTTGACCCGCAAAACCCCGACGTCCAGTGATATGACTTCGACCTCGGTGCCAGTTTCAATGGATTCAAGATCACTGCCAGGATCGATCATGACCTTCCAGTCAACTCCTGAATAACGATAACTTCCAGGTGCTGAAGTTGATACAGGCTTATCCAATCGAAACTTCAAGCCGACGAAATCGCTTTGCGGTTTTTGATCAGCAGCCGTACGGCTCTGCAGTTTTTTAAATGGTTTCCATAACAGTACGCCAGAGATACCGGTCGCTATCCCAAAACTGGCGATACTGGCGATCCAGCCTGGCGGCAACAATCCCGCCATGATCAGTAAACCGGTAATAATGGCACCTATCCCGGCAAACAGCAATACGATGGTACCAAACCCGAATACCAGTACTTCGGCGATCAGCAATCCGAAACCGAGAAAGATCCAGAAGCCCGCCAGGTTGTTGTTGATGTATTCAATCATGACTGGACTACCGCGAATCAGGCGTCGGCCTTGTTTTCATTGAGCGCATTGATAATCGTCATGGCCTCGGCGACGACATTGGCCGCATTGGTTTTATTATCATTCAGCAAGACCACCGAAGATTCGCGCGCGATCGCTTCCTTGGCGGTTATCGCGCGTTCTGCCAGTTCCAGTTGAATGGCTTTCTGTCCTTTCTCCTGAATCGCCTCGGCACCGACCACATCCAGTGCCTTGGCCTTGGCTTTTGCCACCGCGATAATGGCCTGCGCCTCACCCTGGGCACGTAATATCTGTTCTGCCCGGTCAGCTTCAGCCGCCAGCACTTTGGCCCGTTTATCACCCTCGGCGACATTGATCGAGGATTGACGCTCACCCTCGGATTCCAGGATCACCGCTCTTTTCTCACGCTCGGCCTTCATCTGTCGCTCCATCGCTTCCAGTACCGTGCGCGGCGGTTCGATATCCTTGATTTCGTAACGCAACACCTGCACGCCCCAGGGTGCAGAGGCTTCGTTAATCTGCTGTACGATACTCGCATTCAGGGCTTCACGTTCCTCGAAAGTCTTGTCTAGCTCTATCTTACCGATTTCACTACGCATCGTGGTCTGGGCCAACTGGGTAACCGCGTAAACATAGTTATCCACCCCGTAGGAGGCCTTGTATGGATCCAGCACCTTGAGATACAGCACCCCATCAACCACCAGGGATATATTATCCCGCGTTATTGCCGATTGGCTGGGTACATCTACCGCCTGTTCCTTCAACGAGCGATCGTAGCCGACACGATCAATAAACGGCACCAGAAAATTCAGCCCGGCTTCCATCGTTTTATTGTATTTGCCGAAGCGCTCAACCACGAAAGCACGATTTTGCGGGACAAATTTAATTGACTGTTTGACCAGGATAATACTGAGGATGGCGAGGCCAACCCAGAAATTGAAGATCAGATCAAAAAATTGCGCAATAGGTAGGTCAAAGAACATGGGGATATCCTTTCTCTTGGACAAGGTTTTAGATTATAGGCATAACCTTAGCAGTTATTTTCCGTTTCAGCACAATAACTTTGTGCGCAAACCGGGCCGGAGTAACTGCTCACGTCCTGTGTAATGATTTGATTTCCCGGCGTTTATCGAGCTTGCTCAGAACTCTTCCCAGGCATCATCCTGATCTGGCTGAGGTTTGATCTTGGTCACCGTGGCGACTGGTCTCGCTGTCTTGGTTGGCAGTGAACGCTTTACGCCGGGTGAGGCGGCAGCCGCTGGCTTGTTGGCAGTTCCATTCGCAGCAGTTGCCCCAGTTGTGCTGACCGTGAAAAAGCCCATCAGTTGATCCATATCCTGTGCCTTTTGACTCATCGTGGCAGCGGCAGCCGAGGTCTGTTCTGCGAGCGCGGCATTTTGCTGGGTTACCTCATCCATGCTGGCTACCGCCTGGTTGATCTGATCTATCCCCAGGGCCTGTTCCTGGCTGGCGGCGGCAATCTCGGAAATGATATCGCCCACCTTCTTGACGCCGGTGACAATCTCTTCGAGGGTCTGGCCGGATTCGTGGACCAGGTCGGTTCCGGCTTTGACCCGGTCCACACTGTCACTGATCAGTTCCTTGATCTCTTTGGCCGCGGTGGCGCAGCGGCCCGCCAGGTTACGCACCTCGGACGCGACCACCGCAAAACCTCGCCCATGTTCACCAGCCCGTGCCGCTTCGACCGAGGCGTTGAGGGCCAGCAGGTTAGTCTGGAAGGCGATCTCGTCGATCACCCCGATAATCTCCTCAATCTTACTGCTCGAGGTATTGATCGCGTCCATCGCCTGTACCGCCTGGCCGACGACTTCCCCGCCCTTTTCTGCGCCCTCGCGCGCACTGGCCGCGAGTTGATTGGCCTGCTGGGCGTTATCGGCATTATTTCTAATGATGCTGTTCAACTCTTCCATACTCGAGGCCGTTTGCTCTATCGCACTGGCCTGGTGTTCGGTCCGGTTCGACAGGTTGTCATTACCGACCGAAATCTCCTGTGCGGTGGAAGTAATCATTGCGCCGGATTCGCGCATCTTGGCGACAATGACCTGCAGGTTATCCATGGTTTTGTTGATATCCAGCTTCAGCTCATCAAAGCTACCCGAATACTCATTATCAATCGGCTTGGTCAGATCGCCTTTCGCGATATCGTGCATCACCCGGGCGATATCCGTGAATACACTGTCCACCAGGCCGAGCAGTTCATTGATGCCCAGGCTCAAGGATTGAAAGAAACCGCTCTTGTCCGCAACCTCGATGCGTTGTTTAAGGTTGCCGCCACGGGCTGCATCAACCAGGGCCTGGATATCACCCTCGATCACCTGTCTGATCTTGTCGATGGTCGCATTGGCGTCGCCCTTGAGCTGATCGAATGAGCCCTTGTACTCACGCTGAATGCTCTGATTCAGGTCACCCCGGGCCAACGCAGCGAATACCCGGGAGGTATCATCGATGACATGTTCACTGACTTCGACCAGGTCATTAACGCCGGTGCTAAGCTCTTGATAAAAGCCCTGTTTGCCCTCCAGGGGTACGCGCCGGCTCAAATCACCGTTCCTGGCCGCATCGACAATGGATTGAATATCTTTTTCGATAACCTCGGACAGGCGTTGCTGCATGATGAGCATCGCCCCATAGACACCGGTCGCAGACTCGATCTGCTGCTGTTGCTTGACCTTGAGCTTGCCATTGGCAATGCTGTTGGCAATATCCTTGATACGGCCGGGTTCACCACCCAATTGCACACTGATAGCACGCCCGACATAAGATCCCAGGCCGGCAGAGACCAGGATGCTGACCAACGCAATGGTCAGGGTAACGATAAGGGCCAGGGTCGCTTCACGCTTAAGTTCACCTGCCTTCAGGGATAGATCTGCCGCGAGTTGATCCTCGACTTTCTTCAACAAGTTGATCTTACCGGTTTGCATCTTGAACCAGTAGACAGGGTCAACCCCAAACCCACCACTGGCAGCATTCTCCATCGCCAGCTTGCGCATCCTGTCTGTTTCATCGATAAATTCACCCTGCATCGTGTCCTGATACAGCACCTGGTGCTGCTGGCTTGCCAGCGACAGGAACACATCGCGGTAGGTATTCTGCACCGTGACCAGGGACATGAACCGGTTGAACATTCCATCATCAAATTGATCCTTGGCAAATGCATTTGCCAGCACCGCCCGTTCGATACCTGCCCGCTCCTTGCCTTTCAGGTAGTTGGCATAGGCCGCGGTCATGATCGCCAGTTCCTCCTCCGGGCTCAGGGTTGACATGGCCGAGATCATATTCAGCAAACCGGCATTGTTCTGGGTGTAGTAAGCCAGGGCAGGACCCAAATTAATTTGCAGGGCATCGACCGCGCTGCGCGTGTCTCCAATCATGGCCAGGCGATTCATGGTGCTGTCCAGATCCGAGATGAATTGATCTCCCAGCGAGCCAGCATCAAACTCATCCAGGAATTGCTTGAGCATCTCAAGCTGCTCGTTGGTCGCCAGGCGTTGCTGCTTCAACTGCTCGCCAAATCTATCGCCACTGCTGCCGATGAAGCCTGCGGTCATACCGCGCTCTTTTTGCAGTTCGTGCACCAGGTTACTGAAACGCACGCTCAGGCCGGCCATCGATTGCAACTGGATCGTTATCTGACGCAGGGAGAGGGCTGAAATAGATTGGGTTGCGGCAAAACCGGTCATGACCACGAGCGGTATCAATACCATCACTGCCAGTTTTTGCGCCAACCTCAAGTCTGTAATGAATTTCATCTCAATCAATCCTCTTTAAATGCCTGTTTACTCTCATATGCCAGCACTTTGCACTCAGCCCATCGAGCTTAGAAACATCAAAATCAGTAGGAATCTGCAGCAGCCCCTGCGGAGGCGGGTACGTTGAATTTATCCAGCTGATAAGAGCAGGTTGAGCTGGGCAAGCTGCTCCGGTATCTCTGGCTAACTATCGGCACGCAGGTCAATTCCTGTAATTATTTTCTACCATGTTGCGATGAGCTAGGATGGAATGGGTTAATCATGGCGATCCGGCGTGAAATCAAGCGGGGCCAGGTGAGTCGACAGCGACTGCTGAGGGCAGCCACAATCCGTGATATGAGCGCATCTATCGATGCGTTTTTTTAACTGAGCTTGTAGTACTGAGGGAGTGGATTACAGCCAGTCGATCATAGTTTTGGGCATCGCTTGCAGGCTTTACCCTTGTTCTTGCATTATTTACAGCACTTGTCTTTCTTTCCAGCCATGAAGAAGAAAGACTGGCTACACCCTGGCTAACCGATGCTGGGGCCAGCAGCTCCCGCCTGGGCCAGGGTCGCGGCCATTACACCGAGCTCGTTATCAATCATCAAGAGACCCTCGGGTTTATCACCGAACAGGCGCAAACGACCGAGGATTTCCCCCACCGTTGCTTCCTCCTCGATCTGCTCAGTAACGAACCATTGCAGGAAGATATTGGTGGCGTGGTCCTTCTCGGTCAGGGCGTGATCGACCAGGTCATTGATAGCCTTGGTGACTTCACGCTCATGTTCGAGGGTGGCCTCGAGCATCTGCAATACACTCATCTCTTCTGCCGGCGGGGCGGTAATCGCCTGCAGCTGAATATCCACATCCTGATCCTTCAGATAGTGATAGATCTTCATCGCATGGGCTTGCTCCTCGAAATGTTTGGCCATGAACCAGTCGCTAATGCCCTTGAGGCTGCCGGTCTCGGCGCGAGATGAAAGGGCGAGATAAAAGTAAGCCGAATACAGTTCCATATTCAACTGATTACTCATCCTTGTTGCCATATCCTTAGAAATCATAAATTTACTCCCGTAATGCCAAGGTCGCCGTCTAACGACATTGTGCTTGCTGATAATCTCTTTACAAAACACTATGGTGAAGATTTTGGAAACGGCTTTCAACCTTATGATTTAAGGGTTTTCCAGGATGTTTACCCGACCAAATATTGACAAAGCATCTCAAGAAGGATGCTACACTTGATGAAAACCAAATACCCAAATAACGCACCATGCTCAAGTTTCAGGAACCCCCTAAAGAATACGGCGACGTCTTCCTAGAAGACACCGATCGGCCACTACCAGAGGTGCTCAACCCCAACACCCGCTACATGTTTCTCGGCCAGGTTGCCAAGGGCGGCAAGTCGCTGATCAAATCCTGCAAGGACATGCATTTAAACCGGGTGGTTGCCTACAAGACCCTACGCTCGGAATTTATTAACGATGAGATCGAAAAAACCCGCCTGCTGCGTGAGGCCCGGGTATCAGCCATGCTGCAGCATCCCAACACGGTACCAACCTATGAGATTGGCCGCGATAATCATGGACACTACTACTTCACGATGAAGCTGGTGCATGGTTATACCTTGCGTGAAATCATGAATTACCGGGAACGCTATGACCTGACCCAGCTGATCGAGGTCATCGAGCAGATTGGCCATGCATTGGCTTACGCGCATGCACACGGGGTCGCCCATCGCGACATCAAACCCGAGAATATCCTGGTCGGACCCTATGGAGAGGTCTTGTTGTTGGACTGGGGACTGGCCAAGGTCTGGCACAAGGACGGCACGACATCGGATGATGACAACCAGGAGGGCAAGTCGATTGCCAATACCGAGAAAACCATGACCGGCCACGGCAAACTGCAAGGTACCCTGTGTTACATGTCGCCAGAGCAAATCCATCGCGACCCGGATATCAGTTACAGCACCGATATCTACAGCCTAGGCTCGGTGCTTTACGAGCTGCTTACCGGCGCTCCGCCATTCGATAGTGACAAGGTTTACGAGATTCTGGACATGGTAGAAAACCAGCAACCGGCCAGGCCATCGGAGACCAGTAAATTACCGGTACCGAGAATTCTTGAACAGTTATGTCTGCAAATGATCAGCAAAGACCCGGCTGATCGACCGGCGTCGATGAATGAAGTCATCCGTACCCTGGAACAGGATTGGGCGGGCGAGCTTATTCGCGCCAGGCGCTGAATTTAAACCTGCCGCTCCTGTGCGTACCTGCACTCGCAGCATAGGGTACGTCCTGTACATTCGCTGCTCCTGTGCATCCCTGCACTCGCAGCATAGGGTACGTCCTGTACATTCGCTGCTCCTGTGCATCCCTGCACTCGCAGCATAGGGTACGTCCTGTACATAAAAAAACCGGGGCGGTTTACCCGCCCCGGTTAGTTGTTACAGGCTGAAAAAACGAATCAGGCCAAAGCTTCTTTAGTTATTTTAATGTTAATAGCAGCTACCTTGTACGGATCGGCGTTGGATGCCGGACGGCGATCTTCCAGACGACCTTTCCAGCCATCTTCAACCGTACCAACAGGGATACGAATAGACGCACCACGGTCAGATACACCATAGCTGAACTGATCGATAGACTGAGTTTCGTGTTTACCGGTCAAACGCTGTTCATTATGTGCGCCGTATACCGCGATGCAGGCGCCTACGTTCTTACCGAATTCTTCACAGATCTTGGTGAATACACTCTCGTCACCTGCCTCACGCATGACGCCATTGGAGAAGTTGGAATGCATACCGGAACCATTCCAGTCGGTATCACCCAAAGGCTTGGGATGCCAGTCTACGGCCAGGTCATATTTTTCAGCAGTACGTTCCAGCAGGTAACGCGCCAACCAGATTTCATCACCCGCACGCTTGGCGCTCTTGGCAAAGATCTGGAATTCCCACTGACCCGCGGCCACTTCCGCGTTGATACCCTCAACATTGAGGCCCGCTGCCAGGCACATGTCGAGATGCTCTTCGATCAGGTCACGGTTATATGCATTACGCGCACCCACTGAGCAATAGTAGGGGCCCTGCGGGGGAGGATAGCCGCCAGCAGGGAAGCCCGGGGGCAGGTTGGTGACCGGATCCCACAGGAAGTATTCCTGTTCGAAACCAAACCAGAAATCGTCGTCATCATCTTCGATGGTAGCGCGTCCATTGGATTCATGCGCGGTACCGTCAGCATTCAATACCTCAGTCATGACCAGGTAGGAGTCTTTGCGACCCGGATCAGGAATTATCGCAACCGGCTTTAACAGGCAATCGGACGCACTGCCCTCGGCCTGTTCGGTAGAGCTACCGTCGAATGACCACATTGGACATTCTTCCAACGTACCACCAAAATCAGAGCGAACCATGGTTTTACTACGCAGGCTCTGGGTCGGCTTGTAACCATCGAGCCAAATATACTCCAGCTTACTTTTCATACTTAAATATCTCCAAACGAAAGATCAATTTACGCCAAGGCGTAATGCTTAAGAAATCATCAGTCCGCAAACCTGCTAAGATTCACGACGAACGAAACGCTATTCAACAGCTTGATGCAGTCTTCCGGTTCTGCGGATTCGCTGGCTCCTTTTTGGGTCCTGATACCGCATGCCAGATCAATCGCATCGCACTGGATGAATTGACTTAGGCAGCAATAGTGCCAGTTTCTATTTTTTATTTCATAAACAGCGAGATAACGTCAGCAATGTGTTTGATTTTCTGCTCTTATGCACCAGCCAAGTGCACGCACTAGAGTGATACGCACATTTTTAGTGCATTGTCATTTTACAACAAGCTGCTGACCCTGCCGACACCTTTGCCTGATGGCTACAAACGATTATTCTATGGCTGATGCGATAGCATCGATGGTCAGCGCAATGAAACCTGTTGAGGCCGGTAAACTGAATGAATACAAATACGCTGGAGCAGGATGTAAATCTGGTCTGTGCACTGATCGAGACCAGGGCGCAAGCGGGCATTCGCTCTATCATCGGGATCGCCGGTCCTCCTGCTTCGGGTAAATCAACCCTGGCCGAGGCCGTGGTCCAACAGCTAAACCAGGAATCTGATTCCCCGGTTCCCAGGGCTACCCTGTTACCAATGGATGGTTATCACCTGGATAATCGAATACTCGAAGCAAGAGGGCTGCTGCCGCGTAAAGGCGCCCCGGAGACTTTCGATGCTTACGGTTTCTGTGCAGCAGTTAAACTGCTAGCGGTAACCAGGCGGGAAATTTACCTGCCGGAATTCGACCGTCAGTTGGATCTGGCCATCGCGAATTCGATCGTGATCCACCCTGAAACCCCGGTGATCGTCGTCGAGGGCAACTACCTGTTGCTGAAAACCGAGCCCTGGTCTTCCCTACTCGATGTATTCATGGCGACGGTGTTTGTAAGCCCGTCAATCGAATCCCTGCGTGAGCGCTTGCAACAGAGATGGATCGATCATGGCCATGATCCGCAAGCAGCGATGTTACGGGCTACGGAAAATGACCTGGTCAATGCGGAGCTTATCCTACGTGACAGTGGCAAGGCCGATCTGACCTTGACCCAGACCTGATCGTAGATTCCAGGAGCAAGCATCAGCGCAACTCCCATTCCAACCTTTTCTGCTTGAATGGTCATCAATAGTACTAGCGTTAATTCGATTCATTTACCTCCCCAGTGGGTGCCATCTGTCGGATAAACCGTTTGAGGCTCCAACTAACTATTCAACGATGATTCAGATCATTTTTTTTTATCCTGGCTGATTTATATTGACCGTACAGATATCTGGGTTACATATATTCGGGCATATGCAAGTCCTGCCTGATTGACACTCAAAAATAGAGATAAAGTCATGAGCCTGGTTAAAGAGAGCTTTGCACCTTTGGTTACGATCGGGGTGTATTTCCTGGTGGCTGTAGTTACCAGTGCCCCCGCCTTCGCTACAAATGACTACAGCAATAAATCAATTCTGGTTACCGAAGTCATCAGCGAGTATGTACCAGTGTCCGGCTCCGCATACGATGTCACCTTAATCATCCGCGGCCGCAATTTTCTCTCCCGCAAGGGCAAACCCCCGTATATCTCGCTTGGGCATAACCGGGAGCATAGCGTCCAGGGTGATATCACCGATGAGCAGATGATCATTACCACGCTGTTGCCAGCGGGTGATTATCGACTTCGGATCAGCAGAGACCAGCGATTTCTGCCCTGGAAAACAGTGACACATGATGTGACGCTTGGCGCCCAGGGTCCGCAGGGGCCGAAAGGTGCAGACGGACCTGATGGATTGGCGGGTATTCCGGGTCCGCAGGGGCCGCAGGGGCCGACCGGTCCCCAGGGTGCGATCGGTCCAACGGGGGCAGATGGCCCCCGAGGTCTCCAGGGTGATCAGGGGCCGCAGGGGGCAAAAGGTCCAACAGGATCGGTGGGACCGGTTGGCTTGCAGGGGCCACGAGGACCGAGAGGTGCATATGGCATACCGGGTGAACCCGGTGCGATACCCGGGTTCCGCTGGGATGGCACTAAGCTCCAGGTCAACGAATGGGATAATTATACCTGGGGCATGGCAGTCGACCTGATCGGCGAACAGACCGGACTGGACAGCGGTCAATTATGTACCCTGGCTTCGTTTCGCTATATCAGTGCACTGAACAATATTCCTCTGAGCACCGATGACATCCAGATCGGTATCCCGCTGGAAGACATCCGCCGGATCTGCCTGCATGGCTGTCCGGTCCGTTACAATAATTTCATTCATAAAGCCAATTTCTATATCCGTTTCTGGCAGGAAATCAATCCCGATAATTCTTTCTACAAGGAGGCCATAAATACCCTGGAGGGTTTCAGCCAGGAAGATGTTCCCCTGCATTGTAAAAGCCTGGTTGAGGATTTCTGGAACACCAAGCTGGATGATATTGCCAATAAGATTCCCGCCAATATCCGCCATTTATACAATAACAGTTACTACAATATGTATTCGCTTATTGGCGTCATTCACACACGTACCGATCCCATTTGGGATTCTTATCTTGGGAATTTTAAACTTGGATACTATGAGCAACCCTACCCCAGAGCATTAAGCGAACTCAGGGAGAAAATCCCTCATTGGGTGAATCAGGTGGGTTACAACGCAGCTTGGCCTTATCTGGGCACAAATCAACAGCTATACGATGGCTGGGGCAGACTGTTTGAATACAAATATGACCCACATGCTGTAGCTTATTCGATTAAATCCAAAGGCCCTGACGGTCACCTGGATACCGACGACGATATCTATTACGACAGTATCAATGGGTTCAAACCGCCGCAGGGCAACAATCACATAATTCTGAACTACATCAAGGACACCACCTATGCTTTAGGCACGGTCCAGGAAGCCCTGGAACAATATGCCGAGAACATCGGCAATGGTCAGTATCCTGCATCGCTGGATCTACTGGTCAGCGCAAATCTGCTGGATGAATTACCGACCGATGCCTGGCGACAGGCACTTGGTTATGAGCTTGATCCTTTATCCAATACTTTCACGTTAACCTCGATCGCGGAAGACTGTACCGCTTGTTACCCCTATATAGGAAATTTTTCTGTACCCGAGGAACTGGAAGGCTGGTCTGCATGCGGCACCGCGGACCCCTGTATGAGATGAGGCTTGGAGTCATACGTTTAACAGGTAATTTGCCGAGGACAAAACAATGAGCTTATCGAAAAAAAGTATCATTTCATTCCTTGCCCTGCTGTTCATTGTTTTCAGCACCCCTGCCCCAGCCGCTAGCTGGAAGAACTTCTGGCGGGTCTCGGTCTCTGAAATACATACTACCTATGTTGCCGGTGATGAGGTCATATTGACCATTACCGGGAAGAATTTTTTACGCCGGAACAACCGGCCGCCTTATATTTCCCTGGGCCAGGGTCTGGACCATGAGTTGTTAAGTGCCAGCGATACTGAGCTGCAGGTAAAAACAGACCTGGCAGACGGTGATTACCTGGTTCGGATCAGCAAGAGCAGGTGGTTCGGTATCCTCAGCACCGATAGCTATGATTTAACCATTGGCGCATCGGGTAAGCAGGGTGTTGACGGTGTAGCAGGTGAACCTGGTGTTGATGGCATCGATGGGCCATTGGGGCCGGTCGGTGAAATGGGTCCGGTCGGACCTCAGGGTATCGCCGGAGCGCCGGGTGTGCAGGGCATTAAAGGTGAAGTCGGTCCACGGGGAATCACGGGGCCAGCAGGCGCACCGGGAGCAGCAGGACTGCGGGGAGATCCCGGCCCGGCTGGCGAACCCGGAGCCCAGGGACAACCAGGTATGATGGTGCAACATTACTGGCAAGGCACCCAACTGAGTTTTAGCAATCCCGATTATACCTGGGGTGAAGCAGTGGACCTGAAGGGAGATCCATCGTCAGGTTTCGATTATGCCCAGAGCTGCGCGATGTTTGCATCCGTTTACCAGAATTATTCTGACCAACCCGAACTCATTCAAACCATCTACCAGGATTCTTTTGATCAGATTAATCAGCTATGTCTGGATACCTGCCCGGCCGATTTCAGGCAGGAGATAGAGGATTTACGCGCACTGGTTGAAAGCCAGCAGTCACCCCCACAGCAACCCCTGCAGCTTAGGACAACCCAATCGGGAAGTACTGCGATAGAGTACCTGATCCAGAATGCCATCATCAGCATCATAGCTGCTATTGAGATTCCAAGTTATTGTGTTGTCTGCGGACTTAACTCGGTATCGGTGGACGACCAGATAAAATGTATCAAAGCCGATCGAAAGATCCAGCAATCTCTGAAATCCCTGCGTATTTCAGCTATCGCATATCAGGCAGAAGAAGATACTTTTCAAACGCTAGCGGAAATGAAAACAGATTATCCTGATCTGTTCTTTGAGGATGAATACGAATATACAATGGATCATCCCAACGGAATAGCAACTTCTTTCAGATTAATCGCCACATCAATAGAACCGGGTATTTTAGGCAAGGGTGCTGGGGATTCCAGTTATGAAATCAATGAAATAACCTCGGATCCAATTGAATTGGCTTCCTGTACCGAAAATACGGGGCCTGAGTAAATAGCTAATGAACATAAACCGCAGACTGAACCAACTCTTTTTAAGACAGGTAACACAGTTATCGAGAGGGTAATGCAATGAACATGAATAAAATCTGTAGATTGTTTTTCATGATCATTCTGGTCATTGGCTCCAGTTATCCAACCCTGGCAGATGCAGGCTATTTTGCCAAAAAAACCGCCAGCATTGCACAGATTCACACAGAATATGGCGAGGGCGACCAGGTAACCCTCACCATCAAAGGCGACAACTTCTTAAGGAGTAGAGGCCGGGTACCCTATATATCCATTGGCTCGAGTCATGACTATGACCTGTTGAGTTTCAGCAACAGTCAGCTAGTGGTTTCTAC
>JASJBV010000157.1 GCA_030066335.1 Gammaproteobacteria bacterium
CGCTTGATGTTCATGGAAACCTCGCGGCGCAGATCACCCTCAACGGTAAACCTACCCACTTCGGTACGCAGCTTTTCCAGTTCGTCCTCGCTCAACTCCATGACCTTGCGGTCAGGGGCGATACCAGCTGCTTCGCAAACCTGCTTCGCACGAGTTCCGCCGACGCCATAGATAGAGGTCAGCGCGATAACAACGTGCTTGCGGTCCGGAATGTTG
The DNA here is from genome assembly GCA_030066335.1 of Gammaproteobacteria bacterium. Classification (GTDB taxonomy): domain Bacteria; phylum Pseudomonadota; class Gammaproteobacteria; genus JACNJF01. The sequence continues at coordinate 217 of JASJBV010000157.1, forward strand.
ACACCAGCAATACGGGCCATTATCCAAATTCTCCTGAAATCTCTCGGCAATCGACGCGCGAAAGCGCGCGACTTTAACAAAAATTCAACGTCGATTCAATGCCGAACGGTTGACAATTAACCCTGGCGCTGTTTATGGCGCGGGTCAGTGCAAATCACGCGCACCACGCCGTGGCGCTTGATGATCTTGCAGTTACGGCAAATCTTCTTGACCGATGCTCTGACTTTCATCGAAGTTCTCCAGTTCGAACGCCAATTAACGCAGGGACCCTGCCCCGCCGACGTTCTTCAAATTCGCTTTCTTCATCAAGCCCTCGTACTGGTGCGACATGACATGCGCCTGTACCTGGGCCATAAAGTCCATCACCACGACCACCACGATCAGCAGCGATGTGCCGCCGAAATAGAACGGCACGTTCCAGCCAACGATCAGGAACTCAGGCATCAAACAGACCAGAGTTATGTAGATCGCGCCGGCCAGGGTCAGTCGTGACATGACCTGGTCGATATATTTCGCAGTCTGGTCCCCCGGACGAATACCCGGAATGAACGCACCAGATCGCTTCAAATTGTCAGCCGTGTCCTTCGAGTTGAAGACAAGCGCGGTGTAGAAGAAGCAGAAGAAGATGATCGCTGCGGCGTAGAGCGCAATGTAAAGCGGCTCACCCGGCGAGACCTTCGCAATAATGTCCTGCAACCAACGCGTACCTTCTGTATTACCTGCCCACTGTGCCAACGTCGTGGGAAACAGAATAATGCTCGAGGCAAAAATCGGCGGGATAACGCCCGCCATGTTCAGCTTCAGCGGCAGATGGCTGCTTTGGGCAGCGTACATCTTGCGCCCCTGCTGACGCTTGGCGTAGTTCACCGTTATCCGGCGCTGACCACGCTCCACAAAAACCACAAACCCGGTTACTGCCAACGCCATAACGAAAAGGAACAGCGCAAACAGTGCATTCATCTCCCCGTTGCTCACCAGCTCGACGACGGCACCGAATGCCGACGGCAGGCCAGCAACAATGCCGGCGAAGATTATGAGCGAGATGCCGTTACCCAGGCCACGCTCGGTAATCTGCTCACCCAGCCACATCAGGAACATGGTGCCGGTGACCAGGGTTACCGCGGCAGTGAACACGAAATTGAAGCCCGGGTTGATGACCAGTGCCTGCGCTCCACTGCCCTGACCCTGCAGCGCGATGGCGATACCGATAGACTGAAAACTCGCCAGTACTACGGTGAAATAACGGGTGTACTGGGTGATCTTACGGCGTCCGGCCTCACCTTCCTTCTTGATTTGTTCCAGCGCCGGCACCGCGACCGTCATCAACTGCATGATGATCGACGCCGAGATATAAGGCATAACGCCGAGGGCAAAGATCGACATCCGCTCCAGTGCGCCACCGGAAAACATGTTGAACATGCCGAGGATACCGGTCCGCTGCTGCTCGAAGATCTGCTGCATGACGGAGATGTCGATGCCGGGTACCGGGATAAAGGTACCGATCCGAAAAACGATCAACGCGCCTATCACGAAGAAGACGCGGCGTCGCAATTCACTCAGACTGCCACCGGACAGGCTGGAAGCCAGTTGTGCAGCTGAGCTAGACATTATTCTTCGACCTTGCCACCGGCGGCTTCGATTGCAGCACGCGCGCCCTTGGTCGCCGCAACGCCCTTCAGGGTGACCGCCTTGCTGATCTCACCGGACAGGATGACCTTGGCCTTGCGCGTATGTGCCGGCACGATGTTGGCATCGATCAGGTTTTGCAGCTCGATGGTATCAGCATCGATCGCCGCCAGTTCGTTGAGGCGAACCTCGGCCGAATAACGGGCTTTACGCGAGGTAAAACCGAACTTCGGCAGGCGCCGCTGCAATGGCATCTGGCCACCTTCGAAACCGACCATCGGCTTACCGCCGGAACGTGATTTCTGGCCCTTGTGGCCACGACCACAGGTTTTGCCCAGGCCGGAACCGATTCCGCGACCAACACGTTTTGCCGCCTTTGTCGAACCAGGCGCAGGTTTAAGTGTATTCAGTTGCATTAGCTTTCCTCAACACTGAGCATGTAATGAATCTTGTTGATCATGCCGCGATTTTCGGGCGTATCGATCACTTCCACGGTCTGATGCATGCGACGCAGACCCAGGCCCGCGGCACAGGCCTTGTGGGAGGCCAGACGACCGTTCAAACTCTTGACCAGCTTGACGCTGACAGTCTTGTTCTTCGCTTTAGCCATGACGATTAACCTATAATTTCTTCCACCGGCTTGCCGCGCTTGGCTGCGATCATTTCCGGTGATTTCATATCCTGCAGGCCCTTGATCGTAGCCCTGACCAGGTTGATCGGGTTACGTGAACCGTTACATTTTGCCAGAACGTTACGCACGCCTGCGACTTCCAGTACCGCACGCATCGCACCACCGGCGATGACACCGGTACCTTCGGATGCCGGCTGCATGTAAACCTTGGCTGCACCATGACGGGCATTGATCGGGTAATACAGGGTACCGTTGGTGATAGCCACATCGACCAGGTTGGAGCGGGCCTTTTCCATCGCCTTCTGGATCGCCAGCGGCACTTCACGGGCCTTGCCATAACCGAATCCGACCTTTCCATTGCCATCACCGACCACGGTCAGCGCGGTAAAACCGAATTGACGGCCACCTTTGACAACCTTGGCCACACGATTAACCGCAACCAGTTTTTCGGTTAATTCATCACTTGAAACTTGAGCATCCGACATAGTGCTATCTCTTTAAAGTATTGTTGTAACCCTAGAATTTCAAACCGCCTTCACGCGCGGCATCAGCCAGGGCCTTGACCCGACCGTGGTATTTAAAACCTGAACGATCGAACGCAACCGTCTCGATTCCGGCAGACTTGGCCTTTTCCGCGATCGCCTTGCCTACCGACTGCGCCGCTTCGACGTTACCGGTGTGCTTAAGGCCTTTCTGGATGTCCTTGTTCAGGGTCGATACCGCAGCGACAACCTTGCCGGTCTCGCCAGAAATTATCTGCGCATAGGTATGCCGCGGGGTGCGGTTGACCGTCAGCCGATCAACACCCAGCTCGGCGATCTTGGCGCGAGTCTTTCTGGAACGTCTGATACGAGATGATTTCTTATCCATAACCAAACCTACTTCTTCTTCGCTTCTTTTCTGATGATATGTTCATCAGCATATTTAACTCCCTTACCCTTGTAAGGCTCAGGCGGACGAAAGGCACGGATCTCGGCAGAGACCTGGCCTACTTTCTGTTTGTCACAACCGGACACCACGATCTCGGTCTGACTCGGGGTCTCGATGGTAATGCCTTCGGGCACCGGATAATCGACCGGATGGGAAAAACCCAGCGACAGGCTCAGGGTCTTGCCCTTGGACTGTGCCCGGTAACCAACACCGACCAGGTTCAGCTTCTTCTGGAAACCCTCGTTGACGCCGGCCACAATATTGCTGACCAGCGAACGCATGGTACCGGTCATCGCCATCGAGGCCTGCTCCTCGTTGGCCGGCTTGAAGTTGAGCACGTTATCGTTCTGCTCAAACGTCACATCGTCATGCACCGTGATCGAAAGCTCGCCCTTGGGCCCTTTCGCGGTAATGTTCTGGCCGCTGACGGTCAGGTTGACCGCGGCTGGCACTTCAATCGGTTTTTTCGCAATTCTGGACATTGTTGTTACCCTTAAACCACGGTACAGATGACTTCGCCACCGTTACCGGAATCCCTGGCCTGCTTGTCGGTCATCACACCTTTGGAGGTCGAGATGATCGCGATTCCCAGACCACCGTTGACCGATGGCAGCTCATCTTTGGATTTAAAAATTCTCAGACCAGGACGACTAACCCGCTTGATCTCTTCGATAACCGGCTTGCCCTGGAAGTATTTCAGCTCGATGTTGAGCTCTTTCTTGGTATCGCCCGAAGTCGAGTAACCGAGGATATAGCCCTCGTCCTGCAGCACCTTGGCGATATTTTCCTTCTGGTTGGAAGATGGCATGGTAACGCTGACCTTGGCGGCCTTCTGCGCATTACGAATGCGAGTCAACATATCAGAAACGGGATCTTGCAAACTCATAACTCTACTCTCTTACCAACTTGCTTTAACCAGACCAGGCACGTCACCACGCATCGCCGCTTCACGCAGCTTGATGCGGCTCAGGCCGAACTTGCGGAAATAACCATGCGGACGCCCGGTTATGCGACAACGGTTATGTTGACGCACCGGTGAAGAATCGCGCGGCAGTCTCTGCAGCTTGTCGACTGCAGCCATCTTTTCATCGAACGGGGTCTCCGGATTGGCGATGAGTGCTTTTAACGCCGCTCTTTTTTCCGCGTAACGTGCAACCAGTTTGCTACGTTTTACTTCGCGCTGGACCATTGATCTTTTAGCCATAGTCGTAACCTGTTAGTTCTTGAACGGGAAGCTAAACGCCGCCAGCAGCGCGCGTCCTTCTTCGTCATTGGTTGCCGAGGTGGTGAACGAAATATTCAGCCCTCTGAGTTTATCAATTTTGTCGTAATCGATTTCCGGGAAGATGATCTGCTCGTTGACACCCATGTTGTAGTTGCCCTGGCCGTCGAACGCCTTCGGACTCAGGCCACGGAAGTCGCGGATCCGCGGGATCGAGAAATTGATCAGTCGATCCATGAATTCATACATCTTGTCACGGCGCAGGGTCACCTTGCAGCCGATCGGCCAGTTCTCACGGATTTTGAAACCGGCGATCGCCTTGCGGGACATGGTCACGACCGGCTTCTGGCCGGCGATCTCCTCCATGTCGCGTAATGCGTTTTCGATGACTTTCTTGTCACCCACGGCCTCACCCAGACCCATGTTCAAGGTGATCTTGGTTACCTTGGGAATCTGCATCGCTGAGGAGAAATTGAACTGATCCTGCAGTTGCTGCCTCACCGTATCCCGATAAAATGTTTCTAATCTGGTCATGATTGCTTACCGTTATAAATCGATAACTTCGCCGTTAGACTTGAAGTAACGGACCTTGCGGTTATCTTCCAAAGTTTTGAATCCAACACGATCACCCTTATCTGTATTCGGGTTGTAGATCATGACATTGGACTGATCGATCGGTGATTCCTGGTCGATGATGCCGCCGGTTTGTCCGGTATTCGGATTAGGCTTCTGATGCTTCTTGACCATGTTGACGTTTTCCACCAGCAGGCGGCCGTCATCAAGACGCTTGAGCACAGAACCACGCTGGCCCTTGCTGCGGCCTGCGATCACTATGACTTCGTCACCTTTTCTAATCTTGTTCATGTTTCTACCTTAATCGTTAAAGCACTTCAGGTGCCAGCGAGATGATCTTCATGAACTTCTCACCACGCAGTTCACGAGTCACCGGTCCGAAGATACGGGTGCCGATCGGCTGCAGGTTATTGTTCAGAATAACCGCGGCGTTGCCGTCGAACTTGATCAGTGAACCGTCGTTACGGCGAACGCCCTTGGCGGTGCGCACCACAACCGCGTTGTAGACCTCGCCCTTCTTGACCTTGCCGCGTGGGATCGCATCCTTGATGCTGACCTTGATGATATCACCGACACCGGCATAACGGCGCTTGGAACCACCCAGGACCTTGATGCACTGCACCTTGCGAGCTCCGCTGTTATCAGCCGCGGTCAACACTGTCTGCATTTGAATCATCTTACAAACCTTCCAATCTTAAAGCCTTAGCTCGCCTTTTCCAGAACCTTGACCAGTGTCCAGGACTTGGTCTTGGAAAGCGGACGACATTCAGTGATCTGCACGGTATCACCCATGGCACACTCGTTGTTTTCATCATGTACATGCAACTTGGTCGACTTCTTGACGAACTTACCGTACAGCGGATGCTTGACCTTGCGTTCGATCAGCACCGTAGCGGTCTTGTCCATCTTGTCGCTGACGACGGAACCAATCTGAGTTCTTAATACTTTGTCTTCGCTAGCCATCCTTATTCACCACTGCGTTGCTTTTCGGTCATGACAGTCTTGACCCGGGCGATATTCTTGCGCACCTTGGAAAACTGGTCGATACGCGCAGCCTGACCGATCGCTTTCTGCATGCGCAGGTTGAACTGCTCCTTCAACAGGGCGTTTAACTCGTCGCGCAATTCCTGGTCGGATTTAGAACGTAACTCTTTAGCGTCCATTACATTACCTGCCTGACAACAAAATTAGTCTTGAAAGGGAGCTTGGCCGCGGCCAGCTTGAAGGCTTCACGTGCCACTTCTTCATTAACCCCTTCCATTTCATACAACATCTTACCGGGCTGGATTTTGCACACCCAGTATTCAACGTTACCCTTACCTTTACCCATGCGGACTTCCAACGGCTTCTTGGAAATCGGCACATCGGGGAATACCCGAATCCAGATCTTACCGCCACGCTTGATGTGACGGGTCATCGC
>JASJBV010000158.1 GCA_030066335.1 Gammaproteobacteria bacterium
AGCTAAATTTACAATGGATACCGGCCTGCGCCGGTATGACGCGGTTATGTATGGCTAATCATATATACCAGAAAGAGATGTACCTGCACCGGCAAGTCACCTATGGGATTAGCGGGTAAACAGGCTCGGCAGGATCGCGCTCAACTGGTGCTTGGTCATAAGCTTCTGCTGGATCGCCCATTTCACCGGCGGCAGGTTGTTGCTGAGGCGTAACACGGCCTTGCGTAACAGGGTGGCGGGGAAGCTGTCATTGGTGAACAGGCTGACGATGGAATTGGTGCCGTGATACAGCGGCCGCGTACTCAGCATGTGCTGCTGCTGGTAGCGCTGCAATAGCGCCGGGCTCCAGAATTCCTCGCCCTTGGCGGCGGCGCTAAGAATTTCTTTGGCCAGAATATCCTGACCGCTCAAACCCAGGTTGAAGCCGTGCGCGGTCACCGGGTGCATCCCCACCGCGGCATCGCCGATCAGGGCATAGCGCCGGGCACAAAAGCGGTTGGCATGGACCGCCACCAGCGGGTAGAGGAAACGTTCACTGACCTGCTGCATGCTGCCCAGGCGGCCATGCAAACGGGCCTCGACATCCCACGCAAATTCCTCCTCGCTGAGCTGCATGATATTTTGCACCTGGTTGGAGGGGATCGTGGTGACGATCGATGACATGTCGCCGGGCATCGGTAACACCGCCAGGGTACGCCCGTATTGGAAACACTCGAACGCGGTATGCTGATGGCTCAGTTCATGTTGCATCCAGCACAGGATGGCGCTGCGGCCGAAGTCGTGCGAATCGGTGGAAATGCCCATCTGGCGGCGGGTCGCGGAGAAACGAGTATCCGCAGCGACGATCAGTTGCACCCTGAGCTCGTCACCCGAGGCCAGTTTGACCGTCGCCCCGTCATCGTCGCTGTGCACCAGTTCGACCATGCTTTGGTCGAGCAGGGTCACGTTGTCCAGGTCGCAGAATTCCTCATAGATCGCCTTGCGGATCAGGTGATTGGATACCAGGAAACCCAGCGCATCGGTCCCATCCTGCGGGGTATCGAAACTCAGGGTATAGGGCGAGTCGCCATCGAGCACCTCGGCCTTTTCGATCGGTGAAATCTGCTCGGGATCGATTCGTTGCCAGCTGCCCTGTTGCTGCATCAGCGAGCGCGACAGGTGGGTCAGCGCGATATCCCGGCCGTCGATGCCGGGTGCGGCCAGTTCATCCGCGGACTGTTTCTCGATAATGACGATATTCAGCCCGGAGTCGCGCAATGACAGGGCGAAACTCAAGCCGGCCGGACCGGCGCCAATAATCGCAATATCGTAATTCATCCACAGTTACCGCAAGCAAGGGAATCTCAGTGTAGGCAGGGTTTTCGCTGTCGCCATTGAGACAGGTCAATTAAACTCTAGTCTGAATCATTATAAAACGGATAACCACTAAGGTTTAGAGGAGACAACATGCGCGAATGGGTCAACCAGGCGATCGCCCGCATCGAGGCCGATTTTCAACGTTCATCCGACACCCACCTGATCCAGGTCGAGTTGCCGGCGCTGCCGGACATCGATTTCTACCTGAAGGACGAGTCCACCCACCCCACCGGCAGCCTCAAGCACCGGCTGGCGCGCTCGTTATTCCTGTATGGCCTGGTCAACGGCGATATCGTCGAGGGGACCCCGATCATCGAATCCTCATCCGGTAGCACCGCGGTATCCGAGGCCTATTTCGCCAGGTTGCTGGGCCTGCGCTTCATCGCGGTGATGCCGCGTTCGACCTCGCAGGAGAAAATCGACAAGATCGTTTTTTACCAGGGCGAATGTCATCTGATCGACAACAACGATATCTATGGCGAGGCACGACGCCTGGCGCAGGAGATGAACGGGCATTACATCGACCAGTTCACCAATGCCGAACGGGTCACCGACTGGCGCGGTAACAACAACATTGCCGACTCGATCTTTGCCCAGCTGGCCTGTGAGCGCTTCCCGGAACCGACCTGGCTGGTCATGAGTGCCGGTACCGGTGGCACCAGCGCGACCCTCGGCCGTTACCTGCGTTACCGCAGGCATACCGCCAGGCTGTGTGTTGCCGACCCGGAACACTCGGTGTTTTACGATTACTATCAAACCGGTGATGCGAGCCTGACCAGCCATGACAGCTCGATGGTCGAGGGTATCGGCCGTCCGCGGGTCGAGCCGTCGTTCATTGCCGGTGTTATCGACCACATGATCAAGGTGCCGGACGCGGCGTCCTTCGCCACCATGCGGTTTCTGCAGAAACTGATGAACCGCCAGTGCGGCGGCTCCACCGGCACCAATGTCTATGCCGCGTTTCAACTTATGGCGGAGATGCATCACCAGGGTCAGAGCGGTAGCGTGGTTTCGATGCTGTGTGATGGCGGTGATCGTTATCAGCACAGCTATTACAACGACGACTGGCTGCAACAGCATGGTTATGACCTGACCGAGTACAGCAATCGCCTCGATTCGTTTTATCACAGCGGGGAATTTCCGGTGGTGTTCTGATCCGGTGATGTTGCGTGGAAACAACGGGCTAACATCAGGGTTTGCACAAAAAATGGGCCAGATCAGCAGCGATCAAAGCAAGTTGCAAGATTAAACCTTTATCTATATGATCGCTAAGGCAATTTCTTTATGCCCAGCTAATTTACTGCGATTTCATAGTCACTTCATCGTTTCCTCTGATTCCTCATGTTGATTTCTTGCGCAAAAGTCTTTGCATGGTTCTCCGCATTAACGGAGATGTTTCATTTATATACTGGTAATACTCATGTCAGAGACACAAACTGGAACCGTTAAATGGTTCGACAACGCCAAGGGCTATGGCTTCATCCAGCGTGATGGTGGCAAGGACCTTTTTGTTCATTACTCATCGATCGTCGGCGATGGCCATCGTTCGTTAGCCGAGGGTCAGCAGGTTGAATTCACCGAGGTGGATGGCAAGAAAGGTCCCCAGGCTGAGAACGTTAAAGCGATTTAACCCGGAATTCCGGCTACCCCGATCCTGGGGTAGCCAAGCTAAATCAGATTTATAAGAGCTGTTGCAGCTCTTACTTCCAGAAGTCCTCGAGCAACTGGTGCTTGGCTGTATCCGCCTCGCCCCGCTCATAACTCTGCTCAAAAAACTCGGCGCTGCCCTCACGGTCGACCAGTAACGCGGTGGAACTGCGGGTCCCGTAATTGGTGGTGCGGATAAATTGTGCGGATAGAGATCTTTCGTTTTCCACCGAGATCCCGGTCGACGGCAGGTCCTCGTCGGCCGCTTTTTCCCGGCTATTGAGCAGGGTGGCCAGATGTTTGACTGGTAGCGGATTATCCAGCCACTGCTGCATGGCCTGCTTGGCCGCCTGGGTTTTCGGCCAGGGCGTATCCAGTGCCGCATTGCTTAATCCATACAGACCGGGCCCCAGGCGTTGCGCACCGCCGCCATGGTTGGAGTAATAGATCAGCGATTCACCATCGGAAAACAGCAGGTTGAAACCGTTGTATAAAAAGCCAAGTTCCTCCAGGTGCTCGACATAATCATCGATCGCGATATCGGAAATCAAAAAGTCACTGACCAGTTGGCCCCGGCTGCGCGCATTGTCCTGGTGCCGCTCCGGGTTGCGCACATTGGTCAGCGCGGCGAAGCGGCCGGAGGTATTGACGCCGAGCCAGCTGCCGCCGCCCTCGAGGTCGCGCCCGGCAAAAACGTTAGGATGATCGCTCCAAAAATGGGCCGGCAGGGAAGGGCGCTTGTAGAACTCGTCCCGGTTAGCACAGACCACCAGCGGATAATCCGCATGCTGTTGCCAGGAGATAACGAGTAAACACATGGTGGTTATTAGCTACGGGTGCCGATATATACCCCGGCTGACATCATGATCGAACCGGCGACGCGGTTGAGCCCCTTCATCGCACGTTCGGAGCGGAAGTAACGCCGGGCCCAGTCGACGCCCAGGGCAATGGCCATCAAACCGATCATCAAACCCACGAAGCACAGTACACTGGCGATGACGATATCCTGCGCGGTCAGCACGGTCAGGTCCATGAAGGTGGGCAGGAACGCGATATAGAACAGGATCACCTTGGGGTTGGAGGCGGAGATCAGGAAGCCCTGAACGAAGCCCATCCATTCACCGCGCGAGGTTTTGGTCTTGGATTCCTCCACCAGGTGGGCGCGGCTCTGCCACATCTTCCAGCCCAGGTAGATCAGGTAGAGCGCGCCGACAATCCGGATCACGGTAAAAAACCCGCCCCAGTGCTCAGCGATAACCGCGAGGCCCAGACAGGCCAGCACCAGGTACACGATGTCGCTGATCGCCATGCCGAAGGCCAGCGACAGGCAGGACCAGCCGCCACGGGTCATCGCCCGCGCCATCAGTGCGAACACCCCGGGCCCCGGGGTGATGGAAAAAATGATAATGGCGATGAAGAACGCCAGGCCGCTTTCGAAGGTCATGCTTCAGTAAAAGGCAGTTAAACCTTAAGTTTGGTATTCCGTCGGTATTACTGCAAGTATTTTCTCTGCGGACGCGATTATTGGGTAAACTGTTGACTGGACTGCGGATAACAACCGGAAAATTTTATGAAAATATCCCTGATGATCTTGGCGCTCAGTGTCAGCTTGCCGCTGTATGCCGGCAAGGCGGATGTCGTCGACGTCAAGGTCCGCTGCCCGAGCAGCTGTACCTTCAATGTCACCGTGCAGCATGCCGATAGCGGCTGGGAGCATTATGCAAACCAGTGGGATGTGCTGGCACCCGATGGCAAGGTACTGGGCACACGCGTGCTGTACCATCCGCATGTAAAAGAACAGCCGTTCACCCGCAGCCTCAGTAACGTCTGGGTCCCGCAGGATATCGACCACGTCATCATCCGCGCCAAAGACTCAAAACACGGCTGGGGCGGGGTAGAGCAAAAGGTAGAGCTGCCAAAACGCTAAAAGTAACCGTCATTGCGAACGCAGCGCGGCAATCTTATATAGTGCCACCGACCTTAAAATAACGTCATTACCCGGCTCGACCGGGTAATCCAGACCAGTAATCGGCATGTTCGAGACAGCCCAGATATCGCGACCACTCTGACAAGACCTTGCTACCTGTCATTGCGAGGAGCGATAGCGACGTGGCAATCTCCAAACTTATGATAATACTCATACAGATTTCCGCGTTGCGCTCACAATGACAGACAGAATAAAAATTACCTGTCAAAAAAACGGATGAAATTTCCCGGTGAATGGTTCAGCATAGCTCTTATCAGAACGAGATGAACCATGACCCAAATCAACCCCCAATCGGCAGATATCTTCTACCAGGCCTACCTGGAGCATGACCGCTCCTACGAGGGCATCTTCTTCCTCGGAGTCAAGACCACCGGTATCTTCTGTCGCCCGGGTTGCACCGCCAAAACACCGAAGCGGGAGAATGTCGAGTTTTTCAGTTCCTCCGAACAGGCTCTGCAACATGGCTACCGCCCCTGTAAGAAATGCCAGCCCCTGGACCTGCAGGGATCGGTGCCAGAGTGGGTCAGCCAGGCGCTGGCGCTAGCCAGCCGCGAACCGGACCGGGTCAGTGACCAGGACCTGCAACAGCATCGAATAGACCCGACCCGCCTGCGCCGCTGGTTCAAGCAACATCATGGCATGACCTTCCAGGCCTACCAGCGCTTGATGAATGTCGGCCGGGCCTATGCCCAGATCCGGCAGGGCGACAAGGTCATCGATTCCGCGCTGGATAACGGTTATTCATCACTGAGCGGTTTCAACGAATCTTTCCGCAAGCTGATTGGTTTCGCCCCGTCGCAAAGTAAAAGTAAGCAGGTCATTCCGGTGGCCCAGTTGTTGACCCCGCTGGGACCGATGATCGCCGCTGCCCATGACCGGGGCTTGTGCCTGCTCGAATTCATCAACCGCAAGAACCTACAGCGCCAACTGCAACGGGTGCAAAAACGACTCAACGCCCGTTTCGTTCCCGGCGAGCATCAACTGTTTGCCAAACTGCAACAGCAGCTTGATGAATATTTCAATCGTGAGCGCCGGCAATTCGATATTCCGTTGGAATTGCGCGGTACGGATTTTCAACTGCAGGCCTGGCAGGCGTTGTTGACCATTCCCTATGGCGAAATCCGCAGCTACCAGCAGGAAGCCGAGTCCATCGGGAAAGCGGATGCAGTGCGGGCAGTGGCCACTGCCAATGCCAGCAATGCGATCGCGATCCTGGTCCCCTGCCATCGCGTGATCAGCAAAAGCGGCAAGCTCGCCGGTTATGCCGGAGGCGAATGGCGTAAACAATTCCTGATCGACCTGGAAGCCGGGTAATCGATGAAACTCAGTCACCTGGTCGAGCTGATTATTTTATCAGCCCTGTGGGGCGCATCGTTTCTGTTCATGCGCATGGGTGCGCCGGAGTTCGGGCCGGTGGCCCTGATCGAGCTGCGCAGCGCAACCGCCGCGCTGTTCCTGTTACCGTTCCTGATCTGGATGGGTAAGTCTGCAGAGTTAGCGCCAAATGTATGGCCGTTACTGACCTTCGGTGTCATCAGCACCGCGATTCCCTTCTGCCTGTTAAGCTGGGCGACCTTGTATGTCAGCGCCGGTTATGCCTCGATCCTGAATGCCACCGCGCC
>JASJBV010000155.1 GCA_030066335.1 Gammaproteobacteria bacterium
GTCGCCGGGTTGGCATGATCGAAATCCTTCACGCGATAACGACCATCCAGGTAAACAGCCTGCCGGCCGAACTCCGGCTCGTTTTCAATCCAGTATTTGACGTCTTCCAGGTTGAACGACTGCGCCCAGACCTTGTGTGACGGGACACCCAGCTGCTTGTACTCGTCAATCATCTGTTGGGCGTAATCCCGCTGGTTGTAATCGCCCTGGAATGGCATGTCGACACTGGGCGACTTAAGCTCAGGCGTCATCTTGGTGCCTAACTCGAGGAACAGCTCGATGCTCTCCTTGTGCGTGAGCAGGGTGCCGGTGCCGGCATACAGGTCGGTGCGCCAGTCAGCGGTGCCGTTCATGTAGGCCTCGATTGAGGTCGCGTTCCTGTTAGCAGCATCCATCTTGCCCTGCAGGGTCTTGAATTCCGCCAGGGTCAGGTCGCTGGCACAACATTTTGCTTTTGCCGGGGTATTGGTTTCTGGGTGGTAGGGGGTAAAAGGCTCAGAACATTTATGGGCCAGGTCCGAAACCAGGATATTGGTTGTCGTATGCAGATCACATTGCGCATGACGACAAACCAGCTCGCGGTCCCTGGTGAAGGTCACGTCACATTCGAGGATTCCTGCGCCCATTTTCGCCGCAGCCTCGTAGGATTCCCTGGTATGCTCCGGGAACTGCATTGGAGCACCGCGATGGCCAATGGAAAAATCGGTCTGATAGAATGGCCCATCCTGGCAACGTTCAAGCTTGCGCTTCAAGCGGCTGTCACTCATGCCTTCGACCAGGAAGAACGGACGCGGCCCCAGCTCAACCTGGTATTGCCTGGCCTCATCATCGTGCTCGAAATAATCATCGTTATCATCGGCATAGGCATTGATGCCGGGGTACAGCATACTGACAACAAGGCTCAACAGGGTGGATTTAAGTCTCATATAAACGCTCCTAATCTTAAACCAAAGTTAATCGAGACTCGATAGTCAGATATTCCGCTAACAGATCTATGACCGGAGGGTAACAGTTGGTTTATCTTTCGATGACGAAAACATGACAAGGTTGCATACACAGCAGGGTATATTGACAGTCAGTATGCTAATCGCTAAGGTTCCGGTTCGCGCTGATTTGTTTCTCGGCTTGCAGGCGCACTATAAATTTGGCTAAAGAGGGGGTGTTTCATTTCACAGGATTTCTTCCGGTCGATCGTATTCCCTCCCGAGTTAACTTAGGGCCTGTTAACACTAATTGAAATGTCGCGTTGTCGCCCCAAATCGGGCCAGGCAAGGCACGAGGAGAGAAGTTTGGCTATTCCAAATGAAGGACGAGAAACGCCGCATGGCCCGATTTGGGGCACAACCCGAAGGGACGGGACCATTTTTCCACGAAACTGCGTACCATTTCGCTTATGTACAATGAGTACACTGCGCTCAATGCGCCTTGTTTTGCGAAAAAATGGCCACCGGCGCGTCTTTTCAATTAGTGTTAACAGGCCCTAATACCTTCGACACAACGGGTCGACGGGCCGATTCTATCGGGGAGTTTGTGATGAGTGATGATCTAGAACAGTTGCATTTCGATACGCTGGCGATTCGTACCGGTCACCAGCGCACGCCAGAAGCCGAACACAGCGAACCGATATTTCCCACTTCAAGTTTTGTCTTCAGTTCGGCGGCAGAAGCGGCTGCCCGCTTTGCCGGAGAACAGCCGGGAAATATCTATGCCCGCTTTACCAACCCCACGGTCAGGGCGTTTGAACAACGCCTGGCAGCACTGGAGGGCGGTGAAAGTTGTGTCGCCACGGCTTCCGGCATGGCGGCCATCCTGGCGACTTGCCTGGCATTATTGCAGGCAGGTGATCACATCGTCTCCTCGCGCTCTATCTTCGGCACCACCACCGTGCTGTTCGAAAAATACCTGGGCAAGTTCGGGATAACCACCAGTTTCGTAGATCTGACCGACCTAAACCAATGGCAGCAGGCGGTCCAGCCAAATACCCGGATCCTATTTCTGGAAACCCCATCCAATCCATTGACCGAGGTGGCGGATATTCGTGCTTTGGCAGATCTCGCGCATTCTCATGACTGTCTGCTGGTGGTGGATAATTGTTTCTGTACCCCGGCCCTGCAACAACCATTGAAGCTGGGTGCGGATATTATAATTCACTCTGCCACCAAATACCTCGACGGTCAGGGGCGGATTGTCGGTGGAGCGGTGGTTGGCGATGCAGACAAGGTCGGTACCGAGGTCTTCGGCGTGATTCGCAGTGGTGGGCCGAGTATGAGTCCGTTCAATGCCTGGGTGGCGCTGAAAGGACTGGAAACCCTGTCCCTGCGCATGCAGGCACATTCCAACAATGCGGCACAGCTGGCGGAGTTTCTGCACCAACACGACCGGGTTGAACAGGTTTATTATCCCGGCCTGTTGGATCATCCGCAGTACCAACTGGCCAGTTCGCAACAGTCAGGTTTTGGCGGTATCGTTTCGTTTAAAGTCAGGGGGGGCAGGGAACAGGCCTGGAACATCATTGACCAGACCCGCATGCTGTCAATTACCGCCAACCTGGGTGATACCAAGTCCACCATTACCCATCCGGCGACCACCACGCATGGCCGCCTCAGTGAACAACAGAAGCAACAGGCAGGGATTAGTGAGAACCTGATCCGGGTCGCGGTGGGGCTGGAGGATATCGAGGATATCCAAAACGATATCCAGCGTGGACTCGACGCCTGAACGGATGCAACGGGAACCGGTTTACGCGCAGATCTACCAGGCTATCCTGGAAAAGGAGCCGCAGCGAAAATGCGAGATGGTAAAGCGGCTTTATGCCGACTGGCAGCAGGGTGGTTTGCCACGAGACCTGGCTCAACCGGTGGCGCAGATCGATATCCCCGGCCGTCCGGACAGGCCTCGACTGGTCAATCCACGCCTGGTGCCACGGCGGTCACTGGCGACTGCAGAAGGACGCATCGTCATGTTGCATTCCTTTGCTCATATTGAGTTCAACGCGATCAACCTGGCGCTGGATGCGGCCTACCGGTTTCGCGAAATGCCGGATGCATTTATCGGAGACTGGCTGCAGGTTGCCGCGGAAGAGGCCCATCATTTCAGCCTGATCAGCGCTTACCTGCAGCAACTCGGTTCTCATTACGGTGCCCATGATGCACATAATGGCCTGTGGGACATGGTGTGCAAGACACGCCACGATGTGCTGCATCGGATGGCGCTGGTGCCACGGGTGATGGAAGCTCGTGGACTGGACGTGACGCCGGCGATGATGGACAAGTTCAGCCAGATCGGCGATCAACGCGCGGTCGAGATATTACAGGTCATCTATGCCGAGGAAATCGGCCATGTGGCGATTGGCAACCGCTGGTACCAGTATTGCTGTGAGCAACGTGGACTGGATCCACAGCAGACATTCCGCGAACTGATCGAGGAATATTTCGGCGGTAAATTACGCGGGCCATTCAACCGGCCGGCACGACTGCAGGCCGGGTTCAATGATGATGAGTTAACCGCATTGGAGAACAGCCTGTCTTAGCGAGCAGATCGGTAAGCGTTGTTCCACTGCATGAATGCAGGAGGTGTCGCAAAGCAGGAGCACTTGTCGCGGAAGCTGGTAAGACTCGCGGTTTAGACTCTCGGATCCACCAGGCTGAAATTTTCCCCGCGCAGGCTCAGGTAACTGGGTCCCGGGTTCCAGTCGCCGAGGACGATACGTTGACGGTTGTTATCGAGCTCATGCACCGCCGGACGATGAGTATGGCCATGAATCAGGATATCGATATTCAGCTGGTCGAAGGTTTGTGCCACCGTTTGCTGATTGACATCCATGATCTGGTTGGACTTGCCTGACATCGCGGCACCAGATTCCTCGCGCAACTGGGCGGCGATGGCTTTTCTTTCGTTCAATGATTTTGCAAGCAGCTGTTGCTGCCAATCGGGGCTGCGCACCATGCGGCGAAAATTCTGATAATCCACGTCATCGGTACACAACAGGTCGCCGTGCATCAGGCCCACGCGATAATTGGCAAGTTCGATCACGTTCGGATCATCCAGGATCTCAAATCCCAGTTTCCGGGCCAGCTGCGAACCGATCAGAAAGTCCCGGTTGCCATGCATGAAATAGCAAGGTCGGGATTGGCTGAATCCCTGCAATGCCGCGAACACTTCTGCAAACTGTTCGGCCGGATCATCGTCGCCGAGCCAGACCTCGAACAGATCACCCAGGATATATAAAACCCGGGCCTCGTCGGCCCGGGTCTTTAAAAAATTGACAAATTGCGCGGAAATCTCCGGTCGTCCCTGATCCAGATGCAGATCCGAGATAAACAGGATTTCCGAGCTCATGCAGCTGGTTACTGTTGGGTGACCGCGTTGATGGTGATGGTTTCCAGCGGAACATCCTGGTGGCCACCCTTGTTACCGGTGCTGACTGCAGCGATGGCGTCGACCACGTCCATGCCGTCGGTGACCTTACCGAATACCGCGTAGCCCCAACCCTGCATCGATTCACTGCGGAAGTTGAGAAAATCATTATCCTTGTGATTAATGAAAAACTGCGAGGTTGCTGAATGTGGGTCGCTGGTCCGCGCCATCGCAATCGTACCGCGATCGTTTTTCAGACCGTTGTTGGCTTCATTCTGGATCGGTGCGCGCTTGCTGGGCTTGTCACGCATGTCGGCAGTGATGCCGCCACCCTGGATCATGAAGTTGGGGATGACACGATGAAAGGTGGTGTCGGTAAAATAGCCATCCTCGACATAGGCCAGGAAATTAGCGGTGGAGTTGGGAGCGTTCTGGGCATCCAGCTCGATTGTGATGTTGCCCATCGTGGTTTCGAGGACCACAACAGGATTGTTCGTATTGTCATTCATAGATTTTTCACCTTTTACGGTCGTAGTAAAAATTACAAGAGAAAGGATGGCCGCAACGACCACGGATAAAGAGACAAGGGTGTTTTTCATCTAGCTACCTGCGCCATGTTTACCTGTAAAGTGGCGGCATTCTAACTGAAACCGGCAGAGGGATGGAAGTGGTGCGCAACCGGCGAAAACTATGCAACCTTCAGCGAGTGATTTAAACTGCGCACAGTTTTGAGCTGGGTGTTTGTTTCATGTTAAAGATTTACAACAGTCTGAGCGGACAAAAAGAGGTCTTTACCCCGATCGATCCGGGCAAGGTGCGGATGTACGTGTGCGGGATGACGGTCTACGATTATTGCCACATCGGCCATGCCCGGGTACTGGTGGTATTCGACGTGGTGTATCGATTTCTCAGGCATCTCGGGTTTGACGTCAACTATATCCGCAATATTACCGATATCGATGACAAGATCATCCAGCGCGCGAATGAAAACCGCGAGGATTTCCATGCGTTAACCGAGCGCTTTATTCAGGCCATGCATGAAGATGCCGATGCTCTCGGCGTGTTGCGACCGAGCCAAGAGCCCAAGGCTACCGATAACATGCCGGCGATCCTGCGCATGATCGATACCCTGATCGACAAGGGTTATGCCTACCATGCCGACAACGGGGACGTGTATTTTTCGGTCAGCAAGTTCGCCGACTATGGCCAGCTCTCCGGCAAACGCGTCGAGGACCTGCGTGCCGGGGAACGGGTCGAGGTCGACTCGGCAAAACAGGATCCGCTGGATTTCGTGTTATGGAAGAAGGCCAAGCCGGAGGAGCCGGCCTGGGACTCGAGCTATGGTCAGGGACGGCCCGGCTGGCATATCGAGTGTTCCGCGATGTCCACCGAAATGCTCGGCAATCATTTCGATATCCACGGTGGCGGTCAGGATCTGCAGTTTCCTCACCATGAAAACGAGATTGCGCAAAGCGAGTGTTGTACCGGGGAGAAGTTCGTCAATTACTGGATGCACAATGGTTTTGTCAGGGTCAACGAGGAAAAAATGTCCAAATCCCTGGGCAATTTCTTCACCCTGCGTGAGGTATTAAAGGAATATCGAGCCGAGGAAATCCGTTATTTCATCCTCAGTAGTCATTACCGCAGCCCGCTGAATTATTCCGAGGAGCAATTGAACCAGGCGCGCAGCGGATTGGGGCGTCTGTACACCGCTTTGCAGGATGTCGAGACGGGAGAGCCGCCGCAGGACAGCGATTATCAGCAGCGCTTCGAGGCGGCGATGAATGATGATTTCAATACCGCCGATGCGCTGGCGGTGCTGTTCGATCTGACCCGAGATTTGAACAAGGCGAAAAGCGACGATAGTGACCAGGCATCAGGCCTGGCGGCTTTGTTGAAAAACCTCGGTGAAATCCTCGGCCTGCTGCAGAGCGATGCCAGCGAATACCTGCAGTCTGCGGTGGCGGAGACGGGGATTTCCGACGCCGCGATCGAACAGCTGATCGCCCAGCGGGCGCAGGCCAAGCAGGACAAAAACTGGGCCGAGGCGGATCGCATCCGGGATGAACTGACCGAGGCCGGCATCACCCTGGAAGACAGCCCCGAGGGGACCCGCTGGCGCAGGGCCTGATCGTCACCGAAAAAGGCTTGATATATCCTTTACCACCCCTAAAATTAACCGCTAAGCTTTGATTGACGCTGTGGGTCGATTTGCGTATCATTCCGCGCCTTGCTGAAGGCTCAGCATGTCGGGGTGTAGCGCAGCCTGGTAGCGCAACTGCTTTGGGAGCAGTGGGTCGGGGGTTCGAATCCCTCCACCCCGACCAA
>JASJBV010000037.1 GCA_030066335.1 Gammaproteobacteria bacterium
GATCAGACCCAGTACCCGCTCGGGATGCGCCTCGGCGTAGGCCAGGCCCAGGGTTGAACCCCAGGAACCACCGAATACCACCCAACGTTCGACCTGCAGGTGCTGACGGATTTGTTCCAGGTCAGCGATCAGGTGCTGGGTGGTGTTGTCATGCAGGCTCGCATGCGGCCTGGATTTACCGCAGCCGCGCTGGTCAAACAGGATGATACGATAGCGTTCCGGGTCGAAATAGCGCCGATGATTCGGCTCACAACTAGCGCCCGGACCACCGTGGAGAAATATGACCGGGATACCATCGGCCTTGCCACTCTCCTCGATATACAGCTCATGCAGATCGGATACCGCCAGGTGGTGGGTCTGGCTGGGCTTGATGGCCGGGAATAACATGGCTCTCCTTGTAGGATTATTCCTACATTTTATTTTGTTATTACTTACAACGATTTAAGCAAATCTGACTTTGTCCGCCGCAACAGTCATGCCATTATTCACCCACGTCCTCGGATGGGACGCAAAGGAATGAATGTGCAAAGCCGGATTGCTAGATCAGGAAGTCACTATCTCAAGGATGCCAAATTAAGTCAATCACCGACCAGGAAGGTCATCCAAGCCTCAATCATGGATTGATTGAGGCTTTTTTTTGCTCGGTATTCAACCTATCATCAGCCCAGATAAACTTTGCGGCCTTCTGATGTTCGTCAAGCCCCCGAAAAAACTGTTACGTCCGGTCGGCCGGGCGATCGCTGATTTTGCCATGATCCGCGCTGGCGACCGGATCCTGATCGCCGTGTCCGGGGGTAAGGATTCCCTGTCCCTGCTGCATACGCTGCGCCATTTTCAACGCCATGCACCGATTAGCTTTGACCTCGCGGCAATTACCATCGACCCGCAGTCGGCGGATTTCGATCCCTCGCCGCTCAAGGACTACATGCACCAACTCGGCGTGCCCTACCATTATGTTTCAGAGCCGATCGTCGAGCTGGCCGCGGAACATATGCACAGGGACAGTTTCTGTGCGTTTTGTTCGCGCATGCGGCGTGGCCTGATGTACAAGACCGCGCGTCAGGGTAATTACAACGTATTGGCGCTGGGCCAGCATCTGGATGACCTGGCGGAAAGTTTTTTACTGTCGGCGCTGCATGGTGGCCAGCTGCGGACGATGAAGGCACATTATGTCAATGACGATGGTGACATCCGCATCATCCGCCCCTTCGTTTATGTGCGGGAACGCCAGCTACGTGAATTCGCCGGCCATGCCGCGTTGCCGGTGATCGAGGACAATTGTCCGGCCTGTTTTGCCAAACCAACCCAACGCCAGCACATGAAGCAGCTGCTGGCCGCACAGGAGGCTGACTATCCACAAACCTTCAAGACCCTGTTGTCGACCCTAAAGCCATTGATGGCGCAGGGTTTGCCGGAGGATGACAACAGTGGCGAGGCGCCCGCGGAAAAACTTGCCGGCAATCAAAAGCGAGGTTATTTGCGCCAGAAACCGGGGGTGAACAACACCAGCAGGGTGAATATTTCCAACCGCCCGAGCAACATCGCCAGGCATAACAACCACTTGGCGAAATCGTTAATCGAGGCATAGTTCTGCCCGACCTGGTCCAGCCCGGGACCCAGGTTATTGAGGCAGGCAGCGACCGCGGAAAACGCGGTATCCTGGTTCAGACCTGAAGCCATCAGTAACAGAATTAACAGTGCCGAAATCGCGAAATAGGCGGCGAAAAATCCCCAGATCGCCTCGATGACGTTATCCGGTACCGGCTTGCGCCCGATCTTGACCGCGAACTGGGCCGACGGATGCACCAGGCGACGTAGCTCGCGCACCCCCTGTTTGACCAGCAACAAAATCCTGATTACCTTGATCCCGCCTCCGGTGGAACCGGCACAGCCGCCCATGAAACTGATATACAGCAACAACACCGGCAGGAATCCCGGCCAGTTGTAATATTCCTGGGTGGTAAAGCCGGTGGTAGTGCCGATCGAGACGACCTGGAACAGGCCCTCGATGATACTTTCCATCGGCGAGTCAAAGGTCTTGGTGAACTGCAGGTAGGAGATCGTTACCACACTGACCACGAACAATACCGTGATATAGGTGGTGAATTCGGCATCGCGCAGGTAGGGAGTCAGGCGCCGATGGCGGAACGCGGTGAAATGCAGGGCGAAATTGACCCCGGACAGCAGCATGAACACGATGGCGATCAATTCGATACCACTGTTCTGGTAATACCCCATGCTCGCATCATGGGTGGAAAAACCACCGATAGCGACCGTGGAGAAAGCATGGGCAATGGCATCGAAGGCCTCCATGCCAGCCAGCCAGTAAGCCAGGCCACAACTGACGGTGAGCCCCAGGTAGATATACCACAGGGCCTTGGCGGTCTCGGTGATACGCGGGGTCAGCTTGGTGTCCTTGACCGGTCCCGGGGTCTCGGCGCGGTACAATTGCATGCCGCCGATACCCAGCATCGGCAGCACCGCCACCGCCAGCACGATAATCCCCATGCCGCCGAGCCACTGCAGTTCCTGGCGATAAAACAGGATCGCATGCGGTAGATCATCGAGGCCGACAATGACGGTGGCACCGGTGGTGGTCAGGCCGGAAATGGACTCGAATACCGCATCGGTTACGGACATGTCGGGGACCTCGGACAGGTACAGCGGCAGTCCACCGGCAGAACCGAGCACGAACCAGAACATCACCACCACCATGAAGCCATCGCGCAGGCGCAGGTCCTTGTTATGCTTGCGCAGCGGCAGGAACAGCAGCATACCGGCGGCAAACAAAAAGGCGAAGGCTTCAATAAAAGGCAGGGATGCCGATTCCTGGTAGATCCAGTCGACCAGTACCGGCGGCAGCATAGTGGTGCTGAACACCATCAACAGCAGGCCGAGGATCCTGAGGATTACTAGATATTGCATGTCAGGGTCTTTTTATACTGGTTAATTCTTAGATGTAAGTAATCGATACCTGGAACAGCTTTTCGACCTGGCGGATATCACGTTTATCGGTCAGGAACAGGATCACATGGTCCTCCGATTCCACCACCGTATCATGATGAGCGATCAGCACTTCCTCACCCCGCACTATGGCCCCAATACTGGTGCCCTTGGGCAATTTCAACTCATCGATGCGACGCCCCACCACCTTGGAACAGGTATGATCCCCGTGTGCGATCGCCTCGATCGCTTCCGCGGAACCACGGCGCAAGGCATGTACCGCAACCACATCTCCCCGCCGGATATGCGCGAGCATGGCACCAATGGTGACCTGATGCGGTGACAGGGCGATATCGATCATGCCACTCTCGACCAGGTCGACATAAGCCGGGCGATTGATCAGCGACATGACCTTACGCGCACCCAGCCGCTTGGCCAGCATCGCCGACAGGATGTTGGCCTCATCATCATTGGTTAAGGCACAGAACACATCCATCGCCTCGATGTTTTCTTCCAGCAGCAGATCGGGATCCGCGGCATCGCCATGCAGCACGATCGAGGAATGTAATTCCCCGGCCAGGTACTGGCTGCGGCGCAAATCATTTTCAATGATCTTGACCTGGTAATCACCTTCCAGAATGGATGCGAGCTGACTGCCGATATTTCCGCCCCCGGCCAGCATCACCCGCTTGATCGGTTTATCCAGCTTGCGCATCTCCGAGATAACGGTGGCGATATGCTTGCGCGCGGCGACGAAAAACACCTCGTCATCGGCCTCGATGACCCGATCCGCGGTGCATGGCAGTGACTGACCGTTGCGGAAGATGGCGGCCACCCGCATATCCACCCCAGGGATATGCTGGCGCACGGTTTTCAGCGCATGCCCGACCAGGGGACCACCGTAATAGGCCTTGACCGCGACCAGCTGCACCTTGCCACCGGCGAAGTCGAGTACCTGCAGTGCGCTGGGGTGCTCGATCAGATGATGGATATATTCGGTGACCAGGTTTTCCGGACTGATCGTGACATCCACCGGCACCGCCTCTTCCCCGAACAGGGTCTGCTGCTGCATGTATTCCTGCGAGCGAATGCGCGCGATCTTGGTCGGGGTATGAAACAGGGTGGAGGCGACCTGACAGGCCACCATGTTGATTTCATCGCTGTTGGTCAACGCAATCAGCATATCGGCATCATCGGCGCCGGCCCGCTGCAGCACGCTGGGAAAGGATCCATTGCCGTTGATCGTGCGCAGGTCCAGGCGATCCTGCAGTTCAGACAGGATCATCTGGTCGACATCGACCACGGTTATCTCATTGCTCTCTTCACGAGCCAGCTCGGAGGCCACCGAAGAGCCCACCTGCCCGGCACCCAGGATAATAATATTCATTGTTATTTCTTAATCTGTAATCCCAGAGATTTCAGTTTGCGATAGAGATTGGTTCGTTCCTGACCAATTTTTTTGGCGACTACCGATACATTATAGCCGCACAGTTCGAGCTGCTTTTTCAAGAATTCTCGTTCAAAAAACTCTCTTGCCTCGCGCATGTCCATGTTGGTATCCACCGCCAGCTGCAACACCTCCTGCCCGGTGCTGGCCGCCGGTTGTGGTGTAGCCTGCAGGAAATGCTGGATCTCCGTCAGTTCCACGTTGTCGTCGGCACTATTGGTCAGGATCTGGCGGATCATCGATTTCAATTCGTCGAGACCACCCTGCCAGGCATGATTACGCAGCAGGTTTTGTGCGGCAACCCCGAAATGTCGATAGGGCAGGTCTTCCTTATCACTGAACCAGGTTGCGTAATACTCGAGCAATTCCGGCATATCCTCGATATGCTCGGCCAGCGTGGGTATCGTCATCGCCTCGCGCCAATACTCGGCCAACTCCGGTAACAATCCATCGTTTGCCCGCAAGGCCTGGTAGTCGTGTTGAGAAGCCAATACCAGGCGTCCGCTTGAATTACTGTCTGCGGCCAGTTCCAACAGCGCCAACAATACCTGTTGCTGTTGGCGGTTGAGCTCGGTTACCTCGCGGATGAAGATATTATGCTGCAATCCCTGCTGATAGCGAGTGATATCAGCGACAAACGGGCTGCTGTTGGGATTACTCTGCAGCCTGAACAGGTAGTTGGCCCACAGGCTGACCCCGGCACCTTTAACCCCGGTGATAAAAACCGGGTGCAGATGAGCCGCCAACGCCTGCATGTTGCTTCTCAAGTCCTGCATCAACTGGCTATTGCCTACCGGCTGCTCCAGTTCTCCCAACTGCTCGCTGTCCGTGACCTGATCGGCTCGCTCCAGTGCGGCTTTGACGGTATGCAGTAACTTGGCCGTGGACAGCGGCTTTTCGACGAAATCGTAGGCTCCGTAACGGGTCGCCTCCACCGCGGTTTCCACCGTACCGTGACCCGACATCATGACCACCGGGCAGTCCAGTTGGTCGGATTCATTCCATTGCTTGAGCAGGCTGACCCCGTCCATCTCCGGCATCCAGATGTCCAGCAATACCAGGTCGGGGGAGAACTCGGCCTTGCGCTGGCGCGCCTGCGCGGCATGCTCGGCGACATCGACCTCATAACCCTCGTCCTCGAGGATATCCTTCAACAGGAAACGGATGTCCGGCTCATCGTCCACCACCAGGATCTTTGTATTCATGCTTGATACCACTTCATTACACTTCTTTTACCGCCTGTACCGGTAATAACAGGGAGACCCGGGCGCCATCGTCGGGAATATTTTCCGCCCACACCCGGCCGCCGTGTTCATCAACGATTTTCTTGACGATGGCGAGGCCAAGACCGGTACCGCCGGCCTTGTCGGTTACATAGGGCTCGAACAGGTTTTCCAGCAATTCCTCGTCGAAGCCATGGCCGCTGTCCTCGACCTTGACCTGGACATACTGACAACCGTACTCTTCCAGGCATTCGGTCTTGATATCAATCCAGCCCTTGGCATCGATCGCCTCGGTCGCATTTTTCACCAGATTATGCACCAGCTGTCTGAGACGTACCGGATCCGCTTCAATTTCCGGCATCTGCCGCTCGAGTTTAAGGCGAATATCTATTTTCGGTTGACTCTCGGCATACAACTCGACGACCTCGGTGATGATCTGGTTCAGGTTGACCGGTTCCGGATTGGGGCTGGGCGCCCGCGCATAGTCGGTGAAACTGTTGACCATCGATTTCATCGCTTCCACCTGCTGCACGATGGTATGGGTGTAGCGGTCGAGCAACTCCTGCTTGTTCTCATTGACCTGGCCCGCCAGCTTACGCTGCAGGCGTTCCGCGGATAACTGAATCGGGGTCAACGGATTCTTGATTTCATGGGCCAGGCGTCTGGCCATCTCGCTCCAGGCCGAATCCTTTTGCGCCTGGATCAGGCGGGTCAGATCATCGACCACGATGACCTGCTCACGGACCTGCTGGAAACTCTGATTCAGCTCGGTACCCCGTACGCGCAGGATCTTGCGTCCACTCTGACCGAAGATGACCACTTCCTCCTGCCATTCCTGCGGACTCTTGATGTGGGTCTTGACCACATCGAAAAACCGGGTCGACTGCGGGTATTCTTTTTCCATATGCTCGATCTGGCGCTCGTAAAATGCCCCCGGGCCGAGGTCGAATATCATTTCTGCGGCGCGATTGCCCTGCTTGATCAAACCGTTCTCATCGATCGTCAGCACCCCGGAATTGATATGCTCGAGTACCGATTCCAGGTAATTTCTCTGCATCGCCTCCATCAACTGACTCTGGTCGGCAACCGCCCGCGCGCGGGCCAGTTTGCGCGTCATCGTGTTGAAGGAACGGGTCAGGAATCCAAGTTCATCCTCTCCCGACAGTGGCAATTGTTTTTCATAGTCACCGGCCGCCACCGCCTGGGTGCCCTCGACCAGGTCATTCAGGGGAGACACCAACCGCCGCGCCGAGATGAAGGCGACCAGAATGGCCGATAACACGCTTAACAGCCACACCAGGGACAGGGCCAGGGTAAAGCTGGTTTTCAACGGATCCCGAATCTCCGCCAGCTCCCGGTATTGTTCGTAGGCCTGCTGTACCCCTTCGGTCAGGGCATAGACCTGTTCGGTGATCGGGAACAGGGTCTGCAAGGTGCGGTTCTGTTCGATCGGCGAAACTCCCTGCACCGGCACCACCACGCGGATCTGCAGGCCGCTGTCCGGATCTTCTTCCAGTTTGAGGTAGTGTTCGTCCTGTCCCAGTTCACCGAAGGTCGTCCGCGACAGGGCCTGCGGCAGTTCCGCGATGTTTTCACTACTGGAGGCCAGGATAACGCTGTTGGTACCCACCAGGGTCAACTCATTGGCATTGTGCTGCTGGCGCGCATCATCGAGGTACACCACCAATAACTCTTCGGGTACCGACGGGATTTCATCGGCGATCAGCTGGGTTTTTTTCAGGGCCTCGCGTTTCCGCACATCGACCGCACTGCGGCCAAGTTTCAACGAGTCCTCCAGCGCCGTTTCCACCCCGACATCAAACCAGCTGTCGATACTCTTGTGGATGAAATTGAGCGAGAAGTAATAAACGATACTCACCGGGATGATGGTCAGAATGACGAAGATGAAGATCATCCGGGTGGTCAGGCGGGAACCCACCGCTTTTAGCCGATACTGTGCGATCAGCTTGAACACATTGTAAAAGATCAGTCCCAGCAGGACGATAAGCCCGATTGCGTTGAAAAAAATCAGCAGGTTGTAATACTTGCCGAAACTGGCCGAGTTGGAGGTCGCATCGCTGATCGAGTAGAGGGAAACAAACAGCAGGATCAGCAGGCCGATGATCGGCGCCGAGTTACGAAAAGCCTTGTTGATGGATTCACTTGCCATTGATAGCCTGTGCTCAAATATTCAGTCCTGCTTCAGCAGCCGCGCATAATAAAAACCATCCATGTCCAGCTGACCCGGCAATACCTGCCGTCCCAGCGGCCGCTCAATACCCCATTGTACGTGGTTTAGCGGGAGTTCAACACCATTTCCACAGTTTTGCAGGAAGTGTTCGACCTGGGCCTCGTTTTCATCCTTGAACAGGCTACAGGTACTGTATAGCAGCTGTCCGCCAGGTTTGAGTAATTGCCACATCGCCGTCAACAGACGCTGCTGTTGCTGCACCAGTGCGGGCACATCCTCGGCCTCGCGCAACAGGCGAATATCGGGATGGCGGCGCATGATGCCACTGGCCGAACAAGGTGCATCGAGCAGGATCCGATCAAACATGGCACCATCGAACCAATCATCGGTATTTGCCGCATCCGCGCAGATCAGCTGAGCCTCTACCCCGGCGCGTTGCAGATTCTGCGCAACCCGCGGCAGGCGCTCGGCATCCTTGTCCAACGCAATCAGTTCAACCCCGGGATTATGCTGCAAAATATGCAGGGTCTTGCCCCCCGGTGCCGCACAGGCATCGAGTACGCGCATACCGCGCTCGGCCTGCAGCAGGACAGCGGCCAGTTGCGCCGCGGCATCCTGCACACTGACCCAGCCCTCGGCGAAGCCCGGCAGGGACTCGACCTCAACCGCCGCTGCCAGCTGCAGCGCACTGGCCACCTGCGGATGTGGCCTGCTGTCGATGCCCTGCCCGGCTAACAGCTGCCGGTACTCCTCGCGCGACAACCGCTCGAGATCAACCCGTAACACCATCGGTGGCCGCTGATTACCGGCGCGGTAGATGCTATCGGCCTGTTCCGGCCAGTCTTGCCGAATCTTGGCTCGGATCCATTCCGGATAGGCCAGTGCTTGCTCCTCGCCAGATAAGCTGCTGATCGTGTCACGCTCTGGTTCGATGACTTCTCTCTGGTAGGATCTCAACACTGCATTGACCAGGCCCCTGGCCCAGGCCTTTTTGCGGCGCGCGATCAGGTTCACGGTTTCATTGACCGCGGCATGGTCGCCGATGCGGGTAAACCGCAGCTGATACAGGCCCAGCAACAAGATCACCTCGATATCGCGGTCGCGGGATTTGAGCGGTTTGCTGAGTCGTTTGGCCAGTTCCCGGCGCAGGACAAAATAGTAGCGGCAGAAGCCGTAACACAGCTCACTGCACAGGGCCCGCTCCTGGGCATTGGCCAGGCGTTTGGTGTGGGTTGCCAGTAATGCGGTCAGGGATTGGCGTTGTTGCAACAGCGCCAGACAGATGGCCAGCGCGGCCTGGCGCGCATGCAACCGGTCCTTGTCGGCCTTAGTCCTGGCTGGCGAAGCGTTCACCGCTGAAGTCCCTGGCGTTTAACAATTGCGCGGCCGTGGTGCGCTTTTTCCCGGCCAGTTGCAATTCGCTGATGCTCAACACCCCATTGCCACAGCAGACATGAATGCCCTGCCGATCATGGGTCAGCACCTGCCCGGGTGGCTCTGAGCATGGGCTATCACTGAACCCGGCCTGCCATACCTTGACCAGCTGATCGCCGAGATAACTGAAACTGACCGGCCAGGGGTTGAAGGCGCGGATTTCCCGGTGCAGCACCGCAGCGGGTTTGTGCCAGTCAATGCGGCCTTCCTGTTTACTCAACTTGGGGGCATAGCAAGCCGCGGCATCATCCTGGGCCTGGAATTGGATTCTTGCCTGCTCGATGGCCGGCAGGTTCTGCATCAGCAGATCGGCACCCAGCTGTTTGAGCTCATCGTGCAGGCTGGCCGCGGTGCTGTTGTCATCGATGTCGATGGCGGCCGTGGCCAGCATGGCCCCGGTATCCAGCCCGGCGTCCATTTGCATCAGGGTGATCCCGGTTTGCCGGTCCCCGGCCTCAAGCGCGCGCTGGATCGGCGCCGCACCCCGCCAGCGCGGCAACAGCGAGGCATGAATGTTGATACAACCCAGACGTGGTATATCCAGCACTGCCTGCGGCAATAGCAGTCCATAGGCCGCCACCACCATCAGGTCTGCCTGCAGTGATTGCAGCTGTTCGAGCTCGGTGGGACTCTTCAGCGATGGCGGTTGCATCAGCTTGAGTTCGTGGTCGAGCGCGCATTGCTTGACCGGACTGGGTTGCAGTTTGCGCCCGCGACCGGCGGGGCGGTCAGGCTGGGTATAGACGGCGACCACCTGGTGCGGTGAGTCGATCAGCGCCTGCAGGGCCGGCACCGCGAATTCGGGCGTGCCCGCGTAGATAATCCTCAGCATGCTGATCCTGCCTGTAAGCGATCAGGCCCTGGCTGCCTGCTTGTGTTGTTTTTCGAGCTTTTTCCGGATGCGGTCACGTTTCAGATTGGAGATGTAGTCGACGAACAGCTTGCCCTCGAGATGATCCATTTCGTGCTGGATACATACCGCCTTGAGGCCATCGGCATCGAGTTCAAAAAACTCGCCGTTCTGGTCCTGGGCCCTGACCCTGATTTTTTCCGCGCGGCGCACGGTTTCATAGTATCCAGGCACGGACAGGCAGCCCTCATCCATCTCCTCTTCACCTTCAGAGCTCAATATCTCCGGGTTGATCAACACCATCGGGTCATTCTTGTGCTCGGATATATCCATCACCAGTAGGCGTTTATGCACATCGACCTGGGTCGCCGCGAGGCCGATACCCGGTGCCTCGTACATGGTATCAAACATGTCACTGACCAGTGTCTTCAATTCCTCATCAAATTTTGTCACCGCTTCAGCTCGGGTGCGCAGACGTGGATCCGGAAATTCCAAAATGTTCAATAAGGCCATAATTCAAACTTCGAGAAAGTTTACAACTTTTCACTTCAAGTTTATGATTATAAAAGAAACTTAATCATAAAAATGGTTGTAGTTGAGGATATTTCAACTACAATCGGACATTATACTATGACACCGTAGATGTTTGCACCGATAGCACGGGCCGGGTTACTGCCGAACCAATCCGGGCACAGTATTCCGAATCTATGCTATATGGAGTCAGATATCTCACTATCAACACCGAAGCCAGGGGTTTATATGTACAACCAAAACAAGGGCCATCACATGCGATTGATAATCCGGGGACTGCTGTTCGCCGGCGGTTTGTCACTGTTAAGCGGTTGCGCAACCGAAAAGGAGCCCTATGCGATCGTGGATAGAGGGGAGATAGAACCGGAAACGATTACGGTTCAGGCCCAGATTACCGAACAACCACCACGTGAAACGGTGGTCTATGAACCGGAACATCCGCAGATCTATACCGTCGAAGAAGGCGATACCCTGTGGGATATTTCATCATCTTTCCTCGAGGATCCATGGTTCTGGCCGGAAATCTGGTATAAAAATCCGCAGATCGAGAATCCGCATCTGATTTATCCTGGCGATCAACTCGCCATCATCTATGTCGGCGGGGAAAAACGGGTGCAGATCCTGCGTCGCGGGGAGACCGGCGAGGCGCTGGCCGCCACCGGCACCGGTGGTCTGAAAGTGGTCAAACTCTCTCCTCGTATTCGTGCCCAGTCCATCGATGCCAGTATTCCATCAATTCCGATCGAGTCGATTCGCCAGTTGCTGCAAAAGCCCCTGATCATCGAAGAACAAACCCTGGCCGATGCAGCCTATGTGCTGGATAGCCGCGATAATCACCTGGCCAACGCGATCAACGATACCCTCTACGTGCGCAACCTGGACACCGAAATTACCGATGGCCGTTACCAGGTCTTCCGTCCTCACAAGCCGTTGGTCGATACCGCCAGCGGTGAAGTACTCGGCTATGAAGCACTGTTTGTGGCCGAGACCAAGCTGGAACGCAGAGGCGACCCGGCCTCGGTCAGAGTCACCTCGTCGGTGCGCGAAATCCTGCGCGATGATCGGGTGATGCCGATCGACAATTCCAACCTGGAACGGGACTTTTTCCCCCGCCCACCCCAGGATGAGGTCAACGGCCAGGTCATTTCTCTGCTTGACGGTATCTCCCAGCTGGGACAATATCAGACCCTGGTGATCAACCTCGGCGAGCGTGATGGGATTAAAACCGGCACGGTCCTCGCGGTGCATCGCATCGGCAAGGTGGTCATAGACCGTAACGAGGAAGAAGCTAATTTCCGGGTCAAGCTGCCGGATGAACGCAGTGGCGTCATCATGGTCGTTCGCGCTTACGAAAAGATGAGCGTGGCCCTGATCATGGAAGCAGATAACCCAATCGGAATGAACGATATTATTACCAAGCCCTAGGACCCAATCCATCATGCAATGAACAGGGATGATCTTGCACACTATCTGGCACTGGAAGCCTGCCCGGGGATAGGTCCGCATACTTTCCGCCGCTTACTGGAAACACCCGGGTTTGCCATCGGCGACTTCAGTCGCATGTCCAACAGTGAACTGCAGGCCCTGGGTTTCATCCCCGCACAGATCCAGTTCCTGTTGCAGCCACCAGCCGAACTGATCGACCATGCCACGGGTTGGCTGGACGCCGATCCGCGCCACCATATCCTGACCCTGGATGACGATGATTACCCACCGCTGCTGGCCCAAACCAGGGATGCACCACCGATTCTTTATACCCTGGGTGACCACAAACTGCTGAGCAGTCCCCAGATCGCTATCGTTGGCAGCCGCAACTGTACACCCGGCGGTGCCAGTAATGCTGAGGCATTCGCCGCCTACCTGGCCGATGCGGGACTCACGATAACCAGCGGCATGGCATTGGGGATCGACAAGCATGCCCACCAGGGCGCGCTCAAGGCCGGCGGCAACACCATCGCGGTGATCGGCACCGGCATCGACCGTATCTATCCCTCGCGTAACCGGCAGCTGGCATACGACATCGCCGAGCAGGGTCTGATCGTCAGTGAATTCCCCCTGGGTACCACGCCGATCCCGAGCAATTTCCCCAAACGCAACCGGATTATCAGCGGACTCAGCCTGGCCACCCTGGTCGTCGAGGCCACTCACAAAAGCGGTTCACTGATCACCGCACGCCATTGTCTCGAACAGGGCAGAGAGGTGTTCGCCATTCCCGGTTCGATCCACAATCCACAGACCAAGGGCTGTCATCAGCTGATCCGCCAGGGCGCAAAACTGGTTGACCAGGCTACCGATATTATCGATGATATAGGCAGCCTGCTGGGCTATCTGGCGGAACAGACCGATGTTACGCAACCACAGCAACAGCCACTGGAAGACGAATATGAGGAGCTGTTGCAACATATCGGTTATGACCCGGTCTCCATCGATACGCTGGTAGAACGCAGCGGCTTGACCATTGAGCAGCTTTCATCCATGCTGGTTGGATATGATCATTTAACTCAAGTATTAACAGCATGGAT
>JASJBV010000038.1 GCA_030066335.1 Gammaproteobacteria bacterium
CACGGCCGAAAAAGAAATTACCCAGCACTTCGGGCAAGCTGCCGTGCCTCGCCACGCCGAGAGTATGCTGGACGAAATGGCGTAACGGTTGTGGAATAGCGGGGTCGTTCAGGGCAAGATCGACGTCGATGCCGGCCTGAATCCGCTGCACGAATTGGACGATCGCTGAATTATCGGCGCCGACTTCCTGCATCGCCTGCAGGTACAGCTCATAATGACTGATCGCACTGCCATCAGGCGCCAGGTCGGATTCCTCGCCCAGCACGATATCGTTGATCAGGCGTGCCGCCTGCGCACTCGCGGGCGGCGTCCATGGCAGTTCGGTCACGGTCAATTCACGTTGCAAACGTTTAACCAACGTCATAAAGTCCCAAACCGCAAACACATGCCAGGACATGAATGTTTGCAGATCCCGCGGCTGCTGCAACCGGCGAAATACCCGGTGCTGGTGGAGGAAGTGCTGTTGTTCGGTCAACTGTGCAAAAAGCAATTCTGGTTGCATGGTGTGGCCTTGATGATAGCAAGCGCGGGATTCTGCCACGGAATGCGGATTAAAAAACACTAATATGCTAATGGTTAAGCTGGGCAAGTGTTAGCGCCGAGCACCGCAATCATCAAACAGGTAGCAGTCATGAATCCGATAATGCAAACCATGCTCAATCATCGCTCCATCCGCAGTTACCAGGAGCGCCCGATCGATCCGGATTTACTCGAGCAGATCCTCGGCTGTGGCCAGGCCGCGTCGTCATCGAGTTTCATCCAGGCCTACTCGGTGTTACGGGTCAGCGATCCGGACAACAGAAAGACCATCGCCAGTGCAGCCGGTGGACAACGCTGGGTGATCGAGGCGGCCGAATTCCTGGTACTGTGTGCTGACCTGCAACGTGTCCAGTATGCCTGCGAGAAAAACGGGGCAGGGCCGTTACTGGGCCATACCGAACATTTCATCAGTGCTACCGTCGATACCGCCTTGCTGGCGCAGAACATTCTGCTGGCAGCCGAGTCGGCTGGATTGGGCGGGGTATTCATCGGTGGCATTCGCAACGACCCGCAACGCGTCAGCGAATGCCTCGAATTACCAGACCAGGTTTACCCGGTGTGCGGCCTGTGCCTGGGCTGGCCGGCGCAACAGGTGCAACAAAAACCCCGCATGCCCCTGCCGGCGATCCTGCACCAGGACCGCTACCGGCAGCAGGACCTGCCACATCAGGTGGATGACTACGACGAGCAAATAGCCCGTTACTACCAGCAGCGGGGGAGTAATGTAAAGCTCAGTAACTGGACCGAGCAGACGGCTCAGGCGATCCAGGGTAAAACCCGTGAACATATGCTGGCATTCTTGCAGGCCCGTGGATTCCTGCGACGGTGATTCAATGCAACAAACGCCAGCTTAGCTCAATAGCACACTGCCGGATAACCCGATTTACGCTTCAACCTGATTGGCTATAAATTAAATATATCTATTTAGGTGGATAATTTATGACCAGCATAGTAAATTGGCTTTGCCATTCTGTGGCCAGAAAAAAATCCACAAACAAACCGCGAGCATATCGCCGGTAATATAAAACATAAAACGAGGACGAGGAGATGAAACATAGTAAAACTGACAAAACAGATCTAGGATCTGCGGGCGCGGACAATAAGCGCCGTGATTTCCTGAAGAAAACCGTGGGCGCGACTGCCGCAGTCGGCGCCGCGACCATCACCGGTGCGCCATACATCGGCAATGCGCAGGCTGCCAAGACCACCACCTGGAAGATCCAGAGCTCATGGCCGGGCGGGATCGGCCTGGAAATTTTCAAGGAATGGTGTAATGGCATCGTCGAAAAAACCGGAGGTGAACTGGCGTTTAAACCTTTCGGCGCCAAGGACGTGGTCGGTGATTTTCAGTTATTCGATGCGGTGAAGAACGGGGTTATCGATGCAATGAACCCATTCACCCTGTACTGGGCTGGAAGGATGCCAGCGGCGGTATTCCTGAGTTCCTACCCGATGGGATTACGCAATCCGCACGAATGGGACGTGTTCTATTACGGACTGGGTGGCCTGGAGCTGGCGCGTGATCTGTTTGCCCAGTTCGATATGCATTATGTCGGTCCGATCCATCATGGTCCCAATATTATTCATTCCAAGGTGCCGATTAATTCCATCGACGACTTCCGCGGCCGCAAGATGCGCCTGCCGGGCGGCATGGTCGCGGAACTGTTTCAGGCGGCCGGTGCCAAGACCACCTTGCTGCCGGGTTCCGAGATCTTTCCGGCACTGGAAAAAGGTACCATAGATGTGGCGGATTATGTTGGTCCGGCGATCAACCATGCGCTGGGTTTTCACCAGGTCACGGATTACATCTCGATGGGGCCTCCCGGATTCATGTCGATCTATCAGCCGGTGGACTTGATGGATCTGACCGTCGGAAAGAAGTCCTGGAATGGTATTTCCAAGCGCATGCAGGAATTCGTCGAACGTGAAGTCAAGTCTTACTCGATTCATCATCATGCCCAGATCCAGGCGGCTGACCAGGCAGCCTGGAAGAAATTTGAGGATGCCGGGACCGAGATTACCCGCCTGGGTGAAGACGATGTCGAGGCCTTCACCGAACTGGCGGTTCCACTGTGGTTCAATTGGGCGAACAAGGACAAGATGGCAGCCAGGGTGTTCAAGATCCAGCTGGATTACATGATGTCCGGGTCACTGGGTTATGCCAACCCCGACATGATCCAGGGCCAGACCCTGAAGACCTAGGCGTTTGTAGGCATAAGCAATAGATGACCTGGTGCCATGCAATCGCATGGCACCGGTATTCTCCCTGCTGTGCGGTCGTTATCGCCTGATTCCTGCCTGGAGCATTAGTCATGCCTGAACTGAGTTTTGTGCTTCCCCACTGGTTGTACTGGAGCGGCCTGCTGCTGTTTCCATTGATCACCCTGCTGCTGTACCGGCGCAGCAGACAACATCCCACCGCTTCCACCCTGTCCCTGCCTCTGGCTTATGTTCTGCTGGTGGTTGGTGGGTTTCTCGGTATCCACCGGCTGTACCTGAAAAGTCGCTGGGCGCTGGCGTTCGTGCTGGTGTTTATCTCGGTGTTGATGGTAAATGTAGAAGTCCGCGATATGCGCAATAACCTGTCCCAGGCCAATAATGCGGTCGCGATCGCCGAGCATAAGATCAAGCGGGCGGAAAAAAGGGTTGCCAAGAAGCGGCGCAATGCCGAGCAAAAGCTCGAACAGGCGCGGCAAAGTCTGGTCGATGCACAGGCCGAGCAGGTGGTGGCCCGGGGTAACCAGGAGCACTGGGAAAAGATATCCTCCGGGGTTGGTGGATTGCTTTTGTTATTAATCCTGGCCGACTTTTTAATGCTGCCGCAACTGGTCCGGCGGGTTGGTGAGGCTGAACAACCAGCCGCGGAGGCGGGCTTTCATTGTCCGGTGGTGGAGGCGGAACGCGACGATAAGCAGGAACCTTTTCTTTTCAATCGCTGGGTGTCGCAGATTAATGGAACGGTCGGTGAGTTTGTCGCTTACTGGTCGTTGCTGGCGGTACTGGTCTATTACTACGAAGTCATCGCCCGCTACGTGTTCAATTCACCGACCAACTGGGCGCATGAAAGCATGTTCCTGATGTTCGGCATGCAATACCTGATCGCGGGCGGTTTCGTGCTCCGCGAAGGGGCCCATGTGCGGGTGGATGTGGTCTACACCCACCTGTCCAATCGGGGCAGGGCCATCGTTGACCTATTCACCTCGATCTTCTTCTTTATCTTCATGCTGACGCTGATGGTCACCGGCTGGACCTTTTTCATGGATGCCTACAAGGTGGGCGAGGTGTCCTTTACCGAGTGGGGCATCCAGTACTGGCCGATCAAGTTTGCGCTGCCATTGGGTGCGGCCTTATTGCTGTTGCAGGGCATCGCGCTGTTGCTCAAGGATATTGCGGTGGTGATCAACCCGGCGCTGGCCGAGCTTGAATCCGAAGTGCGGCCGGAGGGTTAAGTCATGGGCTGGGAAATCGATATCTTATGGCTGACCGTGTTGATGTTCGGCTCACTGTTGATCCTGCTGATGGCGGGGCTGCCACTGGCCTTCGTAACCGGTGGCCTGGCCTGTGTGTTCCTGTTCCTGTTCGGCGATGCGCAGATGCTGAATATCCTGCCGTCACGCATATTCCCGTTGATGACCGATTACCAGTTATCGGCGATCCCGATGTTTATCCTGATGGCATCGATCCTGGAACGTGCCGGTATCATCGAGGAACTCTACGACATGGTGTACAAGATCCTCGGCGGGCTGAAGGGTGGTCTGGGTATATCGACGATCATTGCCTCCACCCTGTTGGCCGCGATGTGTGGGGTCATCGGTGCTACCGAGGTCACCATGGGCCTGATCGCGTTACCCGCGATGATAAGGCGCAAATACCATCCCACCATCGCCTGTGGCTCGATCCTCGCTGGCGGTACCCTGGGGATCCTGATTCCACCCTCGATCCTGGCGATCCTGTTCGCGGTCATCGCCCAGCAATCGGTTGGTGAATTGTTTATCGGCGCGGTGATCCCGGGTCTGCTGTTGTCCGCCATGTATATCCTTTACATCAGTTTGATGACCACCTGGAAACCGGAGATGGGTCCACCACTGCCGGTGGAAGAACGCGTGTCCACCCGCGAGAAAGTCCGCTTGCTTAGTAACATGTTCGCGCCGTTGATCCTGGTCACCGTGGTACTGGGGATTATCTTTGCCGGCATTGCCACCCCGGTGGAAGCCGCCGGGGTCGGCACCTTCGGTGCATTGGTGGTGGCCGCGATGCATCGCCGCCTGACCCTGGAAAATGTCCGCTCCGCGGCGATGACCACGCTGCGGGTAACCGGCATGGTGTTGTGGATCATCTTTGGCGCGACCTTATTCGTCGGTTTTTACGTGGTCAATGGCGGCCAGGAGTTTGTCAACGACAGCATCGCCGGTACCGGTCTTGGCCCCTATGGAATCCTGGTGCTGATGATGGTGATCCTGGTCATCCTCGGTATGTTCCTGGACTGGGTCGGTATCCTGCTGTTAGCGGTGCCGATCTTTATCCCGTTGCTGAAGACCATGAGTTTCGATGGTGTGTTTGGTCTGCCGGGGGTAGCTCCGGATGAGATGGCGCTGTGGTTCGGTGTGGTCTACATGGTGAACATGCAGATGTCGTTTATCAGCCCACCATTCGGTTACGCCCTGTTTTATCTGAAGAGCGTGGCGCCGCCGGAAGTGACAATGGCGCAGATCTATCGCTCGTCTATACCATTCCTGTTTTTACAGGCTACTGGCCTCGCGATCTGCATTATCTTTCCCGAGGTGGTATTGTGGCTACCACGACAGGTTTATGGTTAGCGCGTCGAGTTGCCGAATTAGAAGAAAATGACATTTTTTTCCTACGCCACACTGGATCGGCAGGCGCCTCTGCGTGAGCAGGCGGATCAACTTCAGCAACGCTTGCATAGTCCGCACAGTCGTATCCTGATCTGGTATCAGGGTAAATTGATCGCTCGAGAAACCCTGGCCCCTTTTTTCAGCTTTGATGAGCTGATGGAGCTCAAGGTCTACCTGGGTGAGCCGCTGTTTCTCGGCGAGCAGGCGCAAACCAGTTATTTCGCCTATCAGCTGAACCAATGGCATAGCGCGTTTGCCGGTATCGAGCCGGTGGGACTGCGCAAGTATAGTGCACAGATTGATGATGACTTGCTTAGCCTGTTGTTCTATGCCCAGGGCCTGGTCAACTGGCATCACAATCATCCCTATTGTTCAAACTGCGGCAGCCTGGCGCGGATTAGCCAGGCCGGGCATGCGCGCCTGTGCGAGAATGCCGAATGTGGCGCAACCCATTACCCGAAGATCGATCCGGCGGTCATTTTTTCCATCGTCAACAATACCGGGCCGGAGTCAAAAATTCTGCTTGGACGCAAGGCGATGTGGGATGCGCATCGTTATTCGGTGATTGCCGGTTTTGTCGAGCCGGGGGAAACCCTGGAGGATGCGGTCCGGCGCGAGGCCTATGAAGAGACTGGCCTCAAGCTGCAGCGTGTCGATTACGTGGCTTCCCAGCCCTGGCCATTCCCGGATTCACTGATGCTGGGGTTCGAAAGTGAAACCACCGAGCATGAGATCAACCTGCTTGACCAGGAACTGGAGGCGGCGGCCTGGTTTGGGGCCGACGAGATAGAGACCAAGTTGCAACAGGGGTTGTTTAAAATGCCAACCGCTATTT
Source organism: Gammaproteobacteria bacterium (assembly GCA_030066335.1). Lineage (GTDB taxonomy): Bacteria > Pseudomonadota > Gammaproteobacteria > JACNJF01. The sequence continues at coordinate 6,232 of JASJBV010000038.1, forward strand.
CCATTTCCTGGAAGCTGATCGATCGCTGGTTCAGTCAGCAAAAAGGCTATTCGGTAAAAAGCCTGGAACCATAAGCAGACACCCAACATCCTGATGATAGACATCTACTGTGAACGACTGGGGCCGGGATTATGGGCCGAACCGGTCAATGCGCTGACCAACCTGGCGTTCTTCATCTCGGCTTTTATGGTCTGGGTGCTGGCAAAGCAGCGTGAATTACTGTCAACCAGTAGCTGGCTGCTGATCATCCTCATCGTTGGCATCGGCCTCGGCAGTGGCCTGTTTCATAGCTTTGCCACGGGCTGGGCAAGATTGCTCGATGAGTTGTCCATTCTGATGTTCCAGATCGTTTTTCTGTGGCTGTATTGCCAGTATGTCATCAGCCTGAGGGTTTTGTTAACCGGTTGTGCGGTCCTGGCCTTTGTCCTGATATCTCTGATCATGCCCCAGTTTTCCCATCTGCTTAACGGCTCGCTGGCTTATGCCCCGGCGCTTGCCGTATTACTGGTGTTGGCCATCTATCATTATAGACATGCAGGAACTGAGCGAAGGATCCTGTTATGGGCGGTGCTGGTGTTGGCGCTATCCTTGTCGTTGCGGACCATCGACATAGCACTGTGTGAATCTTTTGCCCTGGGCACCCATTTTCTCTGGCATGTTTTGAATGGGCTGGTGCTGTACCTGGTAACGCGTGGGTTGTTGCTGCAGCAGGCCCACAGATAAGCAGGCGCGGGTTGTCGGCCCGCCGGTCTGATCTGCCGTTCAGCTGCCCCGGGTGGTAGTTTCGATCAAATAATCGACTACCCGCTGCATCGCGGCCCGGGCATCCCCGCTCTCCTTGATGCCTTGCTGGTAAATGGCAAGTTGCTGATGGGCGCTGGTGCCGCGTTCAGGGATCCGCAACACCTGCTGTAGTTCGTCCAGGCAACCCAGGGCCTCGGCATCTGCGCTGACCATGTCGACGATTTCCGGCAGTAATTCACTGATCGATACGATTCGGCGCTGGCTGAAATTGACAAAACCCTCGTCATAGCCATAGCGGATTGCGCGCCAGCGATTCTGGTCAACCAGGAAACGATGAAACTCGCGGCTATGCATGTGGTGCTCACGCAGTCGATACAGGTAATGCATCAATGACTGGGTCAACGCGGCGATCGCCAGCGCATCATCGATTTCGGTGCACATATCGGTGATGCGCATCTCCAGGGTCGGGTATCGATCACTCGGGCGCAGGTCCCACCAGAATACCGTGGCATCCTCGATTACCCCGACCTGTTGCAGGATTTCCACATGCTCGCGGTATTCGGCAAAGCTGTCATAGTGTTCCGGCAGGCCGGTTCGTGGAAAGCCGTCGAACACCGGCAGGCGATGGGACTTGAGGCCGCTGTCCTGGCCTTCCCAGAATGGCGAGGAGGTGCTCAGGCTCAGCAATAGCGGCAGGTAAGGCGTAAACTGGTTCATCAGCTGCATGCGCAGTTCATCATCCTCGATACCGACATGCACGTGCATGCCGCAGACCATGACCCGCTTGGCCAGGGAGCGCATGTTACGGGTCAGCATCTCGTAGCGGGCCTTGGGTGTGTGGTGCTGTTGCTGCCAGTGGGCAAAAGGATGGGTGGAGGCGGCGATGGGAGCCAAACCGAATTGAGCACTGGTCTCGGCAATGGTGTGGCGCAGATGCAGCAGGTTGGGGCGGATTTCACTCACCCGCCGACAGACATGGGTGTTGACCTCGATTTGCGAGCGCAGCAACTCGGGCTCGACGAAGCGTTCCCCCTCCAGTTGCCGGCATTGCCGCAGGATTTCGCCCGGCGGTTCGCTGACCACATCCCGGCTTTCACGATCGACCAGCAGGTATTCTTCCTCCAGGCCGATGGTGAAACTGGGTTGCGTGGGCATCAGATGGATTGCCAGACCCGGTATAAGCCGGGATCGGCGAGGATGTCACGTAGCGCGTCATCGAGGATGGTGGCCCAGCGTTCGGCCCCATCCTCGGTATTGACCAGGTCCTGGCGGATCTCGATCGACACATGCGGCAGGCCGGCAGCCTCGGCATGATGATCGATCGTGTAATCGGCCGGATGCTTGCCGGAGTAGGGTTCATTATCGCCAATATTGAAAGCGTCAGGATGGGCGCGCAGGTTGCGCATCAGCGGTAGCGGGATGCGCGGGTCCTTGTCCCACAAAATACCGCAATGCCAGGGGCGCACGATGCCGGCCATCTCCGGGGTAAAGCTATGGATGGAAATGAATGCCGGTACGATCTCCTGGTCCTTGAAACGATGCAGCATCATCTCGATGGCCTGGCGATAGGGGGTGAAAAAACTATGGATCCGTTGCTGACGATGCGCCGTGGACATATTCTGGTTACCCGGGATCACCGTGTTGTCACTGATCTCTGGCATCGAGGTATCATCCTCCAGGCTGCGGTTGAGATCGACCACCAGACGCGAATAGCCCGCCAGCACCGCCGGTGCATCGAGGTGCTGGGACAGGTGGGTGATCAGCTTGTGGGTACCGATATCATAGGCGATGTGCTGTTGCAGGGTGGCATCATCGAGACCGAGCTGACGCATATGCCCGGGAATAGCATTACTGGCATGATCGCCCACGATTAATACCTTGCCCTTACCCTGTTCATTGAGCAGGCTGTAGGGCGGTGGATCATCCGCACCGATCAGTGGGTATGGGTTTTCGGATATGTCTGGTTGGGAACTCATGGTCTAGCAGGTCGGTCCTATCAGTCGTCGCGATGGTCCCGGCTTAACTCAGGGACCCATTAATCATGCCAATCCTTTATATTACGCCAATACAGGTGATGAAGTTAATACCCTCAAAGTTAGGTAAGCCTGATAGCGTGATGTGGATCAAACTTGGAAAACAAAGATAGAGGTTAACGCCATGGGTCGGAGTCAGATATGCAACAGGAGACTGAGAAGCCAATGGATCAGCGGGCTGGTGCTGGGCCTGTTGTCGCTGCAGGTTTTTGCCCAGCAGGCGAACTTACTGTCCGATCAGGAACTGGTCAAAGCCCTGCGTACGGGCGGCTATAACCTGTATTTCCGCCATGAAGCCACCGACTGGTCACAATCCGATCGCATCATCATGCAGGGTGACTGGTTGACTTGTAATCCGCAGCGGGTGCGCCAGCTGTCACAGCAGGGCCGGGCCAGGGCCGTGGCTACCGGCGAGGCGATGCGCAAGCTGGGGATTCCGGTCAGCAGGGTACTGGCCAGCCCTTATTGTCGGACCCTGGAGACCGCCAGCCTGCTGAAACTGGCCGAGGTGGAACCGACCAACGATGTGATCAATATGCGCATCGCCAATTATTTCGGTGGCCGGGCTGCAGTGGTAACCAGCGCTCAGGCGCTATTGGCAAGGCCCCCGGCAGCAGGCAGCAATGTCGTCATCGTCTCTCATGGTAACGTGGCGCAGGCAGCAACTCCGGCTTACCCGGGCGAGGGCGAAGCAGTGGTATTCCAGCCGGATGGAACAGGCGGCTTTCGCCTGGTCGGACGCCTGACCCCGGCGGATTGGCAGCGTTTAGCCGCTATGCCGAAGTAAACTGGTGGCAGTGGAACTAATCGTTGCTCAGAATATACTTGACCACCCGGTCATTGCCCGAGTCTGACAACCACAGGGTATTGCCATCAACCTCAACGCCCTCGGGTGTGGTGAACTTGTTGACCCCGATTTCCGGTTTTCCGCTGCCCAGCACCAGCAGTAGTTCACCATCCGGATCGATGAACTTGATGTTGTGGGTATATTTATCCGCCGCTATCAGGGTGCCATCCTCACGAACATCCAGGTAACGCACCCCATTGAAGTCATAGCTGTCTCGCCCAAGTTCGCGCCTGATCTCCAGTTCGGGTGACAACAGCAGCACGCGATCGTTGCCGGCATCGGCCAGCCAGATATTGCCATCAGCTGCCAGGGCCAGGTCGTGCGGAGATGACAGGCCCTTGAGTTCACCGACGACCCTACCATCGGCATAAGCCACGACGTTACCAGACCAGGCACCGGCGACATACACCTGGCCATTGGGATGGATCAATACGCCCTCGGGACCACGGATACGCGCGTTGAGCTCGCCAACCAGGCTGGCCTCGAGGCCGTTCATCTGATAGATGGTGACCCGGTTGTTATGGGTATCGGCGACATAAGCTCGGCCCTGTGCATCAAAATCGATATCGTGGGTGCCGGACTGGTGGTCGGCACCGAACTGGCTGACCAGCTGCAGGCTGTCGGGATCGAGAATCGTCACCCGGTTGTTGCCGACATCTGACACTAACAGGTACTTGCCGTCGGGTGACAGTTTCAAATCATGCGGATTGCTCAGCGCCACCTTGCTGGCCAGGGCAAATCTGGCCTGGATGGATTCGGCAAAGGCGACGCTCTGCAACAAACCAATGATGATGAGTATGCAAAGACGAAGTTTCATATGGTCTCCGATGACTGGCAATGCATGGGGCGGAAAACGATCCTGGGCAAATAATGGCACAGTGGTTTGGTTCAGACAATGCGGGTATTTTCTGATTGGAATTCACCGGATCATACCCACCTTAGTCGTTAGCCTAACTATTTAGTTCACTATCGTGACCGAGTACAGAGCATGAGTAACGATACGACTGTCGACCCACGTGAGGTCGAGTATTACACGCGCATGGCGGCAACCTGGTGGGACCGTACGGGTCCGTTCTGGCCGCTGCATACGCTGAATGAACTGCGCTTGACTTTCATCCGTGATCACCTGTGCCGGCACTTCGGCCGTGATGCCAGCTCGGAACTTCCCCTGCAGGGACTGAGGGTGGTCGATGTCGGCTGCGGTGGTGGCATCCTGTCCGAGGCGATGGCCAGGCTCGGGGCCGAGGTCACCGGTATCGATGTGGTGGAGAATAATATCCAGATCGCCCGGCTGCACGCCCAGAACCAGAATCTCAAGCTGAATTATCGTTTGCTCACGGCCGCCGAGCTGGTCGCCAGCGGCGAGACCTTTGACGTGGTGCTCAATATGGAGGTGGTCGAACACGTCGCTGACCTCACTGCATTCATGCACGATTGTAACCGGCTCACCGGTGAGCATGGCGTGATGTTTGTCGCGACCATCAATCGAACGCCGTTGTCCTGGTTATTTGCGATTGTCGGTGCCGAGTATGTTTTGCGCTGGTTGCCGCGCGGTACCCATCGCTGGAGCATGTTCCGCAAACCGGACGAGATTCGTCAATTACTCAGCGATGGCGGTCTCGGGGTCGAGGACATTACGGGTGTCAAGGTCAATCCGTTCACCCGCAGCATGCGTTGTACCGCCATGACCCAGGTGAATTACATGTTGTTCTGTACCCACCAGGCCGCTAAAACATCTTAAATGCTGGTCATCCTCGGCAACCAGCTGTTTCCGTTAGAGCACCTGCCGGCACCGGCAACCATGCCGGTGTTCATGGCCGAGGATATAGGTCTGTGTACCTACGAGCGGCACCATCAGCAGAAGATCGTCCTGTTCCTGGCGGCGATGCGGGCCTACGCTGACGAGTTGCGCGCTGCCGGCTATGACCTCCACTACCTGACCCTGGATCCCGCCGATCTGCGCAGTTACGAGGATAAACTTGCCGTGGTCATCGCCGCCACCGGTGCCAATAAACTGACCCATTTCGAGATCGAAGACAAACCCTTCGAGCAGCGGATCCTGGCTTTTGCCGGGCAGCATGGACTGGTTCGGGAACAACTCTCATCGCCGATGTTCAGCTGTTCCCGTGAGACATTTACCGAGTTTGCTGCCGGCAAGTCGAAACTGCTGATGGGCGATTTCTACAAGCAGCAGCGGCGCCGGTTGCATATCCTGCTCGATGATGACGGCCAGCCCAGCGGCGGTCGCTGGAGCTTCGATGCGGAAAACCGCAAGAAGCTGCCGCGCAATATCACCCCGCCCGCTGTCCCGCCAGTCGAGCAGACCGACCACGTCAGGGATGTCATCACCCTGGTCGAGCAGGTATTCAGTGATCATCCCGGCACGGCTGCGGAATTCAACTGGCCGACCACGCGGCGCCAGGCCCTGGCATGGCTGGATGATTTCATTGCCCATCGGCTCGAGTTGTTCGGTCCCTATGAGGATGCAATGAGCACGCGTTCGGCGACGGTGTTCCACAGCGTGCTCAGTCCCTGTCTTAACCTGGGCCTGCTGACCCCCAACGAGGTGGTCGACCGGGTTATCCAGCAGGCAGGCGATCTACCGCTCGCCAGTGTCGAGGGTTTTGTGCGTCAGGTCATCGGCTGGCGCGAGTTCGTGCGCGGAATCTACCGTGAATTCAGTGAACAGCAGGACACTTCGAATTTCTGGGACCACCAACGCGAATTGACCGATTCATGGTACCAGGCGACGACCGGAATCCCGCCGCTCGACGACAGCATCCGCACCGCCCAGCGCCTGGGCTGGACCCACCACATACCGCGGCTGATGGTACTCGCTAACCTGATGACGTTGTGTGAGATCCGGCCGCAGTCAGCCCATCGCTGGTTCATGGAAATGTATGTCGACTCCTCGGAATGGGTCATGGGGCCCAACGTTTACGGCATGGGCTTGTTCAGTGATGGCGGGATTTTCGCCACCAAACCGTATATCTGCGGATCCAATTACCTGCTCAAGATGAGCGACTATGGCAAGGGCGACTGGTGCAATATCGTCGATGGCCTGTACTGGCGTTTCATCGACAAGCACCGGCAGTTCTTCGCCGGCAACCCGCGCCTGGCCCTGATGCCGAGAGCATTGGATCGGCTCAACAGCGATCGTCGGCAACAAATTTTTAACGCCGCCGACAGCTTCCTCGCAAACCATACCGCCAGCTGATCATTCTCCTGCTGGCCCCGGGGGCCTGTGGATGACTTGATATATGTCAAGCC
>JASJBV010000156.1 GCA_030066335.1 Gammaproteobacteria bacterium
CGGAGAGTATCGCCGGCGTGCCCACCACCGAGGTTACCTCGGTATTGACCGGCAGCTTCAACAACATGGGCGTGCCCGGGGCCAAGTCCTACCATCTGGTTGCGCCTAACTATGGCGATCCGGGTGGAGTACTCGGTGGCACCGCAAACCCTTACTTTGCACGCTTTGCCTCGTCAACCACCACAGATATGATTACCGATGCAGCCTCGCAGCTGCCGTCGTTCTACGTATTATGGATCGGCAATAACGATATCCTGTCCTATGCCACCTCCGGCGGTATTGGCGTGGATCAGACCGGCACTTTTGCCGGCGGCACAGGCCTGCAACCCTCGGGGTACGGTTCCAACGACATTACCGACCCGGAAGCCTTTGCCGCGATCTACAGCGGTTTGCTGGCGGCGATGAATACCACCGCTACCGGTGGGGTGCTGGTCAATATCCCGGATGTCAGCGCGATCCCGTACTTCACCACCGTTCCCTATAACGCGGTTCCCCTCGATCAGACTACCGCGGATACATTGAACAGTATGGTGGCTTATGGTGCTTATAATGCAGGTTTGGATCTTGCCCTGGCCACACCGCTCTGTGTGGGCGCTACCGGCATTACCCAGCAGGAAGTTGATGCAAGAAAAATCACGTTCGCGGCTGCTCCCAATAATGCGGTCGTCATCGAAGATGAATCCCTGACGGACCTGACGGTTTGTGACCCCCAACTCGTCAGTATGCGCCAGGCCACCGCTAATGATCTCATCGTATTGCCAAGCAGCTCCAAGATCGGCACCTTGGCGGTACCTGGAGACCCCAATAGTGCCTGGGGCGTTGGCGTTCCCCTGGAAGATGGCGATGTGCTTATTCCAGCGGAGATAACCGCAATAGATACCGCACGTGCTGCATATAATGCCACCATTTCCGCAGCAGCAACTGCGGATCCCAACCTGATCCTGCTCGATGCGGCTGCGATCATCGATGAGATTAACGACACCGGTATCAACTATGGCACCGGGTCCGTTACCTCTGATTTTGCCACCGGCGGCGCTTTCTCCCTGGACGGCGTGCATCCGACCGCACGTGGTTATGCCATCGCGGCCAACCGCATGATCGATGCGATCAACACGGGTTTTAATGCGAATATTCCACCGGTAGATCCCGGCACTTACACGACGATATTTATCAAGTAACCGCGATACCCTATAATGGCCCCGATCAGGGGCCATTTTTTTATCCCCACGCAACACACTTCACTTCTTAATCATGGACAGTAAACAGCAACTCACCTATGTCGACGACAGTCCGATTCACGGCAAGGGTCTGTTTGCCCGTGTCGCCATTCCTGAGAACACCGTGATCGGACACCTGGAAGGTCAGCACACCCAGCAGGATGGTATTTACGTGCTGTGGATCGATCATGAAAACGGCTTTGAAGTCTATTGTGACCTCAAGTACATCAATCACTCGGATAAACCGAATGCCTGCTATTACGACGACAAGTCGGTGGTGGCGCTACGCGATATAAAACCGGGTGAGGAGATCACCCATAACTACGAGGCGGATTGGTAAGTTTATAAAGATTCAACCACGAAGGACACGAAGAGCACGAAGATTTATATTTTCCAGGGTATAACTGATTCGAACCAATTCCAGCAAAAGACTAATTAACGTGAGGTTAAATCTGGTAACAACCTAAGCTTACCCTTCGTGATCTTCGTGTACTTCGTGGTTAATCTTTCCTAACCGGGAGGCCAGGTCATTGGTCGCCCACCCAATACATGTAGGTGGATATGGAACACGGTCTGCCCGGCGCCCTCGTTGCAGTTCATGACCAGGCGGTAGCCGTCATCGGCAATCCCCTTGTCTTTGGCGATTTTCTGCGCCGCTAACACCATCTTGCCTACCAGCTCTGCCTGTTCCGGCTGGATGTCATTGACCGTGGCGATCGCCTGCTTCGGAATCACCAGGAAATGTTCCGGTGCCTGCGGACTGACATCGGTAAAAGCCAATACATCATCATCCTCGTACAGGATATCGGCGGGAATCTCGCGCTTAATTATCTTTCCAAAAATGGTATCTGACATGATGCTTTCCTGGTTGTGTTGTCAATGATTAGCTGTAACTCTGGCGCCCGGCAAACGCCCGGGATAAGGTGCCACTGTCAATATATTCCAGCTCACCGCCAACCGGCACCCCGTGGGCGATGCGGGTGGTCTTTATGCCCTGCTGCTGGGCCAGATCGGCAATGTACTGAGCGGTGATCTCACCCTCCACGGTCGGATTGGTGGCGAGAATAATCTCCGTCACCGGCTCATCCTGCAGCCGCTGCTGCAACAGATCAAGCCCCAACTCGTTAGGGCCAATGCCATCGATCGGTGACAGCTTACCCAACAACACGAAATATCTGCCCTGAAAGCTTTGCGCGGCTTCGATGGCCAGGACATCGGCCGGGGTTTCCACCACGCATAATAAATCGTTTTGCCGTTTGGGATTGCTGCAGATACTGCACTGGGCCTCATCGGAAAAATTACGGCATAGCTCGCAGTGCCCCACCTTGTTCAGGGCATGATTTAGATTGTCTGCCAGTTGTTGGGCCCCTTCACGGTTCTTGTCGATCAGGTACAGGGCCATACGCTGGGCCGATTTACGCCCTACCCCGGGCAGGCAGGTCAGCGCATCCACCAGCTGATCCAGGGTAGGCGAAGAAGACATAGGATAAGAACTCGAAATATCCGGGAAGGGATAACAGGCGCTAAAAAGGCAGCTTGAAGCCGGGTGGTAAGTTCAGGCCTGCAGTCATGTTGGCCATCGCATCCTGGTTGTTTTTGACGATCTTATGCACCGCATCGTTGATTGCCGCGGCAATCAGGTCTTCCAGCATTTCCTTGTCGTCTTCCATCAGGCTGGGATCGATGTTGACCCGGTTCACCTCGTGGCTGCCGCGCATGATCACCTGCACCATGCCGCCGCCCGATTCTCCGATGACCTCGACATTCGCCAGTTCCGCCTGCGCCTTCTGCATCTCTTCCTGCATCTTTTGCGCCTGCTTCATGATATTTCCCAAACCGCCTTTCATGATTAACCTCTCTCGTTTTCCTGGTTACGTTTGCGCACGCTTTGCTCAACCAGCTCAGCGCCGAAAACGGTTTTTAACTGTTGTACCACCGGGTCCTGCTGGATTTGACCGATAACTCCCTGCCGCTCCTGTTCCTGGCGCCGGATATCGGCCTGGTGGGGAGTTTCCACCGGCAGTGATGGTATGCACTCGAAATCGAGCTTCAATGATACCCCAAGTTGGCCTTCTATCGCCTGCTTAATTTGGGACTTGATATCGGCCTTCAACATCAATTCGAGTTCCGGCAGTAGCGCCAGTTTGAGCCGGCCATCGCGGTAATCCGCCACCACCGCATTCAGAACGACCTGCCTGGCCAGGCCTTCCAGCGGCAGTTCGAAAGCCTGCACTGACCAGTTCAGTTCGTCGGTTGCCGGTTTGCTGGCGGATGGCCCGGCTGGATCAGCTGAGGGTTTTGGCGCCGGTTTGTTGGCAGGCAGTTCTGCTGAGGGTTCTGGTGCCGGCGGTGCAGGATCATCTGCTGCGCGAGCAGGTTCGGTTTGTTTTGCTGGAGACGCAACGGGTTGCGGTGCGGGAGGTTCCGCTGGCTGGTTAACCCTGGGCTGAATTACGGGCTTTTTTTTTCCGCCGTATCGCCCGAGCTCGCTGCAACGGCGTGACCGGGGGAAAAGGCCAGCAGACGCAACATCAGCATTTCGAAACCCAGTGCCTGGTCAGGGCTGATATCCAGGTCCTTGCGACCCTGCAGCACGATTTGATAATACAACTGGACCTCTTCGGCTGACAGGCGCTGGGCACAGTCGATGATTTCCTGTCGCATCAGTTCGTCTTCCGGTTCGACCCCGGCCGCACTCAGGTACAGCGCCATCTGGTAAAACAGCTGGATCAGGTCAGCACAGACCCGCAGGTAATCCGGATTACGTTCGATCAGCTGTCGGGTTTCCGCCAATAACTGATCCGCATTCTGCTCGATCAGGGCCTGTACGATACGGATCAGGTAATCACGCGAGATAGCACCCAGCATCGACTCCACCGCATCGGTCTTGACCGCCCCACTGCCATGGGCGATAGCCTGGTCGAGCAGGCTCAGGGCATCGCGCATACTGCCGTCAGCGGCATGCGCCAGTAGCATCAGGGCCTGGTTATCGGCCTCGATGCTCTCCTGCTCGAGCAGATGCGCCAGATGATCCTGGATCTGCTGGCGCGACATGCGTTTCAGGTTGAATTGCAGGCAGCGGGATAACACCGTGACCGGTAATTTCTGCGGATCGGTGGTGGCGAGCAGGAACTTGATATGCTCCGGCGGCTCCTCCAGGGTCTTGAGCAGGGCATTGAAGCTGTGCTTCGACAGCATGTGCACCTCGTCGATCAGGTACACCTTGTAACGGCTGCGGGTCGGTGCGTACTGCACGTTTTCCAGCAGTTCGCGCATATCTTCGACCCCGGTGCGTGACGCCGCATCGATTTCGATCAGGTCGACACTGCGTCCCTCGTCGATCTCAACGCAGGAGGTACATTTACCGCAAGGGGTGGAACTGATGCCCTCTTCACAATTCAGGGACTTGGAAAAGATCCGCGCGATCGTGGTCTTACCCACCCCGCGAGTACCGGTAAACAGGTAGGCATGATGCAGCCGCTGCGCATCCAAAGCATTGACCAGGGCCTGCAGCACATGCTGCTGCCCCACCAGCTCAGAAAAATTTTTCGGACGCCACTTCCGCGCTAAAACCTGGTAACTCATGCCAAGAGAGTTTCTATTATTAATTTGCGATTTATCTTAATGGATTCCCGCCCACGCGGGAATGATAGCTTAGCTGATGTAGGCACTCATTTAACTGAATAGATCAAACCAACCGTGCTTCGATTTGAAAGCACGGAATTTTCGTGTTTTGCGGCTTCTGTATGGTTCTTCAGGCAAGGCACAAATGCGCGCAGAAGCGCAGTGTATGCAGTGATACATGAGCATTCGAGCACATTTGTAACGCCGAATGAGGGCCATACAGAAGCCGCAAAGCGCGAAAATTGGGAGATGACCGACACCAGCCACACCCCGGCGCCCAATGTCCCTGCTACCGTTGCTCCCTTCCGGGCCTGGCGGGGTTTACAGTTGATTGTCGCGAGGGGACCGATGCCAGTCACCATGAACTTTTTACTATGCACATGCAGCCGAATTTTCGAATGCGGAATAGTACTGGTAAGCCGATGAAATTGAAAGACAGTTGATCGACTTTTACCTTGTTTTAGCCCGGAATAAGCCCGACAATACGCCCTCATTTTACCAGCAGCTACCACATTATCCATCCATATGGGGAAAAAGCCTAAATCCAAAACCGCGGATAACACCATTGCCAGGAATAAATCCGCCCGCTTCGAATTCTTCATCGAGGAAACCCTGGAGGTCGGTCTCGAGCTACAGGGCTGGGAGGTTAAAAGCCTGCGCGAGAAAAAGCTGCAACTCACCGAGAGTTACGTGTTTATCAAGCATGGCGAGCTGTGGCTGAGCGGTGCGCATATCGCCCCGCTGCCATCGGCCTCGACCCATGTCAGGGCCGAGCCCACCCGGGTGCGCAAACTGCTCGCCCATCGCAACGAGATCGACCGCCTGGCTGGCCTGGTCGAGCGCAAGGGCTACACCCTGATTGCATTATCCGCCTACTGGAGCCGGGGTCGGGCCAAGATCAGCCTCGGTGTCGCCAAGGGTAAGAAACTGCATGACAAGCGCGCCACCCAGAAAGAACGCGACTGGTCGCGGGACAAGGCGCGGATCATGAAAAGCCGCGGCTAGATTCCACGCAACTGAGCATGTTTTTGATAACCAACATTATCTGAGCAGCAAAAAAAAACGGGCACCCAAGGTGCCCGTTTCGGTTACCGAATGATTCGGCTTACCACTTCATATTGATACCGAATGCGGTCAAATCATCATCGGCAGTAGAGGATGTATCAAACATATCAATAGTCACAAAGACGTTGGTGAATTTGTTCAGAGCGAGACTGTATTCGAGCGTGCTAGCACTCAACCCATCGTTTGCAGCCACGTCGGAATCCTGCGAATAGGTTGCAGCTTTGAAGGTATGAACACCAGTGGTATAACTCGCGGCCAGACCCAATACCGTATCACCATCCGTCGTACCTGATGGACGCAATTTATCTTCATGAGTTAAACCAACAGCCAGCGGACCGTCCTTGTAGGTGAAACTTAAGGTTTCACGCGTACTGTCGTCTGCGGTCGAGGTATTGCTTTCTACCGAGCCAAAACCCACCTTGTAGGGACCATCTGACCAGACCACACGAAAATGGGTAACGTCCTGATCGTCATCGTTGGCAGGGTTGGTCGCAAAAATAGCCACCCCAACCTGAACCCCGCTGAATTTCGGCGAAGCATAACCAATCAACTTGCCGGTATGGGAGCCCTGTTGAAAGTAATGGTAACCACCGCCATCGAAGATATCCACGTGTGAATAGTTAGCGGCAAAATTTCCGCTGGGAGAACGACCTGCGAACACAGCGGTGTGACCACCAGGCGTTTTCCATACTACACGCGCGTTACGTACGTCGAT
>JASJBV010000030.1 GCA_030066335.1 Gammaproteobacteria bacterium
CCAGCTGCAGATTGTATCGATCACTCGCGTTATCCAAAACCTGCCGACACGCATCGGTAATTTCCGGGCCGATGCCATCACCCTGTAACCAGGCTATTTTCATGATCATATCCTCATATGAATGCAGAAAAAGGGGGCATCTGATGAAGCATACTATTAATCCGTATTTGACTTGATCGCCCAACCATATCCCATGTTAAAAGACTTATCTTTCATGAAGCTTTCAGCAAGGCTGATTTAGCAAACGTAACTTTACTAAACCACGGTAAGGGGATATATGATGCTGCGAACCTGTTTGGAGAATGATATGGATGCCCGGATTAAATTCTCGCCCTAGCAAAATGACGCATTCCTACGGCTACCAACATGGACGCTCGATTAGGCTATCGAGTTCAAATACTGCTGCTTTAGCAGTGTTTGATCTCAAACCAACTTAAAGGTCATTTCTATCCTACTCGTATGAAATAGGAATATAAAAAGCCCTGACATGTACTACATTCATAAGATTAAGAAACAATCAAGGGAATTTCAGTAGATGAGTTTGGCTGAACAAACTTCTTTCCCCAAGCCACTGTATTGATTGAATCTATTGTCAAGAAAAGCAAACGTTTCCGAGCGAAATTGGTAGCTTAAAGAATTCAAATAATTCAAGAAGGTTTTCAGCAAGACTAATCGAGCTTTAACTGTTTATGCCAAATAAAAAGTACAAATCGCTGACTCCTTTACTGATCTCGCTGGTTTCATTTACCGCGCTGTCACTCATCGTCTGGTTTATAAATCTCTCTCAGCATAACGCTCATTTGTCGCTGATCATAGATAGCAGCACGTCCGCAAAGAAGATGGCCATTCTAGCGAGTATGGCGGAGATGGCCCGTTCACGAACTCGGCTTACGGCTCAAATGATCGAAGAGAAGGATGTCTTTGTTCGTGACGAAATCCAGCTGGAAATGGATAGAATCGCCACGCAATTTACGCTCGCATTAAAAAACCTGAACGAAATTGGGCTCGAATCGTATGAAGAGCAGGTGCTGAAGCGGCAACGAGAAATAATAATGGAGATTTTGCCCCAACAACGATTAGCGGCCGAGTTTGCTCTATCTGGGGAGGAATCAGACATAGTTAGAGCCCGCTCGATCCTATTTCAAAATGTTCTGCCAGGACAGGGGGAGGTCATCAAAAACATCATGTCAATGATCAACTATCACAAGGAAACGATAGATCAGCAGGCCGCCCAGTCTATAGAGCAGCATCACCATAACCTAAAACAACAGTATCTATTGTTAATTTTCATTCTAATTCTGGCTGTGGTGATTGTCTGGATTACCATTCGGAAGATCATCGGTGTGGAAACACTTTTATTTAGCGAACGTGAACGAGCAGAGCTGACTCTTACCTCTATCCAAGACGGAGTGATAGTAATTGATGCTCAGATGACGATAACCGAGCTCAATAAAACAGCCACGGAGTTTATGTCTGTTGAGCGTCAGGCAGCATTAGGCAAGTCAATACGCGAAGTGATCAATTTAGGACACATCCAGATAGAAAAAAGTATTATCGAAAGCATTTCCCAGGTTCTTGACGGAGAGCAGAAAAACGAGCGCACTCGAGAAGCGCACATCATGGTCGGGGATGTTGCCTTCAATGTAGATATATTGATATCGCCAATTGTCCACGACAGTCACATTGACGGCGCGATTATTACCTTTCGAGATATAACGGAAAAGAAGAAACTCAGCGAGGAAATAGCTTATCAGGCTCGTCATGATGTCTTGACTGGATTACTTAATCGCAACGCTTTTCAGAGGGAATGCAAAGCTAAACTCTCGGGAAAAGCAGAGAGTGAACACCACTTGCTCAGTCTGTTGGATCTGGATCGTTTCAAGGTAGTTAACGATACCTGTGGCCATAACGCGGGAGATGAACTATTGAAACAGGTGGCCACCATCTTACGTACCAACACCCGCAAAAACGAGTTAATCGCCCGGATGGGCGGAGATGAATTTGCTATTTTACTGGAGAACTGCTCATTGAGTGATGGTTTGACTGTAATAAACAAAATCATTCAGTCCATCGCTGCAAATCGTTTCGATTGGCAGGATAACTCTTTTGCGATCAGTTGTAGTGCGGGTTTGGTTGCGGTTGATGGTCAGGAACCTAATCTGAATGATCTTCTACACTCTGCCGATACGGCGTGCTATCTGGCGAAGGATGAAGGTCGCAATCGTGTGCGAGTTTTCGATCAGAGTTCAATTGAATTGATTGATAGAAAGGAGCAAAGCAGTTGGGTCACCAGAATAAACCAGGCAATTGAACAGAAGCAATTTTTCATGGAACTTCAGCCGATATTTGATACTCACTCACCAGATTCACCTGCAGTAAAGATGGAATTGCTGATTCGATTAAAAGATGGGGAGAAGACCATTTTACCTATGGCCTTTCTACCCGCTGCGGAACGCTACGGATTGATTTCCCAGATTGACTTGTATGTGCTCGAAAGAGCACTCAATCTACTACATCAAAATCAAGAATCTCCGATCTTAACGATGAACCTATCCGGAAAAACGCTGGGTGATAAAAAGGTCACCGACGAGATTCTGAGTAAGTTAGCTAAGAGTGATGTCGATTACACACGCCTGTGTTTTGAAATAACTGAAACCGAGATGATTGCCAATTTGAGCACTTGCCAAGATTTTATAAACCAAGCCCGAGAGCAAGGTGTGAAGATATCGCTAGATGATTTTGGCAGTGGCCTCAGTTCATTCAACTACCTCGATATTCTGGAACTGGATTTCATCAAAATTGATGGTACTTTTGTGCAAAAAATGCTGAATTCGAATAAGACCAGAGCAATGGTCGAGTCAATCAATCATATCGCCCATACAATTGGGCTAAAAACCATCGCAGAATACATCGATAGAGATGAGTTGCTGAAGATTTGTGGTGAGATTGGAATAGATTACCTTCAAGGTTTTCTGTTGGGTCGCCCCAAGCGACCAGAAGAATATGGATTGAAGGAATAGGCTGACTGCTCTGACCTTGTAGAACCACGGTACGGAATTCTATTTTGTACTGAAGCTTGCTTCGGGTGTCTGCGAGGGTCGCTAGCTGTCATAAATCGATACGTGTCCTTAGTTGACTTTGTGGAAATATAACTTCACCAAACCACCGGCTGATGTTTACCTAAACGTATCGAACCTGCTGGGAGCATGGCTTCGATGCCCGGATTAAATCCTCTTGCCCCAACCAATGACGCAAACCTCTGGCCGCCAATATGAACGCTAACCGGTTATGGACGCTCCATCAGGCTATCGAGTTCGAAGGCTGCTGCCATCAGTTCTCTGGTATAGGCCTGCTCGGGGCTGTTAACGATCTTTTCGGTCGCACCACGTTCGACCACCTGGCCATTCTTCATGACAATGATCTCGTCGCTCATGGCCCTGACCACGGCCAGGTCATGGCTGATGAACAGGTAGGTCAGATTGTGCTGCTGCTGCATGTCTCGCAGCAGATCGATGATCTGGGACTGGACCGTGCGGTCGAGGGCCGAGGTCGGCTCATCCAGCACCACCAGTCTTGGCTTCAGGATCATCGCGCGGGCGATCGAGATCCGCTGGCGTTGACCGCCGGAGAATTCATGCGGATAGCGATGCCGGCTATCCGGATCCAGTCCGACCTCGATCAGGGTATCGATGATCAATTGTTCGCGTTGTTGCGGGTCCGGGCAGATGTCATGCACGGACAGGCCCTCGCCAATGATCTGGGCCACTGACATGCGGGGACTGAGACTGCCGAAAGGATCCTGGAAAACGATTTGCATCTGGCGGCGCAATGGCCGCAGATTTTTCCGTTTGAGTGACTGGATTTCATCGCCGGCGAAGCTGATACTGCCCTTGCTATCCTGCAGTCGCAGCAGGGCCATGCCAAGTGTGGTTTTACCCGAGCCACTCTCACCGACGATACCAATGGTTTGACCCTCGCGTACCTCGAGGTCGATATCATCCACCGCCTTGATATTATCTATCGTACGCTGCAACAGGCCTTGCTTGATCGGGAACCAGACCCGGAGATTGTCCGCTTGCAGCAGAATGGGGGCGGAGTGCGCAACACCGGATTTATGACCGGTTGGTTCGGCTTCCAACAGGGACCGAGTGTAAGCGTGCTGTGGATTATTGAACACCATATCGATATCGCCCTGTTCCACCAGCCTGCCATCCTGCATCACCGCCACCCGATGGGCCAGTTTGTGCACGATCCCCAGGTCATGGGTAATCATCAGGATCGCCATCCCCAGTTTCTGTTGCAGTTCCTTGAGCAGACCGAGGATCTGGGCCTGGATCGTCACGTCCAGCGCAGTGGTCGGTTCATCGGCGATCAACAGGTCAGGTTCATTGGCCAGAGCCATCGCAATCATGACGCGCTGGCGTTGGCCACCGGACAGTTCATGCGGGTAGGCCTGCAGGCGATCCCTGGCCTTGGGCAAGCCTACCAGTTCGAGTAATTCAACGATGCGTTCACGTGCCTGTTGGATATCCATGCCCCGGTGCAGATAGAGCATTTCGCCAATCTGTTTCTCGATCGTGTGCAACGGGTTCAGCGAGGTCATTGGCTCCTGGAAGATCATGCTGACGCGATCACCACGGATGTGACGCAGGTCGGCATGACTGGCTCCGACCAGTTCCTCGTTGAGGAAGCGGATGCTACCCGCAGGGTGGCTGGCCGTGGGGTAGGGCAGCAATTGCATCACCGACAGGGCGGTCACCGATTTACCGGAACCACTTTCGCCGACCAGGGCCAGGGTTTCGCCCTTATGGATCTTCAGGTTCACCCCTTCCACCACCGTGTTCTGGTGGAAGCGTACGGATAAATCGCTGACCGTCAGCAATGGGCTATCCTTTTTGGCCTCGTTACTCATTGCAGGGTCTTCCTGGGATCGAATGCATCCCTGATCGCTTCGCCGATGAATACCAGCAGGCTCAGCATCACCGCCAATACCAGGAACGAGGTGATACCGAGCCATGGAGCCTGCAGGTTGGCCTTACCCTGGGCCAGCAACTCTCCCAGCGACGGCGAGCCCGGCGGCAGGCCGAAGCCAAGAAAATCCAGCGAGGTCAGGGTAGTAATCGACCCGCTCAGGATAAACGGCAGGAAGGTCAGGGTTGCCACCATCGCGTTGGGCAGGGTATGGCGGAAGATGATCTGCATGTCGCTGACGCCGAGCGCACGCGCCGCGCGCACATAATCGAAATTGCGCGCACGCAGAAACTCGGCCCGGACCACACCGACCAGGGCCATCCATGAGAACAGCAGCATCAGGCCGAGTAGCCACCAGAAATTCGGCTTGACCACGCTGGCGAGGATGATCAGCAGGTACAGCACCGGCAGCCCATTCCAGATTTCGATAAAGCGCTGGAATATCAAGTCCAGCCAGCCACCGAAATAACCCTGCACGGCACCGGCGAGGACCCCGATGATCGAGCTGGCAATGGTCAGCACCAGGCCGAACAGTACCGAGATGCGAAAACCGTAGATCAGCCGGGCCACCACATCCCGGGCCTGGTCATCGGTACCCAGCCAGTTTTCGGTGGTGGGCGGTGACGGTGCCGGAGTAGGGGTCGCGAAGTTGATCGTGTCGTAGCTGTAACGTACCGGTGGCCACAGGATCCAGCCATCCTGCTCGATCAACTCGATGATGTAGGGGTCACGATAATCGGCCTCCAGTTCCAGGTCGCCGCCAAACTCGG
The DNA here is from genome assembly GCA_030066335.1 of Gammaproteobacteria bacterium. Lineage (GTDB taxonomy): Bacteria > Pseudomonadota > Gammaproteobacteria > JACNJF01. Next base: position 5,742 of record JASJBV010000030.1, read on the forward strand.
TTTCGGCATAGGTAAACCAGACTGGCATGAACCAGCGGTCCTGGTTGACTACCAGTAGCGGTTTGTCATTGGCGATAAGTTCGGCGAACAGGCTGATCGTGAACAGGAACAGGAAGATCCACAACGACCAGAAACCCCGGCGGTTAGCGCGAAAATTGGATAACCGACGCTGATTTAATGGGGACAAAGCCATTAGCTTCTGCTCTCGAAGTCGATCCGTGGATCGATCAGCACGTACATCAGGTCGCCGATCAGGTTCATTACCAGGCCCAGCAGGGTGAACACGAACAGGGTGCCGAACATCACCGGGTAATCGCGATCGATCGCCGCCTCAAAACCCAGTAGGCCCAGACCGTCGAGGGAGAAGATGACCTCTATCAGCAGTGAACTGGAAAACAGGATACCGATAAAGGCGCTGGGGAAACCGGCAATCACAATCAGCATCGCATTGCGGAACACATGGCGATACAGGACCCGGCGTTCGGACAGGCCCTTGGCGCGGGCGGTCAGCACGTACTGCTTGTTGATTTCCTCCATGAACGAGTTCTTGGTCAACATGGTCAGACCGGCAAAACCGCCGATGACCATCGCCAGCACGGGTAGGGTGATATGCCAGAAGTAGTCCACGATGCGCGCCGGCCATGACAAGTCATCCCAGTTATCCGACACCAGGCCGCGCAGGGGAAACCAGTCCAGGTAACTGCCGCCGGCGAACAACACCACCAGCAACACCGCAAACAGGAATGACGGGATGGCATTACCGATGATGACCACGCCACTGGTCCAGATATCGAAACGGGAACCATCCCTGACCGCCTTGTGGATGCCGAGCGGAATCGAAATCAGGTAAACCAGCAACGTGGTCCATAGGCCGAGCGAGATTGACACCGGCATCTTGTCCAGTACCAGGTCGATGACCGAGCGGTCCTGGTAAAAACTGTCACCGAAGTCCAGGCGCAGATAGTTGCCCATCATCTGCAGGAAGCGTTCATGGGCCGGTTTGTCGAAACCGAACTGTTGTTCCAGTTCCTCGATCAGGGCGGGATCGATACCGCGCGCCCCGCGCGATTCACTGTCATCGCCGGCCTGGGCGGTCTGTCCGGTTTCCTGTGCCTCGCCGCCGCCAAAGCGCGCGGTGGCCTGTACCCCATGCCCCTGCAACTCGGCCAATATGCGTTCCACCGGCCCGCCGGGAGCGGCCTGGACCACGATAAAATTCAGCACCATGATCCCGAACAGGGTCGGGATAATCAGCAACAGGCGGCGAAGGATGTAAGCCGACATGGAGGATTTACGGCTTTTTCAGTTTGGCGGCTTTATCCGCATCCACCCACCAGGTGTAGAATCCCAACGCGTAACGCGGAGTTATCTCGGGGTGGGCGAACTTGTTCCAGTAGACGATACGGTGCTTGGTGATATGCCAGTTGGGGATCAGGTAATGTTGCCACAGCAACACCCGATCCAGGGCGCGGGTGCGGGCCACCAGGCTGTCGCGATCGGGTGCCGAGATGACCAGCTCGATCAGTTCGTCGACCACCGGGTTTCTGATCCCCATCAGGTTGCGACTGCCCGGTTCATCAGCTACCGCGGAACTCCAGAAATCCCGCTGCTCATTTCCGGGTGACAGGGACTGGCCGAAATTACCCACCGCCATGTCAAAGTCGAACTGATCCAGCCGATTCTTGTATTGCGAGGTATCTACCGTGCGCACACTGACCTCGATGCCCAGTTTTTCCAGATTGTTTTTGAACGGCAGCACGATTCGTTCGAAGGTTGGTTGCACCAACAGGATCTCGAATGCCATCGGTGCGTTGTTCTGATCGACTAGGCGCTTGTTCTTGAGTTGCCAGCCGGCCTGCTTGAACAGGCGCAGGGCCTGTCTCAGGTTGGGACGGATATTGCCGTCACCCCTGGTCGCCGGCAAGGTGAATGGCTTGGTAAACAATTCTGGCGGCAGTTGGTCGCGATAGCGCTCAAGGATCGCGAGTTCTTCTCCCTGCGGCAGCCCGCTAGAGGCGAGCTCGGTGTTGGAGAAGTAGCTGTTACTGCGGGTATAGGCATCATAAAACAGGTTCTTGTTGGTCCATTCGAAGTCGAACAACAAACCCAGGGCCTCGCGTACCCGCAAATCCTTGAACATATCGCGGCGGGTATTGATCACAAAGGCCTGCATCCCGGTACCCTGTTCGTGGGCAATGGCTTCCTTGATGATCTGGCCATTTTTCACCGTCGCAATATCGTAGGCGGTGGCCCAGTTCTTGGCGACGTTTTCCTGGCGAAAATCGAATTCGCCGGCCTTGAACGCCTCCAGCGCGATGGTGGAATCACGATAGTAATCGATGCGGATCTGATCGAAGTTATAGCGCCCCTTGTTCACCGGCAGGTCCCTGGCCCAGTAATCTTCGACTCGTTCGTAGGTAATGGAACGGCCCGGGTCGACAGTCTTCACCCGGTAAGGACCGCTGCCGAGGGGAAATTCGAGCGTGGTCTTGTCGAATTCCCTGGTCGACCACCAGGCCTTGGACAGGATAGGCAGTTGGCCGATAATCAGCGGCATTTCGCGGTTTTCTCCACCCTCGAAGCTGAGCTTGATCCGATGCGGACCTAGAATCTCGGGTTCGCCCACGTTGCCAAAATAGGAGCGGTAAAATGGGTGGCCTTTGGTCTTGAGGATTTCCAGCGAGAATGCCACATCCTCGGTGGTAATCGGGCTGCCATCGTGAAACCTGGCTTCGGGCCGCAGGTTGAAAATCACCCAGCTGCGGTCCTGCGGGACTTCCATGCTACTGGCAAGCAGACCATATTGCGAAAAAGCCTCATCATCACTACTGGTGGTTAGGGTATCGAATACCAGGCCCAGGCTGTTGGCATCCCGTCCCTTGAGGATGAAGGGATTGAGGCTGTCAAAGCTGCCCAGTGCGGACAGGTTTACCTTGCCGCCCTTGGGCGCATTCGGATTGCTGTAATCGAAATGGGTAAAACCCGGCGGATATTTCAAATCACCATGCATGGCCAGCCCATGCACAGGTTCCACGGCCAAAGCGTTGAATGACAATGCCAGGCCCAACAGGCCGGTTGCCAGGTACGTAATCCTACTCGTCATGACAGTTTTTTATTTCTCCTGGGGATGGTTAATAGATTGATCAGAATCAGAGCGACTGGCTATGGTTGGCGCTGCCGCTGAATTCAATCCTCGCTGTTTACACTGTTATTGTTTGACACCTACGCGTGGAAAAATTCCCCGTGTTCCAGGCTCCAGATCGAAGATATATCAGCATGGGGCTAACTCTGTAGGTTTGGAGCTCCGGGCCCGTTGCGATCAGCAGGTCCAATCGTGGAAGTCGAAGTATAAACAGCCTTTATTGGCCAGGCAATCTGGCGCTAGGCTCATTTGTTTTGCACTTATGATGAACCTGGCCAGATCGCGTGGTGATCATCGATGACATACCGATGCGCATGGCGCAGCGAACGATGGCGATGCGGGTGACTATGCGGCTCCGGTCCCTCCCAGCCTTCATGTTCGTGATCGTGGTGGAGATCATGATAATGCAGGTGCTCATGGCTGGTTTCCGGGTGAGTGTGCATCAATACTTCGCGGTCGGAGCGGGGCCAGATCATGGCGGCGATGACAGCGCAAACGGCGACATTGATGGCCAGTAACAGCGCGGTGAACTCGACACCAAGCGAGCTGCCAAGCTGACCGGCGACGAGATAAAACAGCAGCCAGCAGGCATGAGAAAGGGCAAACTGGGCGGAGAAGTAGGCGGAACGGTCGCTGTTGGATGATGAGCGATTGACGACCCGGCCCGCCGGTGTTTGCACCAGCGACCAACCCAGGCCAACCAGGAACCAGACCGCTAGCATGGCGTAATAGCCGGGTCCGCCGGCCACCAATAGGAGGCCGGCAGCCATCGCCACGCTGCCGGATAGCATCACGCCGCGGTCCGATACTCGCTCCAGAATCCTCGGCACCGCGAGCGCGGCGAGCATGGATCCCAGGCCGGCCGCACCCAGTGCCATCGCGACGTCGAATTCACTGCCTCCGAGGTACTCGCGGACATAGACCACGGTATTGACGATGACCATGGCGCTGGCACTGGCGACCCCGAGATACAATGCCAACAAGCCGCGTAAGCGCGGCGTCCGTAAATAGGCGCGAACCCCAAAACTGATCTGGTGCCACAGATTACCGGGCCGATCGACATCTGCCACAGGCGGCAGCGCGGTAACCAGGATCAACCCGGCTGATATGCCAAACGCGATAGAGTTGGCAACGAACAATCCGCTGTAGGACATGAACAATAACGCGACCCCGGCCAGCAGCGGACTTAACAGGCTTTCCAGGTCGTAAGCGAGACGGGACATCGACAGGGCACGTGTATATTGCCGCTGCTCTGGCAGAATTTCTGGAATGGTTGCCGCAATTACCGGGGTAAATCCTGCTGAAAACAGGTTGAGGCTAAAGATCAGCAGATAAATCTGCCATAACTCGGAAACCAGCGGGATTGCAACAATGATCAGCGCACGGCAGATATCCATCGTGATCAGCAAGGGTTTGCGGGCAAAACGATGGGCGAGGCCACCGATGATCGGGGCAAAAAACACATAGGCCAGCATCTTGAACGCGAGCGCAGTACCCAGCACCGCGGCCGCGTTGCCGCCCGCCATTTCATAGGCCAGCAGGGTGAGACCAACCGTGCTTAAACCGGTACCCAGCAGAGCGATTACCTGGGCCATGAATAGTTTACGAAAACTCTGGTTGTGGAGTGGATTTGCAGATGCCATCGCGGCCTGTCGACAGGGTCGGTCTGGTTAATGGAACTTCACGATCAAATTCGTCAAGCATTGTCAGGGCAGCGTGACCAATCCGGCGATATTGACCTTTTCGCTGCTGCCTTGCGGCTTATTGTACGGATTAACCGGGTTTAGCGTCAGCTGAAAAAAATGGCGGGAATTATCGCGGGCATGGGTTGCTTTATTAACTTATGTTAATTACTATAGACCGGCTTAATCTACTTAAGTTGATGGATTTGTATTTTACCGTAGCGCCTGCGCTGCGGTTTTTTTTTAGCCAAATAGAATCAGGCCCAGCCCGGCCGCAGCGGTTAATCCGAGGGCAATAATCAGCCAGTCGGACTTGGAATAACGTTCAGACAAGCGCTCTCCCTTCCTGGTTTTATGCACTTCCATCATTTCCAGTAACTCTTCATGACTGATACTGCCGCTGAATTCCAGTTTATTCAGCAACTGCTTCCTGATCTTCAGGTAATGCTTGCGCTCCATCATGTTATCAGCGTAACTCTTTACCAGCAGGCGTAAAGGTGAATTGGACATTCTCATCAGCGGATATTCTGTGCGTTGATCTGCTTGTTCAGACTGACCAGGCGAGGGTGATTGGGGAAGAATTTCAGGCCGGTCTCTATATACATGGTGGCCTGCTCGAATTGACTCTTGGCCAGATATTTTTCGGTTTCAGACAGGTATAGCTCTGCCAGCTTTGGATCTTTCAATAAATAATGATCGGGATCGATACGGATCAACAGCGGTAGCACGGTGGTCAGGTCCTCACCGGATTCGGTCTTGACCAGTTTGCGGCTCTTAACATAGCGGTTATAAAGAGAGATCAGGCTGGTCATCAAGCGATCTTTCTGTTCCTTGACCTGGTCTTCGATCGTCGACAGCGCAACCGAGTCCGGGTAAAGCTGCTTGGCCTGGGTCAACAGGTTCATCGCTTGCGGATAATCATACAGGCCTTCCTTCGGACGGAATACCGTATTGATACGATCGCGGTAAAAGGTAATGATCTCGCGCCTGAGACCGACCGACAGTATCTGCTGTTGTTGAGGCGACATCTGGTCCATCGACCAGATCGTTTCTATCATCAAGGCCTTGTCACCGGCCTTGATGCGCTCGATCTGGCTGATCAGGGCCTGTTCATTACGCAAATCCATGAATGGCTGATAGCCGGCGACGGCGAGGACGATAAACAGGAACAACCCGCCCAACAGGATCTGCTTGTAGTGTGATTTGCGCTCCTGGATGCCTTCGAGAAATTTTTCCACGGTGGGAATCCGTTCTTCACGGTCCACGGTCAGGGCCTTGACCATGGTCCGTTGCTGACGACGATCCAGGCCTTTGATCGGCTTTGGCTTGATCCCGAGTTCCTTGATCTTGGGTGCCGCCACCTTGTTGTATGGGTGCTTGCCGCCTGCCAGTAACTGGTAACTGACACAGGCCAGGCCGTAGATGTCATCGCGCGGATCCGGATCCATCCCGGCAAACATCTCGGTGGTCGCATAAGCCGGTGTTACCGCACTCAGCTTGCTGGGGTCGAACATGGTATGGTCGCCGTCCTCGCCGGCCACGGTGCTGGCGCGGGCGATACCGAAATCCAGCAACTTGACGCTACCGTCATCGAGCAGGAAACAGTTCGCGGGTTTGAAATCGGAATGGATCAGGCGCTTTTTATGGGCGTAAGACAGGCCGTGACAGAGCTGTTCGATGATATGCAGCGCATGCTCCGGTTTGATCGGTTTTTGCGGCAATTCCTTGATCAGGTGGTTCAAGGGTTTGCCCTGGAGGAATTCCATCGTCATGAAGACCGTGTCACCATCGCGATCAAAGTCATACACCGTGGCAATATTTGGATGCGCCAGGCGCTGGGCCTTACTGGCTTCACGTTGTAACGCGATGAATGAACCGGAATAGCGTTTGAAGGCATCGGTCAGGACCTTGATCGCGACATAAGGATTCTTATCTTTGGCCTCGACTTTCAACAGGTCTTTGGCCTTAAAAACGATCCCCATGCCACCCTGGCCCAGGCGCTCCAACAGCACGAAGCGTTTCTTCAGGGTTGTGCCCGGATGCAGGTTTTCACTCTTGATCGCATTTTTAACCGCCTTATTCTGGCTGCTGTCCATGCTCATGTCGGATGAAAACATCGAATCTTCGCCTGGTCGCATGCTATCCATGGCCGAATCTTCCTTCATTTCCGAGATCGTATCGCTGCGAACTATGGGTTCTGAATGCTGTTTGCTCGCATCATCCAGGTTAGACTCGGTAAATTCGGTCAGATGCAGGGTGCTGTCTTCATTGAAGTAAGAGGCTGAATCTTCACCATCGGCCTGATTGTTTTGCAGCGTGGTGTGAATGGTGATCTGGGATATGGTCTCTGATAAAGACCGGTACTGGGTGTCATCCAGTTTGCCGGTGGTATATAGCTGTTGAATATGAATCTGTGAGTCGGCACTGGCTTGCGGTGAGCGCTGAAAGATTGAGCCCAGGCCTTCCTCCATCTCCGAGCGACTGAGGATACCGGACAGGTAATCATTGATGATGGATTGGCAGATCTCAGACATTGCTCGTTTCGCTTTCCGCTCTCACCAGGACGACAGTGCAGTTGTCATTGCCGCCCGACGCCAGCGAGGCATCAATCAGGATCTGATTAAGCTCCTCCAGCGTTTTGTCTTCATTCTGGTACAGAATTTCGTTGATGTAAGTTTCCGAAAGGTCCTTGTAAAGACCATCCGAGCAGACAATGAAAAGATCGCCGTCTTCGATTTCATAGTATTCCATGTCGATGACCAGGTCGGAATCGATGCCGATCGCATTCAATACCACGTTAGACGCCGGATGCGCCTCGGCCTGATCCTGCTCGAGCTTACCCATCTTGACCAGCTCTTCAACAAAACTGTGGTCCTCGGTCAGGCGTTGCATAGTTTGTTCGCGATAAAGATAAACCCGGCTGTCTCCTGCCCATAACACGAACGCCATGTTGCCCCAGATATACAGGCAGATTACGGTGCTGCCGATGATGTACTTACTGCCGAGCTTGTTCGCTTTCTCGCGGATAATGCCATTACTATGGAGCAAGTTTTCTTCCAGCAACAGAATGCTGTCAGCCAGGGTTTTCTGCTGGGTAAATTTTTCCGCCTGTTCGATAATGGTTTGACTGGCAAAGTCGCCGGCCTCGTGTCCACCCATTCCGTCGGCCACGATCCACAGATTCTGTTCCGGCATGCAGCCGAAACTGTCTTCATTACGATCACGCACCAAACCGGTATGAGTCATACCGGAGGAGGTCATCTTTAAAGACGTTGATTGAATTTTGTCGTTTTGGTCAGACAAGTTTGTCTTGATAGTTCTTCTCCTCAGTCGATTTTATCATGTATTACCTACAACATTCGGTGAACCCCATCCGGTTAAACGTTGTTATGAACGGGGTTCCAAATCAACAACCGAATATCCGACTTGGAGAGATAAGCATGGCAACCGGTCAGCCTGAGCGGACCGGCTGCCGGGTCAGGTGCTAGATTCTGAAACCAAGCTGGAATGCAAAACCGCCAGAATCTCCTTCCTCACCAACCACGACCGCGAGGTCAACATGAAAGCCCAGGGGTGACAGACCAAAACCAACGGATAGTTGATTACGATCACTGTTCTCCATATCCATTCGGTAACCGGCGCGGATCTGGGTGAAATCAAAGGCATTGAGCTCTATACCCAATGATGCGTACTGGGTACTGGCGTCTTCGATCAGAGAAAGGGCATCATTCTTGGTCAAATCCACATCCAATGCGATCGTACTGAAGCTGTTCTGGTAGGAAACACCGGCCCGTAACTGCGGTTCGATGCTGATTTCCAGGGGCTCGGTGGCATTGGGATTGACCGTTTCATAGTCATAGCCAATCAGGTTCTTGATAACCAGGCCGGTGCGAAAGCCATTCATGTGATCCTTGGCGATACCGACGTCGATATTGAAATCATCATAGGTTTCGCTGAAATCATCGATATCATCGTCGCCACTATCGAAGGACTGGGCGCTGGCGGTGTAATCAATGACGGTTGTCGATACCATCTTCGGGGTAATGCCCACCGCCAGATTCTGCCCCAGGATGAAAAACTCGCGCGAGAAGGACAGGCCAACTTCCGCGGTAGCTACACCCAGGGTGCGCACATTGGACTGGATATCGTTATCGGTATCGAATACAACCTCACCGAAGGTTGGTGAAAGGGGATTGGTATCAACATAATTAAAGCTGGTAGTTGTGATACAGGTGATTGGATCAGCACTGGCATTACAAGCATCCAGCGCAGTCATGTCATCGGTAAAATCAGTCACGGTTTGCCCGTCTTCGTAAGAGAAGCTGCCGGCACCATAACCCCTGCCGTTAGCGGTAAAGGCCATGCCGAATTTCTCACTGGGGATCGCCACGATGATACCGAGACCACCGTCCAGGGATATCGGGCGGTCGGTCAGATCGGCGAGCTTGCTATTGACGTCGTTAATCGCATTGACCATCGGGGCAACCGCGCCAGCTCCTGGATTGACGATGTTGTTGTAGTTGTTAATTTCAGTATCCAGGGCATCGACCAGGTCTTCGGTGCCGTCGATGGTATCGACGAATTCATTTTCATCAGTGACCGAGCCACCGAAAACCGGGAATTCCAGGGAAAAATCATCCGATTGTTCCGCCACGGACAGTAACGCCGGGTTATAAAATGGAGAGGTGGCAGGGTCAGCCATAGCCACCCCGGTACCACCCATGGCCAGCGATTTGGGGTCGAAGGCGTTAAACGCATTCGCCATGGCGGAAGAATTAACGGTCAAAAGCGCGCACACAGCAACACTGAGGGAGGAGATTTTATTCATTGGGAACCTTCACTGGTAACTTGTAATTATTGTGCCAAGTATAGAGTAAATAAACACTTTTGGTAGTGGAATTATTCCTATTTTGGCCAGGTATTGAGGTTATTGGATCGTACTGTTGGGATTTTGATTTATCCCTATCAATGCTACTATACGCGCTTTTCAACAGATTGGTTTTAACATGACGAGAGTGGTTTCCTGTGTAGTGCTGGGCCGTGAAGCTCCGGGTCTATCCCGAGTACCCTATCCGGGTGAGCTGGGTCAGCGTATTTTTGACAATGTTTCCGAGGAAGGCTGGAAGCAATGGATTGAGCAGCAGACCATGATCATCAATGAAAATGGACTGTCGACGATGGATCCTACCAGCCTGCAGTTGTTGGAGAAACACATGCTCAGCTTCCTGTTCAAGGAAGGCGAACTTGCCGATCAACCCTTCAGGCCGCCTGCCGCGAAGAAATAAACAGAATTACTATCGCGCAAACTCAGGCGACTTCAATCGTCCAGCGCTGGCTGGTGACAAACTGCAAATGATTATGCGCCTGTTGCAGGGCGTGCAGGGTCTGATCAAAAGTCCTGGCACTAGCAAAAATAAACCCCAGATAGCTCGACCCCTCCGGCAGGGGGATGAGTTCATAGCCGGGTTGAATATGGATCTCGATATCGGTGATGTGGTCAACCTGCTGGGCCTTGAGCAGACCTTCCACCCGCTTCAATACGCCCGATTGTTCGATCGGGATCATCAGCACCCCGGCATGGTCGGAGCCCGGTTCCAACTGCGGTGATTGCTCACACATCATCTGGATTATCACCTGTTCCAGGTTGCGTCCCAGGGCATACTCGATCAGCCGTGCACATTGCCCTCCAATGGTACGCGAGGCCATTTCCAGCAGCACCACGCCTTGCGCGGTGATACGCGCCTCGGCATGGATCGGGCCATGGCGCAACCCGTAGGCCGCGCAGCAACGCGCGATCTCCTGCAGGACCGCCTGTTGCGTTGCAGCGCTATGTCTGCTCGGCGTGATGTAATAGCTCTCTTCGAAGAAGGGTCCGTTCATGGGTTCGGGTTTATCGAACAGGGCCAGGGGTAGCAACTGGCCATCCTGGACGAAACCGTCGAAAGCGATTTCATCGCCGACCAGAAATTGCTCGATCAGGAAATGCTGTCGCTCATACTCCGTGGCCGGTTCCTTCGCCATGATTTTTTCCAGCCTGCCAGCTGCCGCAACGAAATGTTCAGGGTTATCGGCACGGATGACCCCGCGGCTGCCGGACAGCATCAACGGTTTCACTACCACCGGGTAATGGATTGCCGGGGCTCGTTGCCGAGCATCGGTAAATGCACAGACGGAAAACTCCGGTACATTGCAGTCATGCTGCTGCAAACAGAGTCGAGCCAGGTCCTTGCGCACGGTCAGGCGGGAGGCCTCGGGGTCGTTATGCGGCAATCCGAGTTGGTGGGCGATACGGCTGGACAGGGTAACCACCGCATCATCGGTGGCGATGACGGTAAGAATGGGTTTGCCGACGATTGATTGGAGGATCAGGTCGAAAGCCTGGTCGGGATCGGCAAAATCCACGGTGATGCCATCGGCGATGGCAGAGACCAGTGAGTGTTCACTGTCCGAAACGATCAGGAGTTGATAGCCCAGTTGGCTGGCGGCATCGATATAGCTGGCGACCCGGTAACTGCGATTGGGGGCGATCAATAAAACAAACCCTGATGCAGGATCAGGGTTTGTCGCTGAAGTCTCTCTTGAAGCCGGGTCAGTGGCTGGCTTATGCGCATCCACCGCCGGAAGCACCACAGGCACCGCAGGTACCAGATCCACCCGTTTCCGCGAACACATTGTTGAACACGAAACG
>JASJBV010000031.1 GCA_030066335.1 Gammaproteobacteria bacterium
CCTAAGTGGGGTTTGCCCGGGCAGCGCGTCCCGAGCTATATCAGTCTTTGGGCGGGTAATCCGAATTACTCATCCTTGTGCCGGCGGCTGATCACCAGGTTGATCATCGCCAACACCGAGGTCGACACGATCAGCAGGAACGAGATCGCGTTGATGATCGGGGTGCTGCCGTCGCGCACCTGCAGGTATAGGGATACCGGCAGGGTGGTATCGGAGCCGATCAGGAACAGGGTAGTGTTGAAATTCTCAAAGCTCATCAGGAACGCCACCGAACCAGCACCGATCAGGGCCGGCCGCAGATAGGGGATAGTGATCAGGCGGATCACTTCGGGGCGGGTGGCACCCAGGTTCAGCGCCGCATCTTCCAGCGAACGATCGAAGCGCTTCAGGCGGGCCGACACCACCAGCATGACGAAGGTGGAAATGAACGACATCTGCCCCAGCACCACCAGCCAGAAACTCGGGCGCAGGATCTCGATATCGATGCCGAAGTTTTCCTCGATATACAGCCCGGCGGTGTTGGAAGCGAGCAGGATCGAGATACCGAGGATGACACCGGGAATGACCAACGGGGTCAAGGCCAGGAAATACAAGGGTTGCTTGAACGGAAACTCCTCCTGCTCGAACAGCAATGCCGCCATCGTGCCCAGGATCAATGACAGGATCGATACCGCCACCGCGGTCTGCAGGCTGACCCATAACGCACTGATATTCTGCTCGTCATGCAACAGGCCGGTACGCTGGGCCTGATCGGCAACAAACCAGTCCAGGGTAAAGCCCTGCCAGGGCAGGCCCGGGAAATTCGAATCGTTGAAGGCCAGGATACAGGTGATCAGCAACGGCGCGAACAGGAAGGTATAGAACAGCACGACATAGGCCAGGTAACCGTAGCGATAGGATCGACCGCTGGGCAGGGACCGGATCATGCCAGTGCCTTCGACAGGTTTTGCCGGGTCAGCTTCAGGCCCAGCCAGATAATCAGGGTCGACAATACCAGCAGCAGAAAACCAAAGGCCGCACCCTGGTTCCAGTTAAAACTGGCGATGAACTGGTTGTAGATTTGTTCGGTGAACCATAACGAGTTCTTGCCGCCCATCAGGTTGGGCGTCAGGTAATTGCCCAGGGTCAGCATGAATACGACGATGGCCCCGGAAGTGATGCCCGGCAGAATGTACGGAATCACGATCTTGCTGAATATCACCAGCTTGCTGGCGCCGAGATCATAGGCCGCTTCGATCAGACTGTCATCCAATCCCTCCAGTGACGACATCAGCGGTACCACCATGAACAGCATCGAGGTATAGACCAGGCCCATGACCATGCTGATGTCGTTGTAAAGCATCTCGATCGGCACCTCGATCAGGCCGATTTGCAGCAGGAAATGATTGAACACGCCGCTTTCGCGCAGCAGGATCATCCAGCCGTAGATCCGCACCATTTCGCTGACCCAGAAGGGTACCAGCAGCAAGATGGTAAAGAACCCGCTGTATTTGAAGGACATGACCTTGGTGATGTAAAACGCCACCGGAAAAGTGATCAGGAAGGTCAGGATGGTGGTCAGAATCGCATAGATCGCGGTGCGGACAAAGGTCAGCCAGTAAATTTGCTCGTCAAAAAAGGCCCGGTAGTTGTCCAGTGACCAGACCATGTCACCCATATCATCCTCGATTTGCAACGAGATGATGAACAGGTCGATATGCGGAATGACGATCAGCAGCAACAACCATAACAGCACCGGGGCCAGGAAGATGTATAGTGTGAGTTGGCCCTTGTTGATCATCGCGGTTAACGGAAACAGATGCAGGAATCCTGGAACACACCGACCTCCAGCTTATCCCCGGCGCTGACGTGATCAAAGCGTTTGTCCTGGGGCAGGGCGGTCATGATCTCGAGGCCGGTATCCGCGATAGTGGCCAGCAATTTGGTGTTGGCGCCATCGAATAACACGTTCTTGACCTGCACCTGAAACCGGTTCAGCTGCTCATCCGGGGCCGGATTGATCACCACCGATTCGGGACGGATGAACAATTGGCATTGATCTCCGACGGTCAGGTCGTGCATCGCGCGCCCCTCGAAGACCAGCTCCTGATCGAACCTGACCCGGAACGGATCGGCTGACTCGACGCGCGCCGCGTAGGCATTGTTCTCGCCGATAAAATCAGCGACGAAACCACTCTTGGGATGGGCATATAAACCCTTGGGGGTATCCACCTGTTCGAACGCGCCGCGGTTCATCACTGCCACCTGGTCGCTCATGACCAGCGCCTCGGACTGATCATGGGTGATATAGACGAAGGTGGTGCCGACATCCTGTTGCAGTTTTTTCAGCTCGATCTTCATCTGCTCCCGCAGTTTCAGGTCGAGTGCGCCGAGGGGTTCGTCCAACAGCAGGATCGAGGGCTCCAGGACCAGCGCGCGGGCGATGGCCACCCGTTGTTTCTGGCCACCGGAAAGCTGGCTGATCTTTTTCTCGCCATACTCCGGCAGGCCGACCCGTTCGAGGATAGACGCGACCTTGTGCTTGATCTGCGCCGATTGCAGCTTGCGGCGCTTGAGGCCGAAGGCAATGTTCTCGTTGACATCCATCATCGGAAACAGCGACAGGTGCTGGAAGATCAGGTTGACCGGTCGCAGATTCGGCGGTACCCCGAGTACCGATTCACCGCGGATGCGAATGTCCCCGTCGTCGGGCTCGAGGAAACCGGCGATCATCCGCAGCAGGGTGGTCTTGCCACAGCCGGAAGGCCCCAGGATGGAAAAGAAACTGCCCTTTTCCACCTGGAATGAGACATCATCCACGGCTCTGAAACTGGCGAAATCCCTGACCAGGTTATCGACTTCCAGATCAAAGCTCATGGTTACTGCAGCCGGGATCAGTTGGCTGCTTTAACCTTGTCCAGGATCTTGCCTTCGATAGATTCCAGCCTGGCCGGTACCGGCGGATACCAGTTGATATTGTCGATGTCGGCCTGAGTGAAAGAGCGGGAGAAATTGCCGGCGATGGTAGGATCCAGGAACTGATCAGCGCCCTTGGAAGCGGTGCCGTATTTTTCCTGGTTGGTGAAGTAGGCGGCATTTTCCGGCTCCAGCATGAAGTTGATCCACTGGTAGGCCGCATCGACATTCTTGGCCTTGGACGGTATCGCGAAGGTATCGATCCAGCCCAGCGCACCACTCTTGGGCGCGACGAAATCGATGTCCGGGTTCTGCTCGTGCAGTTTCCAGCCACCGTTGTCCCAGGCCATCGCCACATGCACCTCGTTGTTGCGCATCAACTCCAGCAGCGCATCGCCGTTGGCCCAGTAATTCTTGACCAGGTGCTTGGCATTGATCAGGTCATCACCGATGCCTTCCATCAAATCGCTATAGGCTGCTTCGTTAGCGTACTTGGCGAACGGATCGTCGCCCTTGGCAAACGCCAATGCGATCAAAGTCGGGCGTTTCAGGCGATAGCTGATGCGCCCCTTGTAGTTGGTATCCATCAAGGCATCGTAGTCATTGGCATTCGGTGCGAAGCGCTTGTTGACGACCAGGCCGGAGGTGCCGTAGCAGAAGGGTGCAGCATAGGATTCGCCATTGACCTCGGTATTATTTTGCACGGCCTTGAGCATGGACGCGACGATCTGGTCGGTTTTGATCCGGGAATAATCCATCGGCTGGTAGATATTGTATTTGGCCTGCACCGAGGAAATACGGTCCTGCGAGGGTTGGGCCAGATCGAAGCCACTGCCACGGGTGGCGCGTAACTTGGCGATCATTTCCTCGTTGTTGGAATAGGTCAGTTCAACCTTGATCCCAGTCTGTTCCTCGAATTTATCTACCAATGGCTTCGGTGCATAGCCTTTCCAGGTCAACAACTTGAGGGTGTCTGCGGAAATGGATGCCGGGCCAAGGGCCAGAAATATTGCGGTTATGATTCCGGTGATTTTCATGATATTTCTCCTCTTATAACGAACAGGGCACATTAATCCGTGCGTATGACGATTATGTTACAACTTCCTGCATAACGATAGATTGATTATCTTTGCCAACCATCGTTTTGCTTATAAAAGCTTTTATCCTGCCTAAACACCAGGCAATTAAAGCTGACCAGGCGCTGGTCACCACACCGGCCCCAAGTCGGTCAGGAAAAAGATTCGGTTTCATAGCGGCTGATCTCGATCGACTCTGACCAGTACTCGATCGGTAATCCCGCCTTGAGTTTCAAATGCTGCAAAAACTGTTGCTTTTCCGGCAGCTGCTCCCAGACCGAGGGTAAGAATGTCCCGCGCCGGCGTCCATCCTTGAGAATCAGTCCATCCACGCCGGGGCGGAGTTGATCTAGTAAATCCTGTTCGCTATCGAAGCTCATGGCGGTGGCCGGTGACAGGATCGAAATACTCAGTTCCAGTTGATCCAGCTCGGATCGCTCCAGCGGATTGAAGCGCGGATCGCGAAAGGCCGCGGCATAGGCATTTTCACTGACATCCTCGACCAGCGGCCGCAGCGCGCGCAGACTGCCGATACAACCGCGCAACTGACCCTGTTTGTGCAGGGTGACAAAGGTCGCCCGTTGATCACGTAGTTCGGCATCAAAGTCGACCAGGTCTACCGGTAAGGGTTTTCCATACTCGAGACCGTTGTGAATGCTGTCCGTGGCCAACTTCAACAGCAGTGATCTTTGTTCCTCGTTATACATCAGTCGCGAAAGATATAGGCACCGTAACCTACCACCCGGTCACGCGGGCCGGCGGTATCGCCGGAATTACGCAGGTCCAGCAATTCGGGCTGGAGACCATGCTGTTTGGCTGCCAGCAGCAGGCCGTTAACCGGATTGCGTCCGCAGGCATCATCGAAATGGATATCTTCCGGGGCCAGGCGCAGAATGGCATCGGAGGTTCTGCGGTCCTGTTGCTGCGCCACTGGATAGGCGTTGTAGTGACTCAGATCAGAGCTGATCACAAACAGGGTTTCATCTCCACCCCACAAGCATTCCATGACCTCGGCCACCTCGTCGGCGGCACAATCACCGACCACCAGGGGTACCAGGCTGAATTGTTGCAGCACCCGTTGTAGAAACGGCAACTGGACCTCGAGACTGTGTTCGAATTCATGCGCCTGGTCGAGTTCGATGACCTGGGGCAGGGACTTGATGCTATCGATGCTGTCCCGGTCGAGCGGGATTTCCCCCTGCGGCATTTGATAGTTGCTGGCACTGGAGGTGGCAATCCCGCGAAAACCGACGCGGTGAGATGGCCCCAACAGGATCACCCGGCTGATCTGCCCGGCCTGTTGCTCAATACTGTGATAAGCATTGGCCGCTACCGGTCCGGAATAGATATAACCGGCGTGGGGTGCAATCAGCGCCTTGACATGACCCGGTTCAATCTCCCCGGTCTGCTCAAACATCTGCTGCAGCATGTCAGCCAGTTGTTGTGGATCGGCCGGATAGAATTGCCCGGCCACGGCGGGTTGGCGTGTATTTGCGGAATGCTTGGCAAACATCTTATCCCTCCTCCATCATCGCATTTGCTTGAGGTCGTATTCTTGACCTGAGTTATCTAAATCAGAGATAGATCTGGTGTAAACGCTATGATCGCAGTAGATTAAACCTCAGGTTTTAAGGCCTCAACGCTTGTTACAGGTATCTTGCCATGAAAGCCGAAACTTTTAATCCTGAATTTACTGTAGCCACCCGCTACTGGCACCGCATTGACGCAGATCGGGTTCAATGCGATTTATGCCCGCGGTTCTGCAAGTTACGCGAAGGCCAGCGTGGTTTGTGTTTTATCCGGGGTAACCAGAATGGCGAGATCGTGCTGACCAGTTACGGACGTTCCAGCGGTTTTTGCGTGGATCCGATCGAGAAGAAGCCGCTGAATCACTTCCTGCCCGGTACCCCGGTGTTCAGTTTTGGTACCGCCGGCTGCAACCTGGCCTGTAAATTCTGCCAGAACTGGGATATCAGCAAGTCACGCGAGATCGATACCCTGGCCGATTACGCCAGCCCACAACAGATCGCCGCTACCGCGGCCGAACTCGGTTGCCGCTCGATTGCCTTCACCTACAACGACCCGGTGATCTTTCATGAGTACGCGATCGACTGTGCCAAAGCCTGTCATGCCAGGGACATCAAGACCGTCGCGGTCACCGCCGGTTATGTCTGCCCCGAGCCCCGGGCCGAGTTTTACCAGCACATGGACGCGGCCAATGTCGATCTCAAGGCATTTACCGATGATTTCTATGTGCACCTGACCGGAAGCCACCTGCAACCGGTGCTGGATACCCTGGTCTATTTGCAACATGAGACCGATGTGTGGGTGGAGACGACCACGTTACTGATCCCCGGCAAGAATGATTCGCCGGAGGAAATCAGCGCCATGACCCAATGGGTGGTGGAAAATCTGGGGCCGGACGTACCAATGCATTTCACCGCGTTTCATCCGGACTATAAAATGCTGGATATCGCTCCAACCCCGGGCCAGACCCTGACCCGCTCACGCCAGATCGCGCTGGATAACGGGGTGCGTTATGCCTATACCGGCAACGTGCATGACAAATCGGGCGAGAGCACCTACTGTCATCAATGTGGCGAGTTGCTGATCGGTCGTGACTGGTATGTATTATCCGACTGGAAGCTGGATGCTGAAGGCAATTGCAGCAACTGCGGCACCCCCTGCGCCGGCGTGTTCGAGGCCAGGGCAGGGGAGTGGGGCGCGAAGCGACTGCCGGTGCAGATGAAGTATCGCTGAACGGCTCAACAATGCGGACTAAACCGCATCAGTACATTTGCTGGCCGCCGTTGACATCCAACGTAGAGCCGGTGATGAAACCAGCCTCGTCGGCGACCAGGAACATCACCGCACGGGCGATATCATCGGGGTCACCCAGGCGTCCGACCGGGATCCGGGCGACAATCTTTTCCAGTACCTTTTCCGGGACCGCGCGTACCATGTCGGTTAACACATAACCGGGCGCCACCGCGTTGACGGTAATGCCCTTGGCGGCACCCTCCAGGGCCAGCGCCTTGGTGAAACCATGGATACCGGATTTGGCCGCGGCGTAGTTGACCTGGCCATACTGGCCGGCACGACCGTTGATCGAACCGATATTGACGATGCGGCCGAATTCACGTTCACGCATGCCTTCGATCACCGCCCGGCTCATGTTGAAGCAGGAGCTCAGGTTGGTCTGGATGACCGCTTCCCATTGTTCGAAGGTCATCCGGTGCATCGTCGTATCGCGGGTGATGCCCGCATTGTTGACCAGGACCTCGACCGGGCCCAGTGCTGACTCCACCTGCTTGACGCCATTTTCGCAGGCAGCATAATCGGATACATCGAACTTGAATACCGGTACGCCGGTTTCCTCGGCAAACTTGTTGGCCGCTTCGTCGTTACCGCCGTAGTTGGCTGCCACCTGGTATCCCGCCTGTTTCAACATCAGGCAGATCGCCTCGCCGATGCCCCTGGTACCGCCTGTTACTAATGCCACTCTTGCCATTTTAGCCCCCTATATATTGACTATTTTAGTTTTCACATAACGACCCGGCGCATCTTCAATCGCTGCCAGGCGACCATCTCCCGGTTGTCTCGCCGTTACCTTGTCCGCGGTAAACTTAGCGACCCATTGTTCCCACTCCGGCCACCATGAACCCTCCTTGGGGGTCGTTCTGTCCGCCCAGGCCTGGGCCTGCTTGGGCAGCTTACTGGCGGTGATGCGGTAACCGTATTTTTTCGCTTCCGGCGGATTGACGATACCGGCAATGTGGCCGGAACCGCTGAGAATGAACCTGACCGGACCGCTGAACTGTTGCGCCCCCATCCAGGTAGATTTCCACGGAGCGATATGATCATCCACGGTGGACACGAACAGCACCGGTATATCGATGCTGGACAGGTCGATCGGGATGCCCTTGAGCTTGATTTCGCCCGGCTTGACCAGGTTGTTCTTGAGGTAGAGATTGTGCAGATACCATTTGTGCATTTTCGCCGGCATCCGGGTCGAATCTGAATTCCAGTACAGCAGGTCGAACGGGCGCGGATCGTTACCGAGTAGGTAATTGTTGATGTAAAACGACCAGATCAGGTCATTCGCGCGTAACAGGTTGAAGGTGCCGGCCATGTTGCTGCCATCCAGGTAACCGTCACGATCCATTTTTTCATCGAGCGAGGCCAACTGCTCTTCATCGATGAACATGCCGAGCTCACCGGGTTCGGAGAAATCCAGCATCGTGGTCAGGAAGGTAGCTGATTTGACCGGTTGCTTATCCTGCGCCTTGAGATAGGCCAGGCTGGTGGCGAGCAGGGTGCCGCCGATACAGTAACCAATCGCATTGACCTGGCTTTCGCCGGTGGCCTGTTCTATCGCATCGATCGCCGCCAGCACGCCTTCCTCGACATAATCCTCGAAGCCGACCTCGGCATAACTCTGATCCGGGTTGACCCAGGAGATGACGAATACGCTATGACCCTGGGCGGTCAACCAGCGGATCAGGGAATTCTTTTCCTGCAGGTCGAGAATGTAATACTTGTTGATCCAGGGCGGTACGATCAGCAGCGGGGTTCGATTCACCTGCTCGGTCAAAGGCGCGTACTGGATCAGTTGCAGCATGCGGTTTTCGTATACCACCTTGCCGGCTGTGGTTGCGACGTTCTTGCCCAGTTCGAAGGCCTTGTAATCGGTCATGCTGATGGATAGCTTGCCCTTGCCACGCTCGAGGTCATCCAGCATGTTTTTCAAACCATGCACCAGGTTCATGCCCTTGGTCTCGACGATCTTTTCGATGACCTGGGGGTTGGTACCGACAAAATTGGTCGGTGACATCGCATCCAGGTACAGCTGGGTCAGAAATTCCGCGCGCGCCGCGGTTTTTTCATCCAGGCCCTCGGTTTCCTGTACCAGGCGCCGGGTATATTGCGACATCAACAAGTAACTCTGCTTGATCATGTTGAACACCGGCTGTTCCAGCCAGTCATCATGGCGGAACCGCCGATCGGTCTTTTCTTCGCTGACCGTCTGTTGCGGCTCACTGCCATTGATCAGCGTATGCAGGGAATTCTGGTACAACTCCATGCCCTGTTTCCAGAACTCCAGATTGGCCTGCATCACCTTCTGTGGGTTCTGCAGCATTTTGTTGAACAGCTCGTTATACACCGGTGCCGCTTTCAGCGGGTCCCAGTCGAAGTCCTGGCTTTGCCGGGTGAATTCCTGCAGCAGCACCTCGGCCTGTTTGAAACTGGATTCGAGACCCTCGGCGACCGAGGCGAACCCCAGTGCATCGTTAGAAGATTGTTGATCAGGCATGCGCCCCTCTGCGAAAAAATGATGAACTCGCTATGCTAACCGATTGGCAGACCGACAGTATTGAGAATTTAAATAGATTTTATTGCGCAGTGCACAATAAATGATTTAAAACAGGATCAGCCATTGCAACACAACCTGGCCGAAATCCCAGACATAACGGAAGATCGGTACCCCCATCAGTGCCAGCGCGACCAGGCCCAGCAACAGCCAGTGGCCGTAGTGGTCATTGTAATAATTGTATAACCGGGCCAACGACCTGGGTAAAAAATACGGCAGGATGTAGTGACCATCGAGCGGTCCGATCGGGATCAGGTTAAAGATCATCAACAACAGGTTGATATTGGCGAGAAACCCGAAAAACAGCATGGCTGCCCGGCCGTCGAACAACGGCCAGCCCTGGATTACGCCCAGGGCATAAACATTGATGAAGAAAAAAGCCAGCAGCAGGTTCATAAACGGCCCGGCGGCGGCCACGAACAGCACCCCCCAGCGCGAGCGGAAGTTACGCGGATCGGTCGGTACCGGCCTGGCATAACCAAAGCCGATGAAGATCACCATCAGCAAGCCCAGCGGATCGATATGCGGCAGCGGGTTCAGGGTCAGCCGTCCCTGGTCCCGGGCGGTATTATCCCCGAACAGGCGGGCGACAAAACCATGGCCGTATTCGTGAAAGGTCAGGGACAGGATCAGGGAGAACAGGATCATGACGAACAACAGGATCTGTCCCTGGTAAAGCAATTGGATCATGGCAACAACAATTGGCGATGATGAAATACTGGTCCATTATCGGCCAGCATCGGCAACAGCACAAATCGCCGATCCAGATGCATGGCTCCGGGTCGGCGGTACTCGGTGATGGTCAACTGACCGCGTAGTCCTCCTCTTCCAGGTCGATCCGCATCTGCACCATGCCCAGCGACTCCATCGTGTCATACACCTGTTCATTGGCGTAGCGGCAGGCCTCGGTGATTTGCTCTACCTGCAGGCCGCTGAGTTGCCAGTCCGGGATATCCTCCAGCGCATACTCGACCACTTCCTGCTGCACCGGCTCCACCAGGAACACCAGTCCCCGCGCCAGGTGCAACAACCGGACCTGGTCCTGATATTCGCTGGCCTGCGCCGGATCTGAGTAGTGCCCGGCCATTGCCGACAACACCTTGGGCAAACCCCATTTGTCGATAAAGGCCGCGCCGACCTGGGCATGATTGAAGCCGAACACATCGGTTTCCACCTGCAGTAAGTCATTGCCCTCGGTTTCGGCCCGTTGCAACAGTTCGGCGTAGGCGTTTTCCATCTGCTGGGCCAGAATCAACTGGCCGATCTTGTGCAGCAGGCCGCCGGTAAACAGGGTTTCCTTGGCATCGGCAAACTGGCCATATTGACATAGGTAACGCCCGAGAATCGCGGTTTTGACGCTGTGATACCAGAAATCTTCCATCGCCAGGGTGCTATTGCTGCGCTTGTTGCCGAACAGGCCACTGACCACGGTACCGATCAACATCTGCCGGATACGGTCGCGACCGAGAATGGTAATGGCCTGGGACATGCTGGAGATCTTGTGCGGGAATCCATAAAACGCGCTGTTCGCCATGCGCAGGATCTTGGCGGTTAACGCGGGATCCTTTTCCACCACCAGCCCGATTTGCCCGGCGGTGGTCTGTTCATCGTCAAGTAACTGTGAGACCTGGATGTAAACTTCTGGTAACGAGGCGAGCTCACTGTCCTGTTTTAACAGTGATTCCAGTGTGATTGGCTGCGGCATTTTCCCTGTATTTTGCATTGTTTCTCTGAGCATAGCAGAAATAATTTACTAAACCGCTCTGGCCGCCAAATCCATGAACTATAGTCCTTAGGTCAGCTACAGCGTTAACGAGACTTTATGCAACCCGATTTCTATCAGCATTTTCAACCTGGCGAACATCTGTTCAAACAGGGTGAGATCGGCGACAGTGCCTATATCATCGAGAAAGGTCGGATCGAGATCTATATCGAGAAGGCGGAGAAAAATATCACCATCGCCACCCTGGCCGAGGGCGAACTGCTGGGGGAAATGGCGATTATCGATGAGTCACCGCGCAACGCGTCGGCGGTCGCGCTGGAACCGACCGATGTCATCGTCATCCCGTTACAACACATGCAGCAGAAGATCGAATATTCCGATCCCACCGTGCGCTTCATCCTGAAAGTTATCATGATGCGTTATCGTGACATCTACGCTCGCCTGATGCACGTGCTGGAAGGGGTCGTGCCCAATGCCTCCAGCTATCAGGCGGTCAGTGAGACGACCAGTGACAAGATCAAGAACATCATGCAGCAGTATCTGGAAATGCAGGATCGAATCCTGACCGCGGTGAATACCGCGGTGCCACTCAACGATAATAATCTCGATCAAACCGATCTGAGTAAAACCAAGCGCTTACTCAGTATCGAGAAGAACCTGCAGCGGGCTTTAACCGAGGAGCAATTCGTCAATTATTACCAGCCCATCGTCGATCTGCGATCGGGTCAGATCTGTGGCTGCGAGGCGCTGGTGCGCTGGCAGCATCCGCAACAGGGTTTACTTACCCCCGAGTATTTCATCCCGCACTGTGAGAATAGCGGCATGATCATCGATCTCGGTTACCTGATCACCCGCCAGACCTGTGAGTTCCAACAGACCGTGGCCGACCGCTTCAACCCGGATTTCTTTGCCAGTATCAACCTGTCGATCAAACAGTTCGATGATGAAACCCTGATCCCGCGCCTGATCGATATTGTCGATGAACACGCCTCGGCGCCGGCCAGGATCAAGTTTGAAATCACCGAAAGCCTGCTGATGGGTAATCCCGAGCAGGCCCATACCGCGCTCAACGAGCTCAAACAGCATGGAGTCAAGCTGGTGATCGATGACTTCGGTACCGGTTATTCGAGTCTGAGTTATCTGCATCGATTTCCGTTCGATTTCATGAAGATCGATCAAAGCTTCGTCAATACCATGCTGCACAACAAGAAAAGCAAGACCATCGTTAAATCACTGGTCGATCTGGGGCATAACCTGGGCATGCAGCTGATTGCCGAGGGCATCGAGAGCCAGTACGAGGAACAGCTGATCAAGGACTACCAGGTCGAGCTGGGCCAGGGTTATTTTTACGGTACCCCGCTCACTGCCGAACAATTCCAAAAGCTGTTAAAATAGCCCGCATTTCCCAGCCTGATGCAGGGCCAGCCATGCAGTTAACGCAACAGCAGTTTTACCTATTACTGATCATCGGGCCGGCCCTGATCACTGCCATCATCGTCTATGTCCTGGCCAATCTGCAACGTCAGCGCAGCGTCAGCCAGTTGAGCAAAACCCTGGCCGAACAGGAACAGAATATTGCGCTGCAACTCGAGGAATTACATCAATCCAAAACCGACCAGGCCCTGGCCCAGCAGCAGATCGAAAACCTGCAGCAAAGCATCGCCCAGTATCAACGCGAACAGCAGGAACTGAGACGCAAGCAGGATCAGCTAGTGCAGCAGTTACACCAGGCGCAAACCGAAAATCAGACCCTGCAGACCGCGCAATCCAAGGAACGTCAGCACATGGATGAAAAACTGCAGGAATTCGAGCAGAACAAGCAACAGCTGAAAAAGGACTTCGAGCAGCTGGCCCAGCAAATCCTCAAATCCACCCAGCAGGAGTTCTCCAGTCAAAGCAAGGAAGGCCTGGAATTATTCCTCAAGCCGTTTCGCCAGCAGATTTCGGATTTCCGCGACAAGGTCGAGAACATTCACACCAACGATCTGAAACAACGCGAGGCCCTGAAAACCGAGCTTAAGCAGTTACAGGAGCTGAACCGGCAGATGACCGAGGAGGCGCATCAGTTATCCACCGCGTTGAAAGGCCAGAAAAAGACCCAGGGCAACTGGGGCGAACTGATCCTGGAAAATGTGCTCGATCGTTCCGGGCTGCAGGCCGACAAGGATTACCGGCGCGAGGTCAGTATCAATACCGAGGATGGCCGGCGACGTCCCGATGTCATCGTTTACCTGCCGGATGACAAGCATCTGATCATCGATGCCAAGGTTTCGCTGAATGCCTACACCCGCTACGTCAACGCGGAAACCGAGGTGGAGCGTGCGCAGGCGATCAAGGACCACATCCAGGCCCTGAGCGATCGGTTGAAGGAACTGTCCAGCAAGAATTATTTCGATCTGCCCGGGATGAATTCGCCGGAAATGGTGTTCATGTTCATCCCGATCGAATCCGCCTTCGTCGAGGCGATTCGCGCCGATGAAAACCTGTTCCAGCAGGCGATTCAGAACCAGATCCTGGTCACCACCCCGACCACCCTGTTGACCAGTCTCAATATCGTGCGCCAGTTATGGCGCTTTGAAGACCAGAACAAGTATACCGCGGTGCTGGCGGAACAGGCGGCCAAGGTCTATAACCAGCTACGCCTGTTCCTGGAAAGCATGGAAGCGCTGGGCCTGCAGCTGGAACGCTCGCGTCAGACCTATGACCAGGCGATGAAACAGTTCATCTCCGGCAAGGGCAACCTGGTCAAACGGGTCGAGGATTTCCAGAAGCTTGGGGTATCGGTGAAGAAGGAAATGCCGGCCGAACTGGTGGACAAGGCCCGCATGGAACTCGACCTGATCGAACAGCCGTCGGAGGATTCCTGAACTGCGCCAATCGGATCGAGCTTATCTGAGCAGCGCAAATAACAGGCCGAACATCACCGCGCCGCTGAAACCGAACAGCATGTAAGCGGCAAACACCTGCTTCTTGACCAGGCTGTAGACCGCGGTCATCGCCGGGATCGAGCTGATTGCCCCGGCGGTCATAAATGCCATCGCCGAACCCGCACTCATCCCCTGTTCCATCAGGCCTGCGACCAGTGGTGGCGCGGCAAAGCTGTTCAGATAAGCCGGCATCCCGACCAGTGCGCCGAGGAATACCGGGCCCACACCCTCACCACCGACGATGCCACCAATCAATTCCGCCGGCACATACAAGATTAACAGTGCCTCGAGCAAATAGGCCAGGCTTAACCATTTGAACAAAAACAGTGCGTTATCACGGGTTTCCCGGCGAAAGGTGACCATGCGTGCCTGCTCTTGCCAAAATTGCCATTGCGCCTGGCCGGTCTGGGGCGTGGCACATCCAGCGGAGCTGCAGCCGACGGTTTCACCCGATCTCAACGGTACCCGGTAGGCCCCGGAGCGGGTCATCAATTTGATCGCAAAGCCCCCGAACAAGCCGAGGAATACAGCCGCCGCCGCCTTACCGATGGCGAAATCCCAGCCCAGGGCGCCAGCGGTAATCAATAGCGAGGGTGGATCGATCAGCGGTGAGGATAACCAGAACGCCATCACCGCGGACAGCGGTGTACCCACCGCGAGCAGACCGGCGATGAAAGGGATCACCTCACAGGAACAGAATGGCGCCAGGCCACCGAAAAAGGCGGCGAAAACAATCATCCGATTCTCCCGACCCTCGAATGCCCGGGCCACCATGACCTCGGCGCCGGTTGCCTTCAGGTATGCGATCAATAACACCGCAAACACGATAAAGGGCGCGGTGCCCAGCAATGCCTGGCTGGCGATGCTCAAAACATGACCGGTGTTGGATGAATCCACTAGCCAGACCACGAGAGGGATCAGCGGTATCAGGGTCCAGGCGGTGAGCAGCTTATCCCGTACTTGTTGCCACTGGGTCTTTTGTCGACTGCTGTCACAACAGGATGTCGATTCGGTAGCCTGCTCCAGGCTGATTTCCGCACCGGCACAACCTGCGCTGCTGTCCGCTTGCTGCAGGCTATCTAGCGAGATTGAAGGGGTTGAACAACAACCGCTATCTGCAGGGTTTGCGCCGGCCGTTGGATTCGGGTTTTGCTGCGACTCGCTGCCACAACAGCTGTTTTGTTGGCTGGACTTATCGTTCATCTGCGGTCTCCATGCTTGTGCAGGCATCGGCACAACATTCATTCAACAGGAATGCCGCAAGGGCCTCGATCTGATCATAACGCGCGCGGTTTACCACCGTTCGCCCCTGCTTTTGTTGTTCAATCAGCTCGGCGTCGCTCAGGTATTTTAAATGATGGGCCAGGGTCGACAGGGGTATCTGCAGGCGTTGCTGAATCTCACCAATGTTGAGCCCGGCCTGGCCGGCGCGGACCAGGCTGTTCAGTACCTGCAGGCGTGCGGCAGAACCGACCGCGGCAAAACCCTGGGCGGCCAGTTCGAGTCCAAGAGTTGCTTGTTGCATATTGAAATCACTAAATAACTAGAAATATAGTTATTTATGATAGAACCATTGCTCAGGAATGTAAACTGGAAATTTTGTCAGAATCGTTGTCTGGACGGAACAAGCGCCTGGATCGGGTTATTCAGCAGATGAAGCATCCTGTTGCTGCATACCATTGAGGGCATCGCTGGAATAATCAAAGGAATCGTAATACAGGCTCGCCGGGTCCATTCCGGCTTCGGTAAAGGTTTGCTTACAGGCTTCGATCATCTGTGGTGGTCCGGCCATGTAGACCGCGTAACCTGACAGATCAGGATAGGCCTCGACCACGGCCTGGTGGACAAACCCGGTCTGGCCCTGCCATTTATCCTCGGGATCGGCATCGGATAATACCGGTGTATAGCTCAGCCCATGACGATCAACCCATTCCCGTACCAGATCTTCCTGGTATAAGTCCTTCTGGGCCCGCGAGCCCCAGAACAGGTGTACCGGGAACTTAAGCTCCTGGGTAGAAAGCTCCTCGAAGATGCCTTTCAACGGGGCAAAACCGGTGCCCCCGGCAACCAGCAGTAAGGGTTTTTCATCCTGTTGGAAATAAAACGTGCCATGCGGCCCTTCGATCCGCAGTAAATCGCCTTCATTCAGCTGGTTGAACACGAAATCGGTGAACACGCCACCCACCGCGTGGCGAATCTGCAGTTCCAGTAAATTATCCTGGTTTGAAGCATTGGCGATGGAAAATGCTCGCTTGCGTCCATCCTTCAACAGGAAATACACCCATTGCCCGGCCCGATAGTGGAAAGTCTCGACCGCTGGTAATTGCAAGATCAGCCTGATTACATCATCGGTCAGATAATCGATGGACTTGACCTTGACCGGCAGGGTTTTGATCTCGATCTCCTCGCTCTGCCTGACCACCCGGGCCTTGATCACCGCATTGCCGAGGGGGACTGCCTTGCAGAACAAGGCCTGGCCATCAGCCACCTCGCTATCACTGATACCACCGGGCTGGCCCTGGGGATATTCAATATGGCCGGCCATTAGGCTGCCCATGCAGGAACCGCACATACCATCGCGACAGCCATAGCTCAGGGTTATGCCTTGCTCCAAAGCAGCATCGAGAATGGTTTGGTCGGCGCGGCAGGAGAACTGTCGATCTTCATCGGCCAGGGTAATGGTAAAAGACATAAATACTCAATCAATCAACACAGGCGGCGGAGTCTAAGTGTTTTACCGCCAAATATAAAGACACTGTCCATCCTGTTAATATGGGGATGAATATTCAACGGGCAAGGTTGGACTGGTGGCGAGGATTAACGCTTGATCGGCTGGCTGCGTCGGCTGTTCAACCAGGCGATGATCGGATCCCATTGTTCGAGGTCGCGTCTGATCTGGTAAGGTGCCAGTTCAAAGATACCAAGACCACGATCCGATGCCTTGTTGTAATTCTGGGTTTCGCGCAATACGCTGATAAAGGGTACCTTGCGGATCTTGGTCAGGAAGGTTTCCAGTTGGTGGTAAACATTGGTGGTTTCGCGACAGCGATTGGCGACCAGGGCGACCCTTGTCTCCTTGCGGCTGACCCGGCCATTGTGCAGGATCTGCTGGATGAAATCGGTGGCCGC
>JASJBV010000032.1 GCA_030066335.1 Gammaproteobacteria bacterium
CACCTTTCCGTAACTTTTTCCTCAAGGTCGCCGCCTATGACAAGAACGGCAAAGAGCTGTGGAAAAACTTCAAGGTGCATCCGATCAAGGATGATCCCAAGTCAGCATTCTGGTACACCCTCGGTGACGATGCCGGCAAGCCGACTTCCCCACCCATGGCCAAACAGGTGCTGGCAGATTCGCGTCTGAATCCAAACGAATCCAGAACCCTTAACTACGAGATTCCGAATAATTCTGCAATATCGATTATTCGTGCCGAGGCGCTTTACGATTTGTTACTGCCGCCGATCAAGGCCAGGGTCAAGGGTAAAATCCCTGATGATTTACTGAAACCGAAGCTGGCGGCTTCTGCTGAGGTCAGAATTTAAACCCTAGCAGTTGAATCATGAGACACCTATCCCGGTCGATATTGCAGTATATGACTTTGAATATTGTAATATTGGCCGTAGGTGTCCTGCTGATTGGAAACCCGGCCTACAGTGCCGATGACTCCGCCCCCATTGATCTGGGTGGTTGGGACTGGGGCGCGGTAACCGAGGAAGATATGACCCCGGCCGATGACGGCCGGCAACAACAGGAAATGCCACAATTACCACCCGGTAAGGCGGAAGCTGATTATGAAGCTGACACACTGCCGGTTAAACCCTTCCTGGACAGTACACCCAACTTTAATATCATTCCAGCCAAAAGAACCGCCAGCATGTACCCCTGTTCCAGCTGCCATGCCTGGCGCAAGATCAACGATTCACCGCGTCCGCTGGAAAAACCACATAACAACTTCGAGCTAGAGCATAGCCTGCACGGCAAAGGTGAATTCTGGTGTTACACCTGCCACGACCTGGAGAATCCTGAAGGACTGAAAGACCTGGAAGGCAACCACCTGACTTCGCAGGAATCTTATCTGTTATGCAGCCAATGCCATTCACGCCAGGCCAAGGACTGGGCATTTGGCGCCCATGGTAAGCGGATTGGTGGCTGGAAAGGTCAACGAACCTCATTGGATTGTGCCGCCTGCCATTACCAGCACGCCCCCGCGTTGAAAGCCAGGGAGCCGATGTCCGGGCCCGTTGTGCGGGTAGAAATGCAACGTCCTGCTCATTGGCAATCCAAATCGTCTGACCCGCACAAGGAAAAATCCGGGCATGAACAACCCATCTGGGAGCGTTATGCAATCGATGTCACTGGACCCCAGGACCTGCCGCAATGACCGACCAAGAAAAAGATGGAAAAAAGCAACCCCGGGACCAGGAATTCAATGCTGCCCGTCGCCGCTTCTTTGCCAAGCTGGGCGGTGTTGCCGTGGCTGGCGCCAGTGGCGCCGCCTATGCGGCCTGGGGTGGCCATACCCTGAGTGATACCTTCGCTGATTTCTTCCAGAAACATTATCGCCAGATGACCCCGGATGAAGTGAATGACACCATCGAACGCATCAAGCGCAAGGCGCAAAAGCGTTATGGTGTGGATATCGAATGCGCAGATACCCCGGCCATCGACGGCGTGGTTTTTGGTTACGCGCTGAATATTTCAAAATGCAGGGGATATCGGGACTGCGTACATGCCTGTGTAGAGGAAAACAATCTCGGTTCCGACACCCAGTATATTCGGGTCATTGAAATGGATGAAGGCAGCAGCAACCTGCACGCGGGTGATCATTACTATGACCCAGCGACAGTGCCGATGGAGGGTAAATATTACCTACCGGTCTCCTGCATGCAGTGTGATGACCCTCCCTGCGTCAAGGCCTGTCCGATCGAGGCCACCTGGATGGAGCCGGATGGCATCGTGGTGGTGGATTACGACTGGTGTTTTGGCTGTCGTTATTGCATGACCGCCTGTCCTTACCAGGCACGTCATTTCAACTGGGGCCATCCGGACCTCGATCCTGAAAAGATAAACAAAACTACCCATTATCTCGGCAACCGGCCAAGACCCAGGGGGGTTGTTGAAAAATGCCATTTCTGCGTGCAGCGCACCCGCAATGGGGACCAGCCTGCCTGCCAGGAAGCCTGCCCGACCGGGGCGCGGGTATTCGGTAACCTGCTGGATCCTAACAGCGAGATTCGTTATATCCTGGAGAACAAGGCGGTGTTCCGCCTCAAGGAAGACCTGGGGACAGAACCCAAGTTCTGGTATTTCCGCGATGCCTGACGCCAAACCAAAAAACCTGTGGCGCTTCCTGCGCTTCACGATCGGCGAATTATTTCATGGCTCTCCTGCTTACTGGCTGTGGG
The DNA here is from genome assembly GCA_030066335.1 of Gammaproteobacteria bacterium. Lineage (GTDB taxonomy): Bacteria > Pseudomonadota > Gammaproteobacteria > JACNJF01. Next base: position 2,232 of record JASJBV010000032.1, read on the forward strand.
TCAGCTTTCTGGCATTGTGCGTGGCTGCCGGATGCGTGGCTTACTATTTGCAGCTACGAGATGGACTGGTGGTCACTAACATGACCAACCAGGTTTCCTGGGGATTTTATATCTCCAACTTTACATTCCTGGTCGGGGTCGCCGCGGCCGCGGTGATGCTGGTCATCCCTGCCTACATCTTTCATCGTAAAGACATCAAGGATGTGGTGCTGATGGGCGACACCATGGCCATTGTGGCCGTCACCATGGCCATCATGTTCATATTGGTAGACCTTGGCCGGCCTGATCGAATCTGGCACCTTATCCCGGGTATTGGCAAATTTAATTTCCCGCAATCCATGCTGGCCTGGGATGTTGTAGTACTCAATGGTTACCTGTTTCTGAATTTCGCCATATCTTTTTATATCGTCTATAACCATTACAAGATGGTCGACCCGAAGGAATCGCACTATTTTCCAATCGTGATCCTGGCCATTTTCTGGGCGATATCGATTCATACCGTTACCGCATTTCTTTACTCGGCGAATAGTGCAAGACCCTTCTGGCATAACCCGTTACTGGCGCCAAGATTTATCGCCTCCGCGTTTGCCTCGGGTCCGGCAATCATGGCGATAGGTCTGCAGATCATCCGCCAGGTCAGTAACTACCCGATTTCACAATCGGTGATCAGGCATTTGAGCCTGGTGACGGTAGTGGCGCTGCAGGTAACCATATTTTTTGTCGGGGCCGAGCTGTTTACCGACTTCTACAATGAGAGTGAACATGGACTATCCGCCCGCTACCTGTTTCTGGGCCTGGATGGACACAATGCTCTGCAGCCCTGGATCTGGACCGCGGTTGTTCTATTGCTGATTGCGGTGACCCTGTTGATGATCCACCCAACCCGCAACCATCCCTGGACGATGAATATTGCGTTCGTGTTGACGATCATCGGGGTGTGGATCGAGAAAGGAATGGGGCTGATTATACCCGCCTATGTCCCGACCCCTCTGGGCGAAATCTACGAATACATGCCTAGCATGACCGAAATCGTCATATCCATCGGTATATTGGGTTTTGGTTTACTGATGTTCACGCTGCTGGCGAAAGCGGCCTTGCCTATCCAATGTGAGTTTTTACGGGCCACCCCGGATAATATTGAAGATGGCAAGCTATGTGAGCCTGACCAGGCCAAAGCAACCTGAATCCCCCCGCAACAACCAGCATATCAATGAATGCCGTGTCGAATAGACTTTAGCGCTGTTGTCATTTTCAGATACTGCACAATTGAACGCATGCCGGTTCGATACTTGAAAACCAATGTTCGTGGGCTGATATCCCATCGCTGTTTGCGTTTGTTGATTTCGTCGACGACAGATACCGCCAGATCTCCATCGAGTTGCCTGCATTCGCGCGCCAATTGATTCAAGGTCCGTACTTGAAGACTTTTAAACGCCCGAGTATCTGCTAAGCTTTTGCACATGCTACCGGATCGCTCCACCGCATCCAGCCAGTCCAGATAAGCTCCGGTTTGGTATTTCTTGCCAGTAGAACCAGTACTGCGGTTTCGATACCGATACACCAGGTCTGGGCAGATCAACATTGAAGCGGCTGCTGCAAACACTTCACTGCAATACAAAAGATCCTGCGCCATTCTGACGCCGGGGGTAAAGCGAAAATGCCCCAGAGTGCTGTGTAAAAACAGCTTGCCCCAGGGGTGGCCGCGGACTTTTCGGTGATTGAAAAAAGTTGGCAGTATCTCCTGTTGATGAAAAAACTCGTTACGGGACACCCCGTAGCGTGCCGGATATTCCGATGTATCGGTAAATACCGAGTTGTTACCCTTGACGATCTCGGCATTAAATTCCCTGGCCAGCCTATGTAAAGTGCTGAGTGCTGTTAATGGCAGAATATCGTCAGGATCGACGAACATGAAGTAGTTGCCACTACACAGCGACAGACCCTTATTTCGGGTCACGCTCACGCCACTGTTTTCGGCATTCCTGATGAATGTAAAAATATCGGGGTAGCGCGACGCATATTGTTCGCAGTGCTGGGCACTAGTATCGGTTGATGCATCGTCTATCAGCAACACTTCATAACTATACTCAAAGTCCTGCTGCGCCAGACTGTCGAGACAGGGCTCGATATAGTCCGCAACATTGAAGACGGGAACAATGATCGAAATTTCGGTTTCTATCGAATTCATTGGATAGTAAACGACCAGAAGAAGTCTATTTTGGATTGAAAGGAATCAGATAATCACGCTGGAATTGAAAGAGATTTTACACATTTTATAATCTTAATCACCCAGCAACCTTGCATCCTTTTGGGCAGTTATTTTATCTCAGTCAGGATTCATTCCGATCAAACCATATCGCAGTCAAACTCTAAGCAACCTGGTCATTGATAAAGCACACCATCACGACGGTCGTGCAGGGATGATTCCTTCTCGGTTTCCGCAGAGCGCCTGAGCTGGGCTTCTACCCTTATCGCAGACATCATGGTCTTGTCAGCGACCTCAGGGTATAACGGATAAAACCGTTCCACTTCGAATACATAGGCTTTTGCTGCCTGCTCCATCCGCAGCCTGTCCTCGTGCCCCAGGCCATGCAACATGAGCAGTCGAGTCGATAGACGATTGATATAGCGTTGGCAAAGATCTTGATGCGCTGGTTCCTGCCAGTCCTCTTTCAGCATCAGCGGTGGAAACGCTGTATCTTCGTGGCTGCTGCGGGTGAACCATTTAGCCTGCGGCTTTTGGCCTGCGCGTTCGGCAACCAGCCGTTCCAGCCGGTAGTTGACCGGCGAATCGCTGCGATCGGTCTCGTCCTGGGTGGGCTCTATCGGCAACACTGCCGCCGGCAGTGCGGTCCATTCAGGTTTATCCGGATACATATCCATTTGATCTGAATGGGTGCAGGAAAAAATCAGTGCCAGCGGGGAACCGTCAGTGCCATCCAGCAGCCAGTACTCGTAGATATCTACCGCGGGAAATGGCAGGCTGGCATCGACCAGAAACTCCGCCAATTCAGCGATACGCTCATCAACTTCCCTGCCTTCGACACTCGAATCCCGGGTAAAGTCTGATAACTCACTGTGCTTGATATAAGCGGCGCGGGTATAGCTGGTATGCACCTTCTGTCCGGTCTGGGTCAGGGTGCTACTGGTCGTCTTGCGAAACTGGAACTCCCAGCTTTCACCATCCACGGTGAGCGCTCGCGCACGGTCTGATTCAGCAATCTGCACCTGGCCGGAATACGGTGGCATCATGCGCTGCGAGTAGGTTCTGATCATGCCGGGATTGAAGCAGGAAACCGCTGACAAGTCCAGCCCTGGCTTGCTCGACCAACAAATGGGGCGCCTGATGATGGATCAGGCAGCTGGCTTTTCATCCGGTTGCGCTCGTTGCGGATTCGGCACCGGTGGCCAGCGCTCATCCAGCGCGATCGACGGGCCATCGGCGGTGACGATGCGCGCATGCCGCCGCAACAGGCCCCGGGGAGAACGGACTCCGCAGGCGTGAGCGATAATACCCACCTCGTATTCGACATTGCGGATATAGTTCGCCACCCGCTCAGCCTTGACTTTCGGCACCAGACCTTTTTGCAGGTCTTTCTTATGTGTGGTAATACCGGTGGGACAGGTATTCTTGTTGCACTGCAGGGCCTGAATACAACCTAGTGCAAACATCGGGCCGCGCGCGGAACAGACAAAATCGGCACCAACGCACATCGCCCAGGCGATATCTGCCGGCGTGATCAATTTGCCCGATGCAATCACCGTGACTCTGTCCCTTAATCCATACTCGTTTAACTTGTCCACCAGCATGTACAGGCTTTCACGCAGGGGTAAGCCAACCGCATCGATCAACGGCATCGGTGCAGCCCCGGTTCCGCCATCGGCACTATCCAGGGTAATAAAATCAGGACAGTATTGCATACCCTCGGATACGATCTCCTGGAACAGATCATCCAGCCAGTGGGGGCCACCGATCACCGTTTTGAAACCAACCGGTTTTCCGGTAACGTCACGCACCCGGTGGATCATCTGCAACAGGTCTTGGTTGCTGCAGATATCGGGATGGCGATTGGGGCTGATCGCATCCTGGCCGATTGGAATGCCGCGAATCTCGGCAATTTCCCTGGTAACCTTCTTGCCCGGTAATATGCCCCCCTTGCCGGGTTTGGCACCCTGGCTCATTTTAATCTCGAACATCTTGACCGACTCGTGTGCCGCCACTTCACGTAGTTTGTCATCATCCAGGTTGCCCTCCAGGTCGCGGACGCCGAATTTCGCGGTACCAATCTGGAACACGATGTCGGCGCCACCCTCCAGGTGGTAAGAGGAAAGACCACCTTCACCGGTATTGAGCCAGCTGCCGGTGGCCTTGGCGCCCATCGATAAAGACAGGATCGCCGGTTTCGACAAGGCACCGTAACTCATACCGGAAATATTGAACAGGGAACTGGTGGTATAGGGGTGTTTGCAATCCTTGCCGATGGTGATCGCCTCGGGCGGTACCGCGTCTTCACCGAGCGTCGGATAAGGGTAATTGACAAACAACACCGAGCCGGGGCGACGAATGTCACGCGATGAGCCGAAGGCCACGGTGTTGGGCAGGTTTTTTCCGGCGCGATAGACCCAGGATCGCTGCGCCCGGTTAAACGGCAGTTCCTCGCGATCCATGGCGAAAAAGTACTGGCGGAAAAACTCGCCCAGATGCTCAAAGAAGTAGCGGAAATGACCGATGACCGGATAATTCTTACGGATCGCGGTCTTGTTCTGGGTTACATCCAGGATGTAGGTAACCACCACTGCCACAATAACCGCGGCAAACGCGAACAGGAACAGCGCGGCAAAAAACTCCAGCACCGAAAACAGGAAGGATGTTGCGGTAGTTTCAGATTCCATGATCAGACCTCTTGATGCAGGATTTACGCCCTGTTGCTGTTGGTGATATGTATGCCCATGACATGTTCACCGAAATACGATTGGCCGGGAGCCATCGATCCCTGTCATCGTTTATCAATGATCTTGCAAACCTTCAACAACACCCGGTGTCAGCTTCAGTTACACAAGGACCTGGCAGCCTTTGTATCGGGATAAGCGGGAATTTCTTTAATGGGGTAACTACAGACAAAAAAGCCCCGGCATCTCTCGATACCGGGGCTTGCGCTTATATGCCTGCCAGCTCAAAGTCCTGCTGGCAGCTTCTCTTGTTAATGTTATTCCTTATTCATCCAGCGGCACCATCAGCACCGGAATCTTGCAGCGGCGAATCACATGTCGGGTGGTATCGCCGATCACGGCATCCCTGACCGATGCGCGGTTGCCGTGCTTGCTGATGACGAGCAGATGGTAGCCGCCGCTGTGCGCCTCCTCGAGAATCTTATCCAGTGGCTCACCGATCTCGACCTTGACCTCGTAACTCAACAGCGGCTGATCAGGCTGTTCCTTGAGGCAGTCCTGGCAAAAATCCTCGACATTGCTGATTGCAAACTCATCCCGCCGGCGGTTGATCAAGATCCGTCGGGCATCGTCCAGGTTGCGGCTGGTCAACTCTTCCCACAGTTCCTCGCTCATATAGCTTGCCAGGCTCTGCAGATCATGACTGTTCACCACGTGGAACACGGTGAGCTTGGCGTCGTTACGCCGCGCGACCGCCACCGCATGCGGGAAGGCCTGGCGGCCGGACTCGGACAGGTCGGTCACGTAAAGAATCTTTTTGTAATCGATGTGCGCTAGGGGCTTCTGCTCAGACATCAGTTTGTTCTCCTGCCGTGGCCGGCTCTTTACGCTTCAACCAGATACCGCTGAGGAACCAACTGTAAGCCCAGGTCCCGAAAAAAACCAATACGAAGGTAATGGCAATATCCGTGGCTGATCCATTCAGCGAAAAGGCCGGGACATAACCGAAGATAAACGGTCCGAGATAAAGGAACTTGGCGAACTTGAACGCGACCCAGGCGGTCGCCCACATACTGGCTTTGGCGATCGTGGCCCCGGCGAAGGCGGCGATACAAACCGGCGGTGTGATATTGGAATCCTGCGACAGCCAGTACACGATCATATGCGCGGCGATCTCGTTGACCCCAAGATGGGTCAGCGCCGGCACCGCGACCACGGCGGTGATCAGGTAGGCGGCGGTCACCGGCACGCCCATACCCAGGATTAATGATGCCAACGCCACCAACAGGATGGTTAACCAGAGCCGGCCCTCCGCCAGGTCGATGACGATGTCAGCAAAGGTCAGGATCAGGCCGCTATAAGTCAGTACGCCGATGATAATACCGATGACACCGACCGTGGCGCCGATCTTGAGACTGGTTTCCGCCCCGGAGCGGGACGCCTCGACGAAACCCACTAGGTCGATGCGCGTTTCCTTGCGGAACCAGCTGACCGCGATACAGGTGACAATGCCCAGAATCGCCGAGTAACCCGGAGAATAACCCATCAGCATCAGGATCGTGATCACCACCAGCGGCAATACGTAAAACCATTCCTTGCGCAGAATTTCGCTGGCGCTTTCCTTGGATTTTTCACCGACAATGTTGTACTTCTTGGCCTCGTAGTGGACCATCATGAACACGCTGAAGAAATACATTAACGCCGGGAAGATCGCTACCAGCATGATCTGCGAGTAGGGCAATCCGGTCAGTTCGGCCATGATGAAACCACCGGCGCCCATGATCGGTGGCATGAACATCCCACCAATGGAAGCGGCCGGTTCGATACCACCGGCGACATGCGGACGGAAGCCGGCTTTTTTCATCATCGGGATGGTAAACGCACCGGTGGAGACCGTGTTGGCGATCGCGCTGCCCGAAATCGAGCCGAACAGGCCGCTGGCGATAACCGAAACCTTGCCAGGACCACCGATCTTGTGGCCGACCGCGGCCAGCGGAAAATCGATGAAGAAGCGCTGCGCGCCACTTTTTTCGAGAAACGCACCGAAGATCACGAACAGGATGATATAGGTGGCGAGAACGTTGGCCATGATGCCGAACACGCCATCGCTCTTATAGAAAATGCTGGTACACAACAGCGGGAAAGTGTCTCCCGCGTGCTGGATTACCTCGGGAATCAATTCACTGTCACCAAACACGCCATACAGCAGCATGATGGTACCGATGACGACAAACACGGTGCCGACCACCCGGCGTGCAACCTCGATGCCGACCAGCACCCCGGCCATCGCGATCCACTGATCGAGCTCGGTCTCGATACCGGCACGATAATTGATCGCTTCAAAGTTAATGATCCAGTAACCCAGGGTGACGACGGAGACCAGCATCAGGAAATAGTCCCAGATCCGACCCGGCAGGCCCGGTGTTCTATACAGCAGGAACACCAGTACGTAGGTGATGATAACGTAGATACCGCGATGGTACTGGGTGGCCGCCGGCTGTAATACGGCGGAATAGGAATAAAACAGGACGAGACCGATAGCCATGCCATCGAACATCCAGCGCTCGACCTTGTGTAACTTTTCGTACAACATGACCCGATCCCCCTCGATGTTTTTTTATGAATTCAGGCCCGGGTTTTCGGCCTGTTAGTCAGGCAGTGACAGGGCGAGGCAAGCCCCGCCCTGTCGAATGATTTACATCATGCCTTTTTCTTTCCAGAACTTGACCGCACCGGGATGCCATGGCGTGACCACACCATCGGTACCGGTATCGAGACCCATGTGCTTGAAGGTCGATTTCTGCTGTTTCATATGGGCCAGACCTTCGTCGCTGTAGATTGCGGACAGCATTTCGTAAACCGTCTGCTCGGAGACCTTGGAGTTCGCCACCCACAGCGCCGAATCCTGGAACGAGGGAGATTCATAATCGACGCCGCGGTAGGTTCCTGCCGGTACCGGTAGCTGGCTGAAGTATGGATACTCATCGAAGAAGCCGCTATCCTTGGCATCCTTACCCAGGTTGACCAGTTCGATATCGTTGGTCTGGGCCGCCATGATCACCGCACCACTGGGGAAGGCGGTGAACAACCAGAAGGCGTCCAGCTGGTTATTGCCAAAGGCCTGCGCAGCGTCGTTGTAGCCCATCGCATTACGCTCGATCTTGTCCCATACGCCCATGTGGGTGAAGAACAGTTCGCAGTTGGCGAAAGCACCGGAACCGGCATTCCCCACACCGACCTTCTTGCCAACCAGGTCCTTGGTGCTCTTGATGCCGGAACCCTTACGCACTACCAGCTGCGCCGGGGCACCGTAGAGCCAGGATACCGCCATTACGTCTTCATACTTGCGGGTATCGTTTTTCATTCTGCCGTTACGGCCGAGATAGACGTGACCGGAATAGACCACACCCATTTGCGCCTTGCCGGAATTCACCTTGCGCAGGTTTTCCACCGAACCGGCGGAAGACTGGGCGCGAACGCGGAAGGTCTTGGATGCCTTGATCGGGTCGTAAATTTGCACCGCGTTGGCAACCACCTGGAAGGTACCACCGGCGGGGCCGCCGCTAAATACCACTCTTTCCCTGGCGAATGTACTCGTCGGTGCCAACAGGCTGGCCGTGAGCAGCGCCGAACCGGCAACCAGAATTGATCTGCGTTTGATACTCATAAGAAATCTACTCCTCTCTTTTGTGGTGATAAATGCCCGTTTTTGGAGATCAGAAGCGGTTAGCAATGTGCCTACCGATCTGGCCAAATCGAGCTGGTTTTTATAAGGTCTTTTTACAAACCTTTGATATTCATACAAGAATCTCAAGATTAAACGCCATTACTCTGTAAAGCAAGGCTGAAATCAGGGGCAGTTTCTGGCCCACTAAACCGATCGAGACCAGAGCGCATGACCTGGCTGGAGATCACGGGCACTCGACAAAGCTGTCATCTAGCGCCTGATTACAGGTCAAGCGCCTGGCGTAACATGAACGCCAGTTCATTACGGCAGGCCGGATCCATTAAATTCAACGCCGGCAGGCCGGTGAGCTTTTTCACCAACGCGATCGCGGCATCGGTATTGGCCGCACCGCCGGCGACCAGGTCTGGCGCACGCTGAAACGCCTGCTGCACACCGACCACCGCATAAGGGTCCTGGGCACACAGCAGCTTGAATTTGACCTTGTCGCGGACCACCTCCTTGGCGATGGCACCGTTATAGGGTTCCAGCGGTGAGGCACCGGCTTCGGCGACCACCACGTCCGGTTTATCCTGCGCAATCAGGGACAACAGGTAGTTCAGTGCCTTGCGGTAGGTGGCCTCATCCACCGCCGATGAGGGTAAACCGGCGTCGACAAAATCGTAAATGGCACTGGCGCCGGCATCGCCAAAGCTCAGCATATCGCGGTAACGGGCCGCGCCGGTCATCTTGGCCCCGACGACCTTCAATCCCATTTGCGACAACATGTGCACGATAACCCGCCCGGAGGTGGTTTTACCGGCCGACATCGAGGTGCCGACGATTAGAATGACCGGGATATCAAATTCTACCGAAGGTATTTCCGGCAGGCATCCGGCCATCGTTACCTTGTTGCCGTTGCGCGTTACGTGCCCCTGGTACTGCAGGCGCATCGGAGAAGCGATAAATGGTGACAAGGAGGTCGTTTTGCCGAACAGGCCGGCCGACGTAAGTGCGTTGAGCTGCCCAGAGTCATCAATCGAACGCCAGTCTCCCACCGCTTCCAGGGTTGCCACCCGGGTGCCCAAACTGCCGACGACGTGATCATCCTCCATGACATTGATCATGCGCCCGTTGGCCAGCTCGATGGCGCTTGCATAACCGCCGATGTCCCCGACCTTGCCCACCACGTAATCACCCGTATCCCACTGATCTCGCGCCAATGGGGTGATGTCAAAGTTATCCTCGGTCAAGTCCGAAATTCGGGTGACCGATGAAAGAAAGGTTCTTATCATGACTTATCTCCTCTTCTGGTGAGTGCTTGTGTCTCCTCTTATGTTTTTTTCAGTGTCTTCTCCGCTGGTTATTGCCTCATTGGCGGCGCCAGTAACAGCAGGGTCAGCAACGCGCAGCGTACCGGCAGCGAATCGGGATAGATGAACTCATGGCTGGCATGGGCGCCATCGCCGACCGCGCCCATGCCGTCCAGGGTCGCGGTGTATAAACTGGTGGTATTACCGTCAGAGCCACCGCCAGCGGTACCTTGCTCGAGTTTGAGGTCGATCTCCTCGCCGAGCTGCTGGGCGACTGTCCACAGCTGTTGATTTGCCGGGGTCCGTTCCATTGGCGGTCTGCCAATACGCCCCTCGATCAACAGACTGACCCCCGGGGTTTCGGCTTCGAGCCCGCGAATTGCGTTTTCGACACGCTCAGCGTCGGCCTGGGTCTGCACCCGTACATCGATCACCGCACGGCTTTCCGGTGCCACCATATTGGGCCGGATGCCGCCGTCGATAACGCCGACGTTGACCGTGGTACCGTGCTCGGGATCGTTTAACTCGAACAGTTTCTGAATGACGTGCGATAACTCGAGGATCGCACTGGCCCCGGCACCTGGATCGAGCCCGGCGTGGGCCGCCTTGCCCTGGACCGTGACCGTGAAGCGGCCTACCCCCTTGCGCGCGGTTTTGATTTTACCGCTGACCCCGAGCGATGGTTCCATCACCATGCATCGATCGACCCGCTGGGCCAGTGCCCGCACATAACGGGTGGACTCGAAGCTGCCGATTTCTTCATCGGAATTGATAAAACACAACGGCACGACACTGGGCTCGAGGTCCAGCGCGGCAATCGTGCGTAACGCGTAGATCATTTCGACCAGGCCCGCTTTCATGTCGTAGATGCCGGGGCCGCGCAGCATCTCCGCCTCGCTGACCAGCGGCATGGTTTGCAAGGTACCGATTGGCCAGACCGTGTCGCAGTGACCGAGCATCAACTGGGTTGGCTGTTGTTTGCGCCGGGAACCGGGGGCGGCATACACATGACCGCCGGATTTGCGTCCCGGGATCAGGTTGACCCGGTAATCGATTTCCTCGAACTCCTTTTTCAGACGCTCGCGGATCGGCGCCTGGCTCGCCGCGTCGGTCGACGGTGTTTCCATCAACACCAGGTCTTTCAACAGGTCGGTCATCGGCTCCTGCTGCTGTTGCAGGTAGTCCAGGACTTTTTGCTTGTCGCCCATTGCGTTTACCGTTTGTAACCAGCGGGAAAGGGAAGCTTGGTCGTCTTGGCAATTTCGGCAAACCGATCCGGGTATAGATAAGCCAATAGCGGTGATGCCATCAGCAAATCCCCGTCATCCTGGTCCACATCTCGCAACGCGTCCTCGGCAACACGGGCAGCGACGATGCGCCCGATAATCAGCGAATTGTCGCCGAGGTTATCGATCATCTGTTCGAACTCGCATTCGAGGAACAGGTAACCGCCTTCGACCAGCGGTGCCTTGACCTTCTCCGCGGCAACCGTGGGCAGTGCCTGCGAAATGGGTTTGCTGCCATCGTCGCAACGCGGGCTCGCGGCCAGGCTTGCAAGCACGGTCTGCGTTGGCCGCACGTAGCTGACGGCAAATTGCTTATCGCGCAGGATATTCTGGTAAGTGTGATGCCGCGGGGTGCAGACGAAACCGAAATGGTTTTTCCAGCTCATCGGCATCGCCAGATGTTTCGGCGCCAGGTCGTCGCTGCCGTCGGCTTCATGGGTGCCGACCACCACTAACGGAAACACGGTGTAGAACCGTTCCCAGATAGAATCGCTGGTATCGAGTTCGACCAGCTGCTCATTGTTTGCTCCGGCCATGCTCATATCTCGTTGTTGATTATCTTGTGAACCTAACATTCTAGTCTGCTAACTACATTGACACGAATCAAGCAATTTGGAGTTGTCCTGCATTCCCTGCAGGCTGCTGGCCTGGCCTCAGGTAGAGCAATTATTTGCCGATTGTCACCGGTTAGCGTCATAATCGATGATGATGGATGACTCTATAACCATACCCTACTGGCTGTTTTTCCTGCTGATTGTGTTCGCCCTGATCATGGTGCTGGACAGAATCCTGCTGCCTGGCATGCGCTGGTATCTGCAGCGCCGGGTTAACCGGGTTATCGAGGAGGTGAATACCAGACTGGATATTGAAATCAGGCCGTTCCAACTGACCCGCAAGCAGGCACTCATCGACCAATTGATATTTGACGACAAAGTCGTGGAAGCTATCCGGGACTATGCCCAGCAACACAACATGCCGAAGGAGGTCGCCCAGGCCAAGGCTATACGCTACGCCGAGGAAATAGCACCGAGTTTTAATGCTTTTATCTATTTCAGGCTGGGCTACTGGATTGCGAAAAAAGTGGGGAGACTGCTTTATCGTGTCAGAGTCGGTTTTTACGATGACAATCAACTGAAAGATATTCCCGACCGATCCAGCGTGGTATTCGTCATGAATCACCGCAGCAACATGGACTATATTCTGGTTTCATTCCTGGTTGCCGAGAAAACAGCTCTCTCCTACGCCGTTGGAGAATGGGCAAGAATCTGGCCCCTGCAGACATTGATAAAATCGATGGGGGCATTTTTTGTCCGACGCAATTCACGTAACGCATTGTACCGGCGGGTGTTGGAGCGCTACGTTAACCTTTCCACCCGGGCCGGCGTTTGCCAGGCGGTATTCCTCGAGGGCGGTTTGACCAAGGATGGAAAGATCAGGCAGCCACGGCTCGGATTTATGGATTATATGTTGCGCGACTATCATGCCGAGATTGATCGGGATATCGTTTTTGTCCCGGTGGGGATTAACTATGACCGGGTGATCGAGGACAAAAGCCTGATCCGTAATCTCGATCCTGCAGCCAGCAAACGCAGTACCTGGTTTGTGATAAAAACCAGCTTAAGATTTTTCTTCAAGACCTTGCTGATGAAGCGCCAGGCACGCTGGCGACGTTTTGGTTATGCCAGCGTGAATTTTGGCAAACCCAGCTCGGCCAGGGATTATTGCCTGCAAAACCGCGTCGACTTCAGTCAATTAGCCCAGGAACAACGCTTTCAACATATTGAAGAGCTGGCACAAAGCTTGATGAGTGATATCAAAAAGGTGATTCCGGTGCTGCCGGTGGCCCTGATGGCAGAAGTGTTATTGGTGGTAAAAGATCACTGGAAAAGCGAACTGGAACTCAAGACGATGGCCCTGCAAAGGATTGCTGCGCTAAAACAACTCGGGGCGCCTATCGACATCGCTTCAGGCGCGTTTGAACACGTATTGACCGGCGCCCTGGATATGCTGGTGGGCAGAGGGTTTGTCGACTTTCGCGACGGTTTGTATCAACCTCATGTTGAATCAATTGTAATCCTTGAGTACTACGCCAATTCCATCGCCCACTGGCAACAGCAACAAGCTGATATTGGATAACATGGCGGCAACAAGCCTGAACGATGAATGCGTCATTTTATTGCATGGCCTTGGCCGGACCCGTCGTTCCATGTTGGTGATGGAAAAAAAATTACGCGCCCAGGGTTACCAGGTCGTCAACATCAACTACCCTTCTCGCCACATGCCGATAGATGAGTTAGCCATGGTGGTGATAGATCAGTGCCTGGCCATTACCCACAAGCTCGGCTGTCACAGGCTCGATTTTGTCACCCATTCCATGGGCGGCATTCTGGTCAGACATTACCTGAGGCATCAGGCGATTGAGCAGTTGCATAGAGTGGTCATGCTGGGTCCGCCCAACCAGGGATCCGAGGTAGTAGACCGGTTACGCCATATTCCCTTGTTTCACTGGCTGCATGGCCCTGCCGCGTCCCAACTGGGCACCAGCGGAGAAGACCTGCCGCAGCAACTGGGAGCGGTTGATTTCGAACTGGGTATCATTGCTGGAATTCGTAGTATCAATCCTCTGCTTTCAAGCCTGTTACCCGGTCAGAACGACGGCAAGGTCAGCGTCGAAAATACCAAAATTGAAGGGATGCAGGATTTTATAACCATCCCCAGCACCCATACCTTTATGATGCGCAATCCCAGGGTGATCGACCAGGTCGTCCATTTTCTGCAGTTTGGCCGATTTGACCATACTCATCCGGCGCATGCCTGATGGACCAGAAAACAGTCGCATAAGCGTATCAACTGGCGCGGTTTTCAGGTTAAACTGATACCGGATAATCCAACAATCCCAAAACGATCCATCTACCAGAGGAATACCATGAAACAATGTTTGCGCCTGGCCTGCATCGGCCTGACCCTGTTCAGCACCAGCTTACTGGCCCAATGGAATAACTGGAATATGCCGGGGATGCCATCCAATCGAGGCTATGCCCAGCCGTACTACGCGCCGCAGCCGCAGCCGCAACCTCAACCCTTCAACATGATGCCGTTTGCTCCACAGCAGCCGGCGATGCCTTACAACCGGGGGTATAGTCAACCGTACTATGCGCCGCCACCACAGCCGCAACCACAACCCTTCAACATGATGCCGTTTGCCCCGCAGCAGCCTGCACCGGTTTACAATCCACCACCGGCGCAGCCCTTTGGCGGCATGATGCCCTGGGGAAACCAACCGCAGCCACGCTACCAGGCTCCACCACCGCAACAGCCTTATATGATGCCGGGCATGGAACAGGGGATCCGATCGATGATGCAACCGGGCAAAATCATGGCCGAGGAGGCCACCCCAGGCGTGCATATGCAGCCCACCTGGCGCTAAGCCTAAGCGCCAATAAAAACAAGGAATTTGCTGGTATTCCAGCAAAGAATGTTGAGATACCCGGTATCAACTAGTCTTGATTTCAGACTGTTTGCTAGCGGGCTTCAGGTTTTGATGGTCACCAACCTGAACCACAGGGATCAACTTAAAGGGCGGCGCTGGTCAGCGCAACGCATCCTCCAGGGAAATGGATAGTGCAATAATATCGCGTGCGCGTTACTGCTTCAGCTCGATAATCCAACGTACCCTGTGGTTGACATCATTCTTGTCAAGATAACTCAGGTAACGCTTGTCGGAGGCCACCAG
>JASJBV010000154.1 GCA_030066335.1 Gammaproteobacteria bacterium
GATCAGGTCGATGTAGGTCGTCACCCCGGTCCTCGCCCGCGCGGTCAGTTGATTATCCTCGACCAGCTGCAGCGCCGCCGACCATAGCGACAGGCGATGCTCGCGGGCATACACGCGGATTTGGTCGACCGACTTCTGCCCCAGGCCGCGCGGCGGATGATTGATGGTACGCTCGAACGAGGTGTCATCCAGCGGGTTGCTCAGCATGCGCAGGTAAGCCAGGGCATCCTTGATTTCCGCACGCTCGAAGAAGCGCAGGCCGCCATAGACCCGATAGGGTACGCCACGTGCGATCAGGTACTCCTCGAACTGGCGGGATTGGGCATTGGAGCGATACAGCACCGCGATGTCGTTGCGGCTGTGGCCCTGGTCGACCCAGTTCTCGATCCGATCGACCACAAACCGCGCTTCATCCTTCTCGTTATAGGCGTTGTAATACAGGATCGGTTCGCCCTGCTTGCCTTCGGTCCATAACTGCTTGCCGAGGCGACCCTGGTTATGGTCGATCAATGCATTGGCGGCATTGAGGATGGTCGAGGTCGATCGGTAATTCTGCTCCAGACGGATGATCAGGGTGCCCGGGAAATCACGTTCGAAATGCTGGATATTCTCGATCCGTGCGCCGCGCCAGCCATAGATAGACTGGTCATCATCGCCGACGACGAATACCGGGGTCTGGCTGCCGGCCATCAGGCGCAGCCAGGCATACTGGATCGCATTGGTATCCTGGAATTCATCGACCAGGATATGTTTGAAACGGCGCTGGTAATGCTCGCGCAGCCCATCGTTATCCCGCACCAGTTCCAGCGAGCGCAGCAACAATTCGGCAAAGTCGATGACCCCGGCGCGCTGGCACATTTCCTCGTAGCTCCGATAGATCTGCAGGTATTGTTGATGGATCGGGTCCTGCCCGGGGTCGACATTGGCCGGACGCTGGCCGTCATCCTTGCACTGGTTGATAAACCACTGCGCCTGCTTGGGTGGCCAACGTGCCTCATCCAACTCCAGCTGTCGGACCACCCGTTTGACCATGCGCAGCTGATCGTCGCTATCGAGAATCTGGAAGGTGCGCGGCAAATTCGCTTCCTGCCAATGGGCGCGCAGCATGCGATGGGCCAGGCCATGGAAGGTACCGACCCACATCGCGCCGGCCGCAATCCCCAGTAGCTGCTCGACCCGGCCGCGCATCTCGCTGGCCGCCTTGTTGGTGAAAGTCACCGCCAGCACGCTGAATGGCGACAGGCCCCCAACCTCGCAGACCCAGGCGATTCGATGGGTCAGGACCCGGGTTTTGCCGCTGCCGGCACCGGCCAATACCAGGATCGGCTGTGGTTCTGCGGTCACCGCCTCACGTTGGCGATCGTTCAGGTCTTCGAGAATATGGGAAACATCCATTGGAGGTTGCGGGGTAACGCTAAAGCTGCAGATTGTAACAGCGTGGCGATCTGCTGTGCAGATCAAATAAAGATATCGAGCAGGCGTCCCTGGCGCGCCTGGTAATAGGGTGAAAGCTCGTCGGTGGCGGTGTAACTGGAGATCGCGCTGCGGTTGGTTGGGTCGATATTCTGCTGGTAACCCGGTTTTTGCCGATGCTCGGATATCGCGTCTTCCAGCACCTCACCCTTGAACACATATTCTACGGTTTGCTTGTGAGTCTGCTGTTTGTTGTCCGCATAGCGCTGGACTTCCTCGACCGGACGCTGGCGGGTGCCGTCCTGGCGCGAGCTTATCGTCGACTGGTTGGAGAGAACAGGAAGCGTATTACCCGATATCTGCATAAAAGGCTCACATAGTAATTCAATGTTAAGTTATCGGGCGTAATGACAATATTAATCAACAATGCGGATTTTTCCAGTCCGATCTTATAGGTTAACAGCCAGTAAACCATCAAAAACAGTAGCTTTTGCCGGTTTTTAGACGCAGGTCTAAATTTTTTGGAAATTTGCTGGTGGGTTCAGTCTTGCCAGCTCAAGGCCGCATCGGTATCGCTCTGCCTGGCCTCGACCCAGGATTCGCCCTGGCGGGTGATCTCCTTCTTCCAGAACGGGGCCTGGGTTTTCAGGTAATCCATCAGGAGTTTCATTTTTATGGTTAAATATTTCAAATTAACAATCTGAAAACGCTCAAGATGCAACATTCATCTGAACAAGTTCCAGCAAAACATTTACTACTGGCTGCCAGCTGGGTTTTGCTTCTTATCAGCATAGCTCTATTATCGATTTTTGGTCGTAATTTACAATATTGGGTCGCCGATACTATTGGTTATACCGCTGCCGCCTGGATTATTGGCATCTTGATTCTTGCTTGTATTTCAGCTTTCCTTCTTTGGCTCAATAAAAATTCATACCGGATCCCCTGGAAACATCTATTCTGGTTCATTCCAATTTTTTTAATCATGCCCTTATTTCTGGAACGAGTAGAGGAGCGCCTGCATTTCCTCACTTTTGGTCTGTGTGGAGCATTGGCAATAATGCTCTTTAACCCCCGCCTGGCTTTTTCTATTTGTCTGGTCGTCTCAGGAGCTGATGAAGTGTTGCAGTATTATTTACCCGATCGAGTCGGTGACTGGCGTGATGTCTTGATGAATTCGATCGCTTCTATTGGAGCGGCTTCATTTGTGTTGTTCAGCCGAAATTACCGAAAGCAGGGTTCAACAAATACGGATTAAGCAAATGAAGAAACGGGTATTATTTCTTGTATTTTATTTATCGGCCGCAACGGCGCATGCCGATAGTTTGAATATTCATATTCTCGATGTTGGTGAAGGCCAATCGATATTGCTGCATAAAAATCAGCATGCAATTCTGATCGATACCGGCCATGCGGGAATGGCCCAATCAGTATTGAACAGAATGCAACAACTCAACCTGCAACATCTTGATTATCTGATTATCACACATTTACACCCCGACCATGCCTCGGGTTATTTCAGAATCACTGAGGCATTTCCACAAGCAATGATTATTGATAACTGTCATCCAGTTAAATTCAATACTACACCAGATATGGTTCGCTGGGTGGATCAGGCCCTGCAACAAAATCGAAATCGTCAATGTCTCTACAGCGATGATGAAATTGACTGGTCAGGAACAAAACTGAAGATATTGTCACCAAATCAGTCAAATCTGGATGGTGGCAGTTTAAACCACAACTCATTGGTATTATTGATAACCCATAACCAACAACAGCTTTTAGTCATGGGTGATGCAGATAAAAGAGCCGAGTCCAAGATCCTGCGACAACACAGCCTGAAACCCGTTGAAATTTTTGTGGTTGGTCATCATGGTTCCAAATATGCCAGCAGCGAACAATTGCTTGCAACTGTCCGTCCTAAACATGCAGTTATTTCTATTAACCGTGATAATTTTCGAGGCTATCCGTCCCAAGACACCCTGGATAAACTGGAACAATATAGTAACAATATTTTAAAGACCTACGAACATGGTGAAATCCAGTTCCGGTTTGATTAAATCAACTCAGTCTTGCCAGCTCAAGGCCGCATCGGTATCGCTCTGCCTGGCCTCGACCCAGGATTCTCCCTGGCGGGTGATCTCCTTTTTCCAGAACGGGGCCTGGGTTTTCAGGTAATCCATCAGGAATTCGCAGGCAGCGAAAGCCGCTTTTCGATGCGCGGAGATGACCACCACCAGCACGATATTGTCCGCGGGCTCCAGCCTGCCGACCCGATGCACGATCGCGAGATCGTCGATGTCCCACTTGTCCATCGCCATGTCGGCGATCGACTGCAGGGCTTTTTCGGTCATACCGGGGTAATGTTCGAGTTCCAGTGCGACCAGGTCCTGCTGTGCGGACTGATCACGCACTAGTCCGGTGAAGGTGGCTATGGCACCTATATCCCGGCGTTGTTCACACAGGCGGGAGATGATGTCCTTGCTATCGAAGTTCTCGATCTGTACCGAGATATGCATGGCACTAGCCACCCGTGACCGGTGGAAAGAAAGCAACCTCGTCACCGGATTTAATCGCTGTATCCTCGCTCGCCATTTCCTGGTTGACCGAACATAACAGGCCCTGGTCCTGGGTGAATAGCTCTGACCAGGCACCACCACGCTGGGCCAGCTGCTGTTTCAGCTCACCGATGCTGGTGACCCCGTCATCCGCTTCGTATTGTTCCTTAGCGGTCGCAAGTTGTTCGCGCAGGCTGGCAAAATACAATACATCGATCATCGCATCATCCAAGTAACTCTTTGAATGACAGGTAATTTACCATATCCCCGGATTTGATGGGCTGACCTTCATTGACGATCACAAAGCCATCGGCCCAACTGGTCGAGGTCAACACACCGGAGCCCTGGTTGGGATAGATAGTTGCGCTAGGATTATTTGCCTCATCGATGTGCAAACGGGCGCGGACGAATTCCTTGCGTTTATCCGGCCGCGGCCAGTCAAAATCGGCACTAACCTGCAGCAGTGGCACCGCCAGGTTGCTGCGGCCCTGCATCTTCTTGATGTAAGGACCGACGAACAGGCAAAAGGTGGCGAACACCGACACCGGGTTGCCGGGCAGGCCGAGAAACGCGGTGCCATCGATACTGCCGAACGCCAGCGGCTTGCCGGGCTTGATATTCAGTTTCCACATGAATAATTCACCCAGCTGCTCCAGCGCGATCCGCACATGGTCTTCATCACCCACCGATACGCCGCCACAGCTGATAATCAGGTCGGCCTCCGCCGCGGCCTGCTGCAGGGCCAGGGTGGTCTGCTCCAGGGTATCGCCGACGATACCGAGATCGACAATGTCACAACCCAGGGACTTTAACAGACCATTCAGGGTATAACGGTTGGAATCATAGATTTGACCGGGCGCCAGCTTCCGCCCCGGCTCGACCAGTTCATCGCCGGTGAAAAAGATGCCAACCTTAAGCGCTCTCCGTACGGTGAGTTCACCGTAGCCGATGGAAGCGGCCAGGCCCATTTCCTGGGCCCTGATGCGACAACCCTGCTGCAGGATTACCGCGCCCTGTTCAATATCTTCCCCGGTACGGCGGATGTTCTGGCCGGATTTGACCTCGGCGTTGATCGTGATACGGTCGCCGTCGCGCTCAACCTGCTCCTGCATGACCACGGCATCGGCACCCTTGGGGATCACCGCGCCGGTAAAGATCCGGGCCGCGGTACCGGCTTGCAGCGGTTCGCCGGTGCTGCCGGCAGGGATGCGTTGCGCAACTTGCAGCTGTTGGCCTGAACCGGCTTGCAGATCTCTGCTGTGCACTGCATAGCCGTCCATCGCGGAATTATCCGCCGGTGGCACGTTGATCGATGACTGTAGATCCTCTGCCAGCACCTGGCCGAGAGCCTCGGTAACCGGCAGGGTCAGGGTTTCGGTCAGGGGTTGCGCATGCTGCAACAGCTTCTGCACGGCCTCCTCGTAGGGGATGAGCTGATCCCCAGGGCGATCACAACCGTCGGTCACGCTTACTTCTCCAGAAAACGCGGCATCAGTTCCACCAGGTTGCAGGGCTTGTGGCGGACATCCAGCTGGTGCTGGATAATGCCATCCCAGCCATCCTTGCAGGCGCCGGGGGAACCGGGCAGACAAAAGATCGGGGTACCATTGGCGAGGCCGGCGAGGGCACGTGACTGCAGCGCGGAGGTCTTGATCAGTGCATAGGACAGGGCGCGGAACAGCTCGCCAAAACCATCGATGGTCTTATCGAATAACGGCTGGGCCGCTTCCGGGGTACTGTCACGCCCGGTCAGACCGGTACCACCGGTGGTGACGATCGCGTTGACCCCGGGGTCGGCGATCCAGCGCGACAGCACCTCGCGGATCTTGTAAACATTGTCGATGACGATGATTTTCTCCGCCAGTTGATGGCCCGCGCCGGTCAGGCGCTCAACCAGTAATTTACCGGCGGTATCATTTTCCTCGGTACGGGAATCCGAGATGGTCATCACCGCAATATTCAGCGGCAGGAATTCCTGCTGATTGGCAGATTCACTCATGGCTAAGTTCTGTGTTGGTTGTAAAAGGAAGCGCCTAACCGCCGGTCATCGACATGAATCTTACCACCTGCCGGGATTGGTCCGAGAATTCATGCCGCTCGGGCTTGTTGGCCACTGCCTCGATTATCAGTTGTTTCAACTCCTCGTCGGATATGCCCTTACGCAACAAGGGCCTGAGCTCCAGTTTGTCTTCCTGGCCCAGGCACAAGTACAGGGTACCCTCCACGGACAATCTTACACGATTACAGGTTGCACAGAAATGCTGGGAGATGGGGGTAATGAAACCCAGGTTGAAACTGGTCCCGTTGACTCGGTAATAACGCGCGGGGCCGCCGCCACTCATCATGCCCGGAATCAAATCAAAATGTCGGTGTAACTGGTCTTTTACCGCCTGCAGGCTCAGATACTGCTGACTGGCATTACGCCCTGGCGTTCCCATCGGCATGGTTTCAATCAAGCGCAGGGTAAATTCATTGGCCATGCAATACTCGAGCATCCGCGCATAGTCCTCGTCGGGGGTATCCTGCATCGCCACCATGTTGATCTTGATCGGATTAAAGCCAACCTCGCGTGCTGTCTGCAGGCCATCCAGCACAGTCTGTAGATCACCACCGCCGGTGATTTCGGCAAAACGTTCTGGGTCCAGGGTATCCAGGCTGACATTGATCCGGCTGATGCCGGCCACGGATAACCGTTCAGCCTGTTGTCTCAGTAAGGTGGCATTGGTTGACAGGGACAGGTCTTCAACCCCCGGTAGCGCGGATAATCGGGTTACCAGCTGCGGGAGATCTCTGCGCACCAGG
>JASJBV010000033.1 GCA_030066335.1 Gammaproteobacteria bacterium
TTTTTATGAAATTATTATCGTCTATTGTTGTCGCTTCGGCGTTGGCAATTTCCACCCAGGCCATGGCCGGTGATGCAGGAGCTGGCAAGGCTGCCAATACAGCCTTTGGCAGCATAGGCAGCCTTGCCAGCTCCTGCATCACCGGCCATGGCCTGGGTGGAAATTGCCAACGCCGAAGCGACAACAATAGACGATAATAATTTCATAAAAAATCTCCTCAGTACTAAAAAATGGAAGCCAAATAAGGAATAACTTGCCAATGCAGCGCGGCATTGTTACAAAGCTGCCTGATTTTGTAAAGACTCGAACCGAACGCCAGATCCGACCTTGAGCAGCCAAAATAAGCACGAATGATCAAAAACCTTGATGAATATAACCGGCAAATCCGCCAGGATCTGACCCTGAATGCCCTGCTCAGGGGGCAGGCCCTGACCCTCAAAACCACCTGGGGTCTGTTCTCACCGCGCGCTATCGATAGCGGCTCAGAGATGCTGCTGGATTACCTGCAGATCGAGCCGACAGATCACAGTCTCGATCTCGGCTGCGGTTACGGTGTGCTCGGCCTGACCATGGCGCGACTGGCACCACAGGGCCACAGCCTGCTGCTGGACAAGGATTTTGTCGCGGTCGACTATGCGGAGAAAAATCGCCTGCTCAATCATATCGATAATGCCAGTTGCCTTCTGAGCAACGGCTTCGACCAGGTCCCCAGCCAGCAATTCGACCTGATCGTATCCAATATCCCCGCCAAGGTTGGCAAGGAAATGCTTTATATCTATTTATTCGACGCTTTGCAGTACTTGAAACCGGGCGGTTCCTTTTACATCGTCACCATCACCGGCTTGCGCCAGTTTTTCAAACGCGGATTCCTGGAGGTCTTCGGTCACTATGACAAGATCAAGCAGGGCAAGACCTATACCGTGGCGCGCGGAATAAAACCGGAGAGATAAGCCTCGGCCGGGCTTGGCGAAATACTCGTTATATATCTGAGCTAGATAATCTGCTTATCGTGTTGGTGGTGGCTGATAGCCCTGAGGTCCATAACCATAATAAGGATTGCCGCCCCAGCCATAAGGTCGGTAGCCACCCCAACGGTTACCGTAGCCATCACGGGATTGCCCGTAAAAATTGCCGTAACCACGTCCATCCCAGCCGCCATAGTTGTTGCCATAGCCGTCACCACGCCAATCGCTATCCGCATCGAAATCGGTATCGGCATCCATCTTGCCGCGAGCACGGGACTTGAAGTTTAAATCGAATGAGCCTTCTCCATCCTGGCTTCGACTGGCGCTGCCACGACCACGACCCATGGCCCCGCTACCACCATAACCGCTGCCATAACCACTGCCGTAATTGTTCATGTCTCCTCGACCATAACCCGTGCTGTCGTCACCGAAAAATTGCGCAGAGGCAACAGGCAGCATGAACATACCCGTTACAAGGGTTGCTGTGAGTATTGTTTTTTTCATTTAACCATCTCCAACCATGGTATTTATTTGAGGTGCCAGTCTAATCATAAGCTCCCCGCTAACTACCCCATTAAAGATGGGTGCATTGGTGGATCGGATCGATCGGTGAAAACCCCTGGTTACCCGTCGTTGGAAAATGCAGGAGCACCGCTCTCGGCCATCCCTGGCCTTCACGGTATACCAGGCCACGGACGGCCGTGGGTAGGCAATGCAGGAGCACATTGTCGAAATACATCCATGCATAAGCACCTTCCTTGGCCATCCATGGCCACCAGGTATAAATGCATCCATGCATAAAAAAAGGGGCAGCGTTTTCACGCTGCCCCTTTTCGGAGTTTACTAGCCGATCAGCTTACTGTTGCGGCGGTGCAGGCGGAGCCATAGGCGCCTGTTGAGGCTGATAGCCATATGGGCCGTAACCGTAGTAAGGATTACCACCATAAGGATTGTAGCCACCCCAGCGGTTGCCACCCCAGCCGCCATCACGGGATTCACCGTAAAAGTCGCCGTAGCTGCGGCCGTCCCAGTAACCACGGCCATCCCAGTAGCTGTCACCGCGCCAATCGGTATCGGCGTCAAAATCGGTATCGGCATCCATGTTACCGCGACCACGAGCCTTGAAGTTCAGGTCGAAGGAACCTTCACCATCACCACGGCCGGCACCACGTCCACGACCACGGCCATAACCGCGGCTGCTGCCGTCCCAGTTGCCATAACCGCTGCCATAGCTGTCGAAATCACCACGACCGTAACTGTTACTGTCGTCACCAAAAAACTGTGCAGATGCGCTGGTAAAAATGCCCACGCTGGCTGCAAGAGTTACTGCAAGTACAATCTTTTTCATCACTCAATCTCCAAAGTTATGGCCGAAAGCCATAGTTTCTTTAAGCAGTTAGATTTCTTTTTATTATGATCTTTTGATCAATATAAAAACTCCGAGGTGGAAGTTATAACGCAATCACCTTTAAGAAGCAAAACATAATTGGCGCAGGATTCTGGTATATTAGACTTTATTGATATAGATCAGAATAACCCGTTTTTGTCATCAGCAAGTCATGCAAGTAAGGTTCGCGTTCGATCCAGTGTTTCTCGCGCCTGCTCGACATTTTTTGCCAGGAAATTGATGTGCCCCATCTTCCTGCCCTTGCGCGCCTGTTTCTTGCCATATAAATGCAGAAACGCTTTGTCCGTATTGAGTACAGCGTCCCATGGCGGGATGCCCTGCTCTGGCCAGATGTCACCCAGCAGGTTTAGCATCGCAACCGGACTGTGACACTGCAACAGTCCGGCAGGCAGACCGCATATCATCCTGACCTGTAATTCGAACTGCGAGCTATGACAGGCATCCAGGGTATAGTGCCCGGTATTATGGGTTCTGGGGGCTATTTCATTGACCAGCAGTTGACCGTCCCGATCGATGAAGAATTCCACCGCCATCACCCCGACATATTCCAGCCCCTGGGCGAGCTTTTCTGCTGCTTGCCGGGCCTGTTGCGCCAACTCCGGCTGCACCGCTGCAGGTACCATGCTGACATCGAGGATGCCATTGGTATGTTCATTTTCCGCCAGCGGAAAACTAAAGCTTTGACCATCCGCATTGCGTCCCATCACCACCGACACCTCCCGCGCCAGATCGATTTTCTGCTCGAGTACACAGGCCACCTGGCCCAGGGTTCGATAGGCCGCAACCGCCTCGGCGGCGGATGCGCAAACCATCTGCCCCTTGCCGTCGTAGCCCAGGGTAGCGGTCTTGAGAATGGCTGGATAAGCAAACTCTTCGGCGCGGGCCAAATCCTGTTCTGATTCGATGGCGATAAAGGGTGAGGTAGCGAGGCCCAGGGACTGGATAAAGGTTTTTTCCTGGATCCGGTTCTGCGAGACCGCGACCGCCTCAGCCCGCGGGTGGACCGGTTTCTTTTGCGCCAGATATTGCATGGTCGCGGCCGGCACATTTTCGAACTCGGTGGTAATCACCGCACAATGCTCAGCGAGATAATCCAGGCTCTGCTGATCGTCATAGGCCGTTTGCAGATGTTCACTGGCCATGCTTCCGGCCGGGCTGTCCGGCGAAGGGTCCAGCACGATCACCTCGTAACCCAGGTCGCGTGCAGCGCAAACGAACATCCGGCCCAATTGTCCGCCACCAAGAATGCCTAGGGTACTGGGGGGAAGGATTGCCATTCAGTTTATTGTGCGGGTGGCAGCACCATGTCAAACACCGCGCGCTGCTGATCTTCGCGAAACTGTTGCAGTTTAGCCTGGTAATCAGCGTTGTCGTTGGCCAGCATGGATACCGCAAACAATGCCGCGTTGATTGCACCGGCCTGGCCAATCGCAAAGGTGGCTACCGGCACCCCTTTGGGCATTTGCACGATCGATAACAGGCTATCCTCACCGTTCAGATGTCTGGAAGGCACCGGCACACCCAATACCGGTAGGGTGGTATTGGCCGCCAGCATCCCCGGCAAATGCGCTGCGCCGCCGGCACCGGCGATGATACAGGCCAGGCCCTCATCCCGTGCAGACTTGGCAAACTCGGCCAGCAGATCGGGAGTACGATGCGCCGAGACAACCCGCGCCAGGTAGGGCACCTCGAACTTTTCCAGTTGTTCCACTGCGTGCTGCATCACCGGCCAGTCACTGTCACTGCCCATGACCACTGCGACAACAGGTTTGCTCATCTAACTACTCCACTTTGGCTGAGAAAAAACCGCGCATTTTACCGACTTTTTCCCACAAATTAACCGTTAATTCGTGTATAACGGTCAATATCTGCATAAAAAGTTTTTATTCAATGCGAAAAAGCGTAGAATCTCGCCGGTTTTTCGCAGGCATTGAATTAGAACAAGAACTCAACATGACCCAGGCCGTACATCAGACCCAACTGCAAAACCTGCCGTTAATTGCCCGCGGCAAGGTGCGTGACATCTACCAGATAGATGACCAGCACCTGTTATTCGTCACCACCGACCGGATCTCGGCTTTCGATGTCATCATGCCTGATCCGATCAGCGGTAAGGGTGAACTGTTGACCCAGATCTCAAAATTCTGGTTCAACAAATCGGAAAAACTGGTCGCCAATCATTTAACCGATCTCAAGCTGTCCGATTATGTCGGTGCTGAAGAGTACGCGATGCTGAAAGACCGCTCGCTGATCGTCAAAAAACTCAAAACCCTGCCGGTTGAAGCCATCGTCCGCGGTTACCTGATCGGTTCCGGTTGGAAGGATTACCAGGCCAGCGGTGCGGTGTGCGGGATTGAACTGCCGCAAGGTCTGCAGCAGGCGCAGAAACTGCCCTACCCGATTTATACCCCCTCGACCAAAGCCTCGGTGGGCGACCATGACATCAACATCAGTTTCAATGAGACCATCGACCTGATTGGCCATGTACTGGCGGAACAGGTGCGCGAGGTAAGCCTGGCGTTGTATCAAATGGCGGCAGAGTATGCGCTGGAACGCGGCATTATCATCGCCGATACCAAGTTTGAATTTGGCCTCGATGAAGATAATCAACTGGTGTTGGCGGACGAGGTGTTAACGCCCGATTCTTCCCGCTTCTGGCCGGCCGACCAGTACCAGCTTGGCACCAGCCCGGTCAGTTTCGATAAGCAGTTTGTGCGTGATTACCTCGAGACGCTGGACTGGGACAAAACCGCACCTGGCCCCAAGATCCCGGATGATATCCTGGAAAAAACCCGGCTCAAGTACCAGGAAGCCTTCGACCGGTTAACCCGGGACTGACCGGGCTAAAGCATCCTGGCAAACAGTTGGCCAGTTTGGTCTCCACTGGCCCGAAATCCCCGTCGAGTTGACTTAAGTCTTAGTCAAGATTTAGCTCCGATTTTATACTGTTGAAAACTAACAACAGGAGGATCTCATGTCTGCCCAGGAATCAGAATTTATCGTCGATACCAATGTTATTCTCAACTCACCGCTGGGCCATGAGCTGACCGCAGAGCAAAGCGGCAAGCTGGCCGAGGTGGTCAGCGCACGTTGCCTGGAGAAGGGCATGTTCCTGCTCGAGGAAGGGCATAAGGACAATTCGCTGTTCGTGGTCAGCGGCGGCGAGCTCGAAGTCGTCAAAGCCACCGGAGGAGGAGACTGGGTGACCCTGCAGGTACTGCGCCCGGGCGATCTGGCTGGGGAAATGGGATTCATTGATGGAGCTGGTCACAGCGCGGCCATTCGCTCCCTCGGCTACTCCGAGGTGTTTTCCCTGGAGCGGTCAGACCTGGAGCGGCTGCTCGACGAGGATCCCCAGCTGGTTTACCACGTAATGCGAGCGATCATGCGTACCGTGCACAGCATCATGCGGCGCATGAACCTGCAACTGATCGAGATGACCAACTATGTGACCAAGGAACACGGTCGCTATTGATTAAACCCGGTTAACCGGCAGTCTGATCATGATCGCACATACCACACTTCACGTCAGCGACTACCAGAAATCCAAGGCCTTCTATATTGAGACTCTCGCGACGTTGGGTTATCACAACAACATGGAGGAAGGCGAGGCGGCGGGTTTTTTCGATGGCAAGAATACCGATTTCTGGATCGTCAAAGATACCGTTGCGCCAACCCATGTCGCTTTCGAGGCAACCAGCCGGCAACAGGTAGAGGCCTTTTACCAGGCGGCGCTGGCCGCAGGCGCCACCGACAACGGCGGTCCGGGCTATCGTGACTACTGGCCTGGCTACTATGCCGCGTTCGTGTATGATCCTGACGGCCATAATATCGAGGCGGTCTGGTACGACTACTCCAAACTAGACTAAACCCTGCCCGCTTGCTAACGTAGCCTCAACCACAAACCGAAACCATCCCCGCTGGATAAAGCAGAACTCAGGGTAGTCAACCCAGGGTTAGTCTCGGTTTAGCCTATAATAAAAGGATAAAACCGGAAAAAGCATGAACATCAAACTTGGCATCATTCTATTTACATTGGTCATATCAGCTACCAATGCACAGGCTAATAACAGGCTCATTTCACCGGATCTGGGATTCTCGATGGAGATTCCGGTCTCGGACTCTGCTGATAGCGCGATTCATCAGCTGGCGGTGTTTTTTCTCCCAACCTCGGATGGCTTCTCCGCCAACGTCAACGTGCAGAAACAAAAATTCGTTGATTCGATCAAGACCTACGACCAGATTTCCACGGTCCAGCTTAACAGCATGGGCCTGACCATTATCAGCCGCGAGATGTCCGACAACATGGTGGTCTACGAATATACCGGTGATGCCCAGGGCAGGTCTTTACACTGGTACGCCAAAGCCATCAAGAATGGATCATATGTTTACCTGGTGACCGCAACCGGGCTCGAGTCCAAGTGGCCGGTGCAGAAACAGGAATTGATGAAAGCCATCGATAGTTTTCAGCTCACCCAATAACCCGACAACAGGCTTAGGCTCGTTGGTCCTTGGTTGATTCGATCACCACGTAAGTGGTTATGGAACTGACTTGCTGTAATGCCCCCAGGGTCTCGGCATGAAATTTCTTGTAGTGGTGCATGTCTGACACCTCTACCCGGAGTAAATATTCAAACGCACCGGTGATATTGTGGCACTCCAACACTTCATCCGAGCCGGTTATACCCTGTTCGAATTCTTGCTGCGCCTTGAGCGTATGGTCTGACAAGCCAACGGTTACGTAAGCTAAAAATTTCCGCCCCAATAGTTCAGGATCAAGTATCGCGCGATAGCCCTTTATCACGCCCGAGTTCTCCAATTCCTGCACCCTGCGCAAACAGGCCGATGGAGAAAGGCCCACCTTACCGGCCAGTTCAGTATTACTGATCCGCCCATCTTGAGCCAGAATGCGCAATATTTGATCGTTATATCGGTCTAATTTAATCATATATTGTGAATATACCCGTCTTAATCAAAATTTCGCAAGATAAAACTTATTTTTATCACAGATAATTCCTTTATCTATCTCACTTGGCGAAGAAGATGAATGAAACCCAGATACTGATGTTTGCCCTGACCTCGATGCTGGTCATTCTCTCCCCCGGCCAGGATATGGTGTTGGTCATCTCGCGTGGAATCACCCAGGGCGCCAAAGCCGGGATTGTTACGGCTGCCGGCGTCAGCACCGGGCTCATTGGGCATACTGCTCTGGCAGCGGTCGGGGTGGGCGCCTTGTTAACGGCGGCGGATGGATGGTTCATGCTAGTTAAATGGGTGGGTGCCGCTTACCTGTTCTACCTTGGCTTGCGCTTGATATTCAGCAAACCAGCGATGGATGTGCGATCACCACAACTGAAAAGTTATCGTAAGATGTTTTCCCAGGGCGCATTGTCAAACATTACCAATCCCAAGATCACGGTATTTTATTTCGCCTTTCTGCCCCAGTTCATCTCGGCTGAGATTCAAAATCCTACGGCCTATCTGCTGATACTCGGCATAGGTTTCTCGTTGTTGACCGTACTGATCAAAGTCCCGATTGGCTACTTTGCGGGTTTGGCCGCGCATTGGATTGGATCGAGGCCAGGGATTATCCAAAATATCAACCGGGTTAGCGGCTCGGTGTTGATAGGATTCGGGCTCAAGCTGGCTGCAGATAATCGTTAAAACTCACAACAACTAGCGGTCGATCGATAAACCCTGCCGACGGATCTACACCAGCCATAACCTGGCTAGTGTCATGCTCCGGTTAGTTCCAGCCTCATCATAACCTTGACTGCCTGCTACATCCCGGGGCATGTGCGAGACATTAATGATCTAAAATTTCTATCGATTAATTATAAATAATTAATTAGATCTATTATGAGCAAGGGTTTACGATTGAAATACTTAATCAAAAGGCCGAAAACGATAGGAGAAATGAGATGAATGAAGAAGCGAAATGCCCATTCATGCACGGTGCCATCACCGAGCAAGACAAATCCGTCACCGAATGGTGGCCAAAAACCCTGAACCTGGACATCCTGCATCAGCACGATTGCAAGACCAACCCGCTGGGAGCAGACTTCGATTACCGCACCGCGGTTAAATCACTCGACTTCGAGGCCTTGAAACAGGACCTGCACGACCTGATGACAGACAGCCAGGCATGGTGGCCTGCGGACTGGGGCCATTACGGTGGATTGATGATCCGCATGGCCTGGCACGCCGCAGGTTCCTACCGGACCGCCGATGGTCGCGGTGGCGCCGGAACCGGCAACCAGCGCTTTGCCCCGCTGAATTCCTGGCCGGACAATGGCAACCTCGACAAGGCCCGTCGCCTGTTGTGGCCAATCAAGAAGAAATACGGTAACAAGATCAGTTGGGCGGACCTGGTTATTCTGGCCGGTAATATCGCTTACGAATCCATGGGCCTGAAGACCTTCGGCTTTGGTTTTGGCCGCGAGGACATCTGGCACCCGGAGAAAGATATCTACTGGGGTTCGGAACAGGAGTGGCTGGCACCCAGCGGCAGCGAAGGCAGCCGCTGGTCGGGCGAGCGTGACCTGGAAAACCCGCTGGCCGCGGTAATGATGGGCCTGATCTACGTTAACCCGGAGGGTGTCGACGGCCAGCCCGATCCGCTGAAAACAGCCCACGATGTGCGGGTGACCTTTGCCCGGATGGCGATGAACGATGAAGAAACCGTGGCCCTGACCGCTGGCGGTCACACCGTAGGCAAGGCCCACGGCAACGGCGATGCCGCGCTGCTCGGACCGGAACCGGAAGCAGCGCCGATCGAAGACCAGGGCTTCGGCTGGATCAACAAAAGCCAGCGTGGTGTAGGCCGTGATGCGGTCACCAGCGGCCTGGAAGGCGCCTGGACCACCAACCCGACCCAGTGGGATTACGGTTACTTCGAGATGCTGCTCAAGCACGACTGGCAATCGGTCAAGAGCCCGGCGGGTGCCTGGCAGTGGGAGCCGGTGGACATCGATGAGGCAGACATGCCGGTTGACGTCGAGGACCCCGCCATTCGCGTCAAGCCAATGATGACCGACGCCGATATGGCAATGAAGATGGATCCGGAGTACCGCAAGATCTCCGAGCGTTTCGCCCAGGATCCAGCCTACTTCGAAGAAGTCTTCGCCCGTGCCTGGTTCAAGCTGACTCACCGTGACATGGGTCCGAAGGCACGTTACCTGGGTCCCGATGTCCCCGCCGAGGACCTGATCTGGCAGGATCCGGTACCGACCGGCAGCACCGACTACGATGTCGATGCAGTCAAGGCCAAAATCGCTGCCAGCGGATTGAGCATCAGCGACATGGTCGCCACGGCCTGGGACAGCGCCAGGACCTTCCGCGGATCGGACATGCGCGGCGGGGCCAACGGTGCACGCATCCGCCTGGCGCCACAGAAAGACTGGGAGGGCAATGAGCCAGAGCGTCTGGCCAGAGTGCTGAATGTACTTGAAGGTATCGCGGCTGACAGCGGCGCCAGCGTGGCCGATGTCATCGTGCTGGCTGGCAACGTCGGGGTCGAGCAGGCGGCCAGAGCGGCCGGCGTTGATATCAACGTACCCTTCGCCGCCGGCCGTGGTGACGCGACCGATGAGATGACCGATGCGGAATCCTTCGAACCGCTGGAACCGCTGCATGACGGTTACCGCAACTGGGTCAAGCAGAACTACCTGGTAACCCCGGAAGAAATGCTGCTGGACCGTAGCCAGTTGATGGGTCTGACCGCACCGGAGATGACCGTCCTGGTCGGCGGTATGCGGGTATTGGCCACCAATCATGGCGACAGCAAGCATGGTGTGCTCACCGATCGCGCAGGAGTGCTGAGCAACGACTTCTTCGTCAATCTGACCGACATGGCCAACAGTTGGAAGCCGGTGGGCGACAACCTGTATGAAATCCGGGATCGCAACACCGACGAGGTCAAGTGGACCGCAACCCGGGTCGACCTGGTATTCGGCTCCAACTCGATCCTGCGCTCTTATGCCGAGGTGTATGCCCAGGATGACAACCAGGAGCAGTTCGTCAGGGATTTCGTCGCGGCCTGGAGCAAGGTCATGCACGCGGACCGTTTCGATCTGGTCTGATCGCTGCCGATGCATCCCCGCGCCGCGCTGCTGCGGCGCGGGGATTGCTGTTTCTGCCTGGGCAATGAATCGACCCAGCTTCTATCCTCTTCACTGCCAAGCTGATCCCGTTCAGATTCCAGCCACTACAGGTGAAATCGAGATAACCCGGTCTGGCAGCATAAGCACAATAAAGCTTATCGATCGGACCAGTGTTCGGTTATCCTGATCTCGACGATTACCCTATCCCACCGAGATAAAACCTTTTGCTTAATTTAGCTGAACTGAAACATCAGCAGGTGCGTGACCTCGCGGTTAGTTGCTTCAGTGAACCTTTGCTGTCGGCTTTCGACAGCATAGCTGGCGAGCAAGCGCCAACGCACTGTTCATTGCGCTTAACCGAGAACAGGATCGCCTGGCTGCAGCAGCTGGATCGCAACCCGGGTTTATTGCTGAACCATCTCGATCGGCTAAAACCCCGACGCCTGGGTCTGTATCACGAGGCCTTGTGGCATTTCTTTCTGCAACAGGATCAAGAGGTTGAGTTGGTGACGACCAACTGCCAGGTCATCCAGGGTGCCAGGACCATTGGTGAATTCGATGTGATTTACCGGGACCTGCAACGTCAGCACTATGTTCACCTGGAACTGGCTTTCAAGATTTACCTGCAGTCACCCCCGCAGGAAAGAGCTGGCCTGGATCAGTGGCTGGGGCCGAATGTGAACGATCGGCTCGATCGCAAGCTTGAGCATATGCTCAATCATCAATGCCGGCTGTCGATGCATGCAGCCGGGCGGCAGTTACTGCAGTCGATAGGTATAGATCATGTCGAAACAGAGATTTCCCTGCGCGGATACCTGTTACATGATGAACGATCGAATCAGGATCCACGCCTGCCTGACTTACTCAATCCTGGCCTGCAAACCGGCCAGTGGTCTCCCGTATCAAAGGTTATTCCCTTACTTGAACGGGCAGAGCGCTGGTATCCATTACCCAGGCTGGGCTGGATCAGCCAGCTTGGTCCACTTGTAGGCGACAGCTATAAACCGCTAGAATTTGCGGCTTTTCTACGCCAGCACTTCGCCCAGAGCGATACCTCGATCATGATTTCTGCGGTAGGTGATAACTTAACGAAGCGGCCGATTGAACAGTTTAGGATGATGGTGACAGCGGATAGCTGGCCTGACTGCCAGGCAGCCTGAACCTAGCTAGTGGAACAACATTGAACAATGGCTAAAATTATTTTCAAACTGAACTCCGTGTCTGATGACGAAGCCGAAGAAGTCAAAAACCTGTTGACCGACAATAACATGGATTTTTACGAGTCACCGGCCGGCAACTGGGGAATCTCGGTCCACGCGCTATGGTTAAACGATGAGACTCAATACGCCGAGGCAAAAAAACTGATCGACATATACCAGCGCGAGAGAAGTCAGCGCATCAGACTCGAAACCCAGCAGAAAATCAAAACCGGGGAGTATGAAACCTTCATTCAGCGCCTCGTAAACCGGCCTGTTCAGTTTGTTATTACCCTGGCTGTTATTCTGCTAATTCTCTATCTGACCATCGTGCCCTTTCTCGACTTCGCCGGATAATTGATATTCCGCTTGAACGGCTTTTGTCGAAACCAGGCGTTAAAAATAACGCGCCAACTCCAGCAGGATGAAATCATCCTGGGCATAGGCAGACAGTGGATCGTCTGCATCGATGTTGCTGAAAAACTGTAGTTCACCGGTCAGCTTCCAGCTGTCGCCGAGACGGCGGTTGGCTTCCACCCGAAACGTCCGGCTCTGGTTGTCGGTATCGACGATCATGCCGGCGAGGATTTCACTGCTTTGCACATCGTTGAAGGCAAAGCGCAAACCGGCGAACAAGTCATTGTCGAATACCCCGGCATTCTCATCCCGGTCCTCGTAGGAATACTCCAGCAGGGTACCGAGATCCACCGCGGACTCGAGAATGCCATAGAAGGTATATTCAAAACCGGTCGTCGTCGCAGTAAAGGATCCAGAGTCCTGGTCACGATGAATCAGCTCCAGTTTCCACATCCAGTCTCCGATGATCGACTGCAGGTCGAGGCCAAACTGGGTCATCTGTGGATAAAATGGAATCAACACCGGTTGATTATCATCGTCCAGGCCCTGACTGAATTCCGGATCGCGGCTGGTGCCATCGAATAACGACAGGCCGAACTCGGTATCACCGATATAGTGGGCATAGCGCAGGGCATAATCGATGTGCTCCTCTTCATCGGAGGACTCGAACTGCGCCTGGTCTTCATCGACGGCTAACGGTAACCGCAGGCGACCCTCAGGTGAATGGAAGGTCGGCTCACGAAAGCCGGTTAAGATAAACACATGGAAGACACCATAATCCTGGATATTGGTGTAATGGATCATCGGCTGGCCCAGCTTGTCCTCGCCATCGATGCCTTCGACCTGATCGATGCTATTGATTACATCCACCAGGTGTTGGGACTCGGTCACCCCCCAGAACACGCTATCGATGCCGACCCGCCATTCCTGGTTGGCGTCGACATGCAGCCATTTTAGCTCACGGACATCGGCATGATTACGGTTGTCATCTCTCCTGTCCAGGCGCATGAACAGCTCGACGACTATTTCATCGTTGCGGTTATTCCAGCTGCGAGACAACTTGGGTTGGAACGAGATGGTCAGGTTCTCGTCGAACTGCTCGGCAATCCTCTCGGTCTCGGTGAACAACAGCAATTCCGTCGCCACATTGCCGGAAAACTCGACCGCTTGCACCGTAGAAACGGCAGCAACCAACAACCATGGCAGTAAAGTTCGCATAATCGGTTAACGCGCGCGCTTCAGGGTCTGTGACTTGAAATCGTTGTCGGTCAATCCGGTCTTGAACTGGTAGTTGTTCCAGTCCAGCGTGGTCGACTTGCCATTCTGGTGATTGGTCATCTCCATCTTGCCGGCCCGCCAGTAACGGTCGAGATACTGCTGGTAATCGGTAGCGACCAGGGTTTTCAGCGGCTCATTCTTGCGATCGAAGTATTCGACCCGCATCAGCCGGTAGGCTTCCTTGTCCATCCACACCAGCTGGCGCTTGTAACCGGAAAACTTATAGGCCGGTACCCGTTCGATCAGGTAACACTCGAATTCGCCGCAGGGCTCATCGCGCAGCCACTTATAGGTGTATTTCTCCACTTCCTGCGAACCCAGGTCCTCGAACGCGAACTCACTACCCATAAAGGGGCCAGACTTATTACGCGAACTGATACGCTTGACCCGTTTGATCGCCGGCAGGTACAGCCATTGATCATCCGGCTCTAGTCCATGCGAATAGGTCAGCATCGCGGTGCCCTTGACGTCCGCCGGTTCATCGAAGATCGACAGGCTCTTATCGCCATCGCCCTGCACCTCCAGGGTACGGATCCGGATCTGGCGACTGGAAGTCTGGCCCTTCTTGTTTTTCAGGGTCATGACCATGTCCGCGGTGAAATCGACGAAACCACTGTCAAAGGCATCCGCATCCTTGGCGATCTGCAAACCCTTTTCCTCCGGGGTTTGCGCCTGCGCCAGCATCGGCAGGCCTAACAATATCGCAAGCACCAATCGTTTATTCATGTTTTCTCTCCTTCTTGTCCAGCGCCATTAATAGCGCCGGCAGTAATGTGAAATCAGCGATAATGGCAAACATAATCGTGGTTGCCGTCATCAATCCCATATCCGAATTCAGGGTAAACGCGGACTGGGTCAATATCATGAAGCCAAAGGCCAGCACGATCGACGTCGCCACCAGCGCCAGGCCGACGGTACGGAAGGCATAGCGCGTGGCATCCTGCGCATCCAACCCTTTCTCGCGGCGCGCACGCAGGTACTTGCTGAGAAAATGCACCGTATCGTCGACGACGATACCCAGGGTCATCCCGGTCACCACCGACAGCGCCAGTCCCACCTGGCCCACGGCCATGCCCCACAAGCCGAAGGCCATCCCCGCCGGCACCAGGTTCGGTATCAGGCTAATCAGGCCGATGCGCCAGGAACGTAGCGCGAAGATCAGGATCATCGAGATCAGCACCAGCGCGATGGTGGTACCCAGTAACATCGCGCGGATATTACGATAACCGATATGACTGAACATGATGGTTGGACTGGCGCCCTCGTTATGCATCGATGCCGGCGCGTTATCGCGCAGCCATTGTTGGGCACGGTCTTCCAGCGCCAGCACCTTCGAGGTCGACATGTTGTACAGCATCACGGTCATCCGGGTGGACGACTTGTCGACGTTGATCTGGTTGTTCAGGTCCAGGCCATAGGGCAGCGACATCTCGTACAGCAGCAGGTATTGCGCCGCCAGGTCACGCTGCTCCGGCAGGCTGTACATGCTGTCGTCATCCGCATGCATGTTGCGGTTCAGGCGCTTGAAGATGTCGGTCAACACATTAACATGGATGACTTCCGGCTGGTCGCGGAACCAGTTGGCGAAATCCTCTACATTTTGCAGAAAATCCGGGTTGCTGACACCACCGGTTTCACCCGATTCCAACGAATAATCGACCAGGTACAAACCGCTGAGGTTGTCCGAGGCAAAATCCGCATCACGGCGAAACTCGATCTCGGTATCAAAATATTTTGTGAACTCATCATTGAGCTCGTTGCGCGGGATAAACGAGATCAGCATGATGACGATTAAGCCCATCACCACCAGCACCGTCTTACGCCGGGCGATGACGAACTCGGCCAGGGCCACCATCAGTTTGCTGGAACGGGTCTCGATGACCTTCTCCTTGACCGGCAGGATCATCATCAGCGCCGGCAACAGGGTGATACTCAACAGCCAGGCGATGACCACGCCCATCGCCACGATGTTGCCGAGGTCGCGAAACGGTGGCGCATCGGAAAAATTCAGGCTGAGGAAACCGATACCGGTGGTGACCGTGGTCAGGAATACCGGCTGCATGTTGATGCGCAGGCTGTCGACCATCGCCTCGTGTTTGCTCTCCCCGTGATGAATCGCGATCAGGAAATTCATCAGGATATGCACCGAGTGCGCGATCGACATGGTCGGAATGATCAGGATCGATGAGAACGACGGTGGGGTCAGGGCGATACCGATATAGCCAGCGATGCCGAGCGCGCCGATATTGGAGAAGATGATGACGAGGAAGGTGGCAAAGGTGCCGCTTAAGCCCTTGACCCAGAAAAACAACATGACGAAGAAGGCCAGGAACATGAACGGCACCAGGTGCTGCATATCGTATTGCTGGGCTTCAGGGAAAGCCCGGTTCATCATGATGATGCCGGTCAGCTTGACCTCGATGCCGGGGAACTTCTGCTTGAACTCCTGTCTGAGATCACGGATGAATCCGACCACCTGCGGATTCTCCGCCTGGGGATCCTCGCCTTTCAACTCGATCGTGATATTGATCCCGGTCACATGACCGGAGGGGGAGATCAGGCGATTGACCAGCAGCGGTTCATTGATCGCGATCTCGCGCACCTGCGCCAACCTCTCCGCGGATAACTCTTCATCGGCGAATACCAGGTCCTCGACGATCAGGTCATCGCCCTCGGCATAAGTGTGCTGGTAGTTGGTGATCGAATCCACCCGGGTCGAAAACGGGGTCTGCCAGGACTCCTCGGTCAGCCAGGCAATCGCGCGCAGGGTTTGCTCGGTGAACACGTTGCCATCCTCGGGCACCAGGATGAACATCACGTTATCGTTTTTCGCATAGGTATCCTGCAGGTTTTCGAATGCCAGCAACTGCGGGTTTTCCTTGCTGAAAAAAGCGCGGTAGTCATTGGTGAAGGTCAGCAGGCGGGCTCCTGAACCCAACGCGCCAACCACCAGCAGACTGATTAATATCACCAACCATTTGTGGCGGATAATCCATTCAGCGTAGTTCTTGACCATAGCTCTATCCTTTCAAGTTATTGTTAATCGACCTGGATCAACTGCAGATACTGGATCAAGCCGGCACCACAGCACATTAGTTTGTCCAGATCCTGCGAGATCATGCCGGCGCCGAGACAGCCCTCCATCGTCGCCACCACCATCATCGCCACCTGCTTCGCGTCAACCTCGGGAATGATACGCCCGGCCTGTTGCGCTTTGATCATCGCGGACTCGATGGCACCATGCCATCGCTCATAGATCTGGTTGAGCCGCTGGCGGAAGCCTTCATCGATCGGTGCCATCTCCTGGGCCAGGTTACCCAGCGGACAGCCAAGTTGGATGTCGCTCAGGGTAAAAGACTTGCCGCTCTCCTCAATCATCGCGATTAGAGCCAGGATCGGGTCCTCGGCCTCGGTCAAGGGTTGGATGAAGCTATGCACAATACGATCGGCAATGACTTCATCCACCACCGCGTAGCCCAACTCGGTTTTATTCGGGAAATGGTGGTACAGCGCGCCCTTGGTGACCCCGGTATGAGCCAGGATATCGTTGAGACTGGCGGCCTG
>JASJBV010000034.1 GCA_030066335.1 Gammaproteobacteria bacterium
GCGCATGCAGGCGAGGCAGCAGTTGCTGCCGGGCCTGTTGCCTGAGCCACTGGCGCAATAAGTCGAGCGCCTGGTCCTGATCCTGGTGATAGATGGTCAAGCCATGCCCGATCTGCTCCAGCCGGGGTTTGCGCTGGCGCTGATAGGTCAGCGCAATGTCCTGACCGGTCAGCTCCAGCCTGATCTGCGTGGGCAACTGCAGCGGGGCAAGACTGGTTGAATGCAGTTGCAGCTGTTTTATGATCCAGTCTTCGTGTTGTTGTAGAATTCGCCCTATTTGATGTTGCGGAAATCGTTTGGGAATCACCACTTCCAGCCCGACAAAGGGTTTGACCGCCAGGCGCACGTGGCGTGCACGTTTGGATACCCGTAATGAATAATCGAAGTTTTGTGTTACCCGGTTCAAGGCGCTGGCGGCTGGTCTATGCAGTGGGATTATCGTCCCGGCATAGCTTGCCATGTCGCTGCAGGCTGTGCAATCAATCCGGTAAGGCGCAATGAGTCGGGGCAAACTGCGCCAGCGGATCCTGCAGGACTGTGCCTGCGCTGATCGTGCGCAGCTGCTGCAATTGCTGCGCCAAACCCAACGCGATAAATCATCGACGCAGATCAGGCAGCAGCTCGCGCAGGCCATCGAACAATCGGTGCGCAAGGTCGAGTCGCGGCAGCAACAGCGACCACGGGTCAAGCTCAACCAGGCCTTGCCGTTCTATGCCAAGCGCGATGAACTGAAACAGGTTATCCGTGATAACCAGGTGGTCATCGTCTGCGGTGAGACCGGCTCCGGTAAGACCACCCAGCTGCCGCAGATCTGTATCGAACTGGGGCTGGCGGACCAGGGCCTGATCGGGCATACCCAGCCGCGGCGCCTGGCGGCACGCGCGGTGACCAACCGGATTGCCGAGGAATTGAATACCCGGCCCGGTGAAGCGGTGGGATACAAGGTGCGTTTTAGCGATACCACGCGACCTGAATCCTATGTCAAGCTAATGACCGACGGTATTCTGCTGGCCGAGATCCAGAACGATCGCTGGCTCAACCAATACCAGACCCTGATCATCGACGAGGCCCACGAACGTAGTCTCAATATCGACCTGCTGCTGGGGTATATCAAGACCCTGTTGCCGAAACGCCCGGAACTGAAGCTGATTATTACTTCCGCCACCATCGATCCCGAGCGCTTCTCGCGCTATTTCGACGATGCACCGATGGTCATGGTATCGGGGCGTACCTACCCGGTCGAGATCAGATACCGGCCGATTCTCGACGAAGAGCAGAGGGATCGTGACCGGACCCAGGCGGTAATCGATGCGCTGGAGGAATTGTTCAAGCTCGGTGCGCAGGATACCCTGGTGTTCTTGGCCGGGGAAAGACAGATTCGCGAGGCCGCGGACCGGATCAACAAGCGCTTCCATCAATACGATGTGTTGCCGTTATATGCGCGTCTGAGCAACGAGCAGCAACAACGGATTTTCAAACCCTCGCGTCAGCGCAAGATCATCCTCTCCACCAATGTTGCGGAAACCTCGTTGACGGTGCCCGGGATCCATTACGTGATCGATACCGGGCTGGCCCGTATTTCGCGCTACTCCTGGCGGGCCAAGGTCCAGCGCCTGCCGATCGAGAAGATATCGCAGGCCTCGGCTAACCAGCGCGCCGGGCGTTGCGGGCGGGTCGCGGCCGGGATTTGCATCCGCCTTTACGATGAAGAGGATTTCAGCAACCGTGACGAGTTCACCGAACCGGAAATCCTGCGTACCAACCTGGCCTCGGTGATCCTGCAGATGGACAACCTGCGGGTCGGCCATATCCGCGAGTTCGACTTCATCGAAGCACCGGATTCACGTCTGATCAACGATGGCTATCGCCTGCTCGATGAATTGCAGGCGGTGACCGCGGATGATCGGGTCACGCGACTGGGTAAACAGATCGCGCGCTTGCCGACAGATCCAAGGCTGGCGCGGATGCTGCTGCGGGCCAGTGACCTGGGCTGCCTCAAGGAAGCCATGGTCATCGTCGCGGTATTATCGGTGCAGGACCCGCGCGACCTGTCGCAGGATAATCGCCAGGCCGCGCAGCAGAAATTCAGGCTGTGGCAGGATGATAAATCGGACTTCATCGGCTGGCTTAACCTGTGGCAAGAACTCAACCAGCAAAAAAAGGAGCTGAGTCGTAGCCAGTTCGCACGTTGGTGCAAGAAGCAGTACCTGTCCTGGTTGCGAATCAGGGAGTGGCAGGATATCCATAAACAATTGCAGGAGCTGGCGCGAGAGCTCAAACTCAGTTTCAACCGGGGCGAGGCAGACAGTGAACTGGTCCATCGCGCGATTCTGAGCGGCATCCCCAGCCATATTGCCAACCTCGACCAGGATGTAAGCTATAAAAGCACGCGCGGTCGCGAAACCATGATATTCCCCGGTTCCACCCTGGGTAAAAAAACCCCGAAGTGGATCATGGCTTTCTCCCTGATCGAAACCACCCGCCTGTATGCCCACACGGTATCGTTGATGAATCCGCAATGGGTCATGCACGACCTCCAACACCTGCACCAGTACGAATACTATGAGCCGCACTGGCAACAGAAACAGGGACGGGTCGGCGCCTACCGCAATACCCGGTTGTACGGATTGTTGGTCGAGGGTGGACGCAAGGTCAATTTCGCCAGTATCGATCCGGTGGTATCACGCCAGATCTTCATCCGCGAGGCATTGGTCGAGGGGCGCTATCAAACCCATGTCAACTTTATCAAGGCCAACCGCAAGCTGATCGATTTTTACCGCGGCCAGGAAGAACGTGAACGCCGCCGCGATCTGCTGATCGGTGAACAACAGATTTACGAGTTTTATGACCAGCGCCTGCCGGCGACGATTGTCGATGCGGTGAGTTTCGAGGCCTGGGCGAAAAAACTGGATAGCGAAACCATCGGCAAGCTGACCCTGTTCGAACAGGATGTGCTCAAGACCGAACATGCAGAGGATACCCGGACCTATCCGGAGACCCTGGAGGTCAACAACCAGAAACTGCGGCTGAGCTATGTGTTTGATCCTGCCGATGAGGCCGATGGCGTCAGTGTGGAAATCCCGTTGGCGGTACTCAACCAGTTCGATGATCGCGACTTCGATATGCTGGTGCCGGGATTGCTGGAGGAGAAGGTGCAGGCCTTGATCAAGAGCCTGCCGAAAAACCAGCGCAAGAATTTCATCCCGGTGCCCGATTACGCCCGGGCCTGTGTCGAAGTGCTCGAACCGGGGCAACCGCTGTACCCGCAACTGTCAAATCAGCTGCAGCGGATGACCGGGGTACGGGTGGATGAAGATGACTGGCAGGTAGACAGGATCGATACGCATTTCCGGATGCGTTACCAGATCATGGATAATGGGGCCGTAGTCGCCAGCGGCCGCTCGCTCGAGCGGTTGAAGGCCGATTATGCCGGGCGCGCCAATGAGGTTTTCGAGCAACAGGTCCAGCACGAACAGTCGATCAGTCGTGATGGCATCATGGACTGGGATTTTGCCAGCTTGCCGCAACAGGTCGAGGTCAGGCAGAACGGTAGTGTCATCACCGCGTTTCCGGCACTGGTCGATTACCAGGACTCGGTATCCATCGAGTTGTTCGAAACCGCGCAGGATGCCGGGTTTTATCATGCCACCGGGATTGCGCGGCTGATCAGTTTTCAGCTCAGGGACAGCATCAAGTATCTGCGCAAAAACCTGCCCGATATCGACCAGTCAGCCCTGATGTATGTGGCGATGGGCAGCAAACAGGAACTGGTCGAAGATATTTTAATGGCCAGTATTTTCGATTGTTTTTTGTCCGCTGAACACCCGCATGATCGCGCCCAATTCGAGCAGTTGATCGATCAGCACAAATCCGGGTTTGTCACGACAGCCAACCAGGTTGCCGAACTGGTGCACAGGATTCTCGTCCTGTATCGGCAGCTGCGGGAACACCTGCAGCAGGCGCAGCTGCCTGCAGCGCACCTAGATGATTG
Organism: Gammaproteobacteria bacterium; assembly: GCA_030066335.1. Lineage (GTDB taxonomy): Bacteria > Pseudomonadota > Gammaproteobacteria > JACNJF01. The sequence goes on from JASJBV010000034.1 coordinate 3,992, forward strand.
CTGGCAGCAGATCGAGTACCTGGTGTATGCGGGCTTCGTCCGAGACACTGCGCCACAGTACCTGGCGCGGCTGCCGGTTTACCTGCAGGCCATGTCGAAACGCATCGACAAGAGCGAACACAATCTTGCTCCAGCCGAACGCGCACTGCCCTTGATCACGGAACTGTGGCAGCAGTACCTGCAATTGAGTGAGCAGGCTCAGGATCTCAACGCGCTTCAGCAGTTGCGCTGGATGATCGAGGAATTTCGTATCAGCTGTTTTGCCCAGCCGATGAAGCCACGGATGCCGGTATCGGAAAACCGCATTCGCCAACTAATGGCTGATATCAGTTAGCTCGCCTGATTTTTTTACCCGATATCGTGACCGGCCAGAGATTCCAGGGCCAGGATCATCGCCGAGTGGTCGAGGCTGCCCCCATTTTCCTGCGCCGCGATACTGTTGAACAACTGCATTGCGCTGGCGGTGTTGGGCAGGCCGAGGCCGAGCTCGCGGGCGGCATTCAACGCCAGGTTGAGGTCCTTGCGATGCAGGTCGATGCGGAAGCCGGGTTCGAATTTGCGCTGGATCATTTTCTCGCCATGTGCTTCCAGCACCCGCGATGCAGCAAAGCCACCCATCAGCGCTTCGCGCACGCGCGCCGGGTTGGCCCCGGCCTTGGACGCAAACACCAGCGCCTCGGCGACCGCCTCGATATTGAGGGCGACGATGATCTGGTTGGCGACCTTGCAGATCTGGCCACTGCCGACATCACCGACCAGGGTAATGTTGCTGCCCATGATTTCGAACAATGGCCGTACCTGGTCGAAGGTCTTGGGGTCGCCGCCTACCATGATCGTCAGCTTACCTGATTCGGCGCCGACCTGGCCGCCGGATACCGGTGCATCCAGGTATTCACAACCCTGTTCATTGGCGACGGCCGCGAAGCGCCGGGTCTCGCTGGGTGAGATCGAACTCATATCGACGATGACCTTGCCCGGGTCAATCGCGCTCAACACCCCGTTATCGGCCAGCAATACCTTTTCCACGTCCGCGGTGTCCGGCAACATGGTAATGATGACCTCGGATTGAGCCGCTACCTGTGCGGGTGACTCGCTGATGTGTAAACCCGCGGCGATCAGGTCGGGGTCGATATCCGATACATTGATGCAACTGGCCAGGCTGTGACCGGCCTTGATCAGATGAGCCGCCATCGGACGCCCCATCACGCCCAAACCGATAAAACCGATATTCATATGTATTCTCCACGCGTGGTGATTAGGTCAGTCTTTGTGTGCAAAGGCCGGTTTTTTATAAAGCGCTATCATACCAAATCGACGCGCGTTCGTTAGCCGGCATGCCTCAGCAACTCTCAATCAGATTAACCAGGCTAGGCAGCATCCATCGATCGGGGTTAAGCTAGCGCCAGATTTATCGTTGGTACGACCGGGTTAACCGGATAAAAAAAGATGCAGTTTGTAAAAGAAATCCATATTTTCTGTGCCTACACCACGGGCCTCGGCTTCCTGTTGCGCGGGGTGCTGGTGATCATGCAAAGTAGCCTAAGCCGACATCGTTTAACCCGGATATTACCGCATGTGATAGATACCTGTTTACTGGTTAGCGGCCTGCTCATGGCTTATCTCTGGTCTATTTCGCCATTCATTCATATGTGGTTATCGGCAAAGATCCTGGTGTTATTGGTGTATATCGGGTTTGGCCTGCTGATGATTCGCTGGGGTCGCAGCTCACGCCGCCGCTGGCTGGGCTTGACCGGTGGCCTGGTGGCCTATTCGTATATTGTCGGTGTGGCCCATAGCAAGTCGGTGCTTTCGTACTTCAGTTTAATCTGATAGCGATTGAATCATAGCCCGATTGGCGGTCGAGATATTGCTGGGAATTATCCTCAAGGGTTCCGGATATCCGATCATGAGCCGGATAAAAGACTATAAATATAAGTAACTAGATCCAGAGGAGATAAGCAATGCAGTGGAATGCGGGTGGATGGTTTGGCGGCCAGGTCGGTGCCACCCTGTGGATACTGGTCGCAGGCCTGCTGACCGCGGTGCGTGATCTGAGCACTGGTTTGCTGGTGGTGGCGCTGTTTGTGATACCCAATGTTAGCGGCTTGCTGCTATGGCTGAGTCGCAGATTCTCATGTTATGCGTCCACCCAGATCGTCATCGCGCTTGCGGGGGTCTGTGGTCTGGTAACCGTCTACGTGCTTGAACAAGCCAACCACTGGCAACAGATTCAAACCGGCGCTGCGGTGTCGGCCTATTCAACCTACTGGATCATCGGCTCGGTGTTCATTGGTTTGATGCTGACGTTCCACCTGCGTTTCGGCCGGGGTCGTCACGATGCCGGTAGCTGATCCAGAGTCTGGCTGGGTGGAAAAGATTATTGCGTATCGTGCCAGCACTGCTGCCGGCTAGCTGACACCAACGATAAGAGGGTTAACATGGTTAAAGATAAATGGTACCAGATCGTCAATGACGATATCGACGATATCCCGCTGCGGGTGGAACAACTGAAATCCGAATACTGGCGCATAGCCTGGCCACTGATGTTTGTCGTTGTGTTGGGTACCTCTATTATGGGTGTGGCCAACACTAGCGGTATCATTGCCATCGGTTGTTTCATGTCGATCACGGGCATGCTCGGCATCCTGGCCATGGCGATCATGAGTCACAATCAACTGTGCCTGTATCGTCTGGTCAAGGAAATCCGCAACCAGGACTCGATACCCGAATCAGTGGATTGAACGCCCAGGCAACAAGCTTGTCATTTTTTATCAGTACTCTCATCTAGCAGGCAAAGATGCCCATCGCAACAAACCCCGGGATACCCATGATATTCAGACAATTATTTGAAACAGACTCATCCACCTTCACCTACCTGGTTGCTGACCCGGATTCGGCAGAAGCCATCTTGATCGATCCGGTGCGTGAGACCGTCGAACGTGATCTACAGCTGTTGAAAGATCTCAACCTGAAGCTGACCGCTACCCTGGAAACCCATGTCCATGCCGATCATCTGACCGGCGCGAGGTTGCTAAAAGCCAAGACCGGCTGCCAGATTGCTTATCCTGCGATGGTGCAGGCCTCCTGCATCGATATCGGCATCACCGAGGGTGTTCCTTTCAAGCTGGGTAATATCCAACTCAATCCATTGTTCACCCCGGGGCATACCGATCACCACCACGCCTATCTGATCGATACGCCGGTGGTGAAGTTATTGTTCACCGGCGATGCCCTGCTGATCGAAGCCTGCGGCCGCACTGATTTTCAATCCGGTGATGCGGCAGCCCTGTATAACAGCATCCATAACAAGATCTTCTCGTTACCGGACGAAACCCTGGTTTATCCCGGGCATGATTATGAGGGGCGTTTTATCACCACGGTGGCCCAGGAAAAGCAGCGCAATCCACGTCTGGGTGGCGGCAGGAGCAAGCAGGAATTCATCGATATTATGGATAATCTCGATTTACCCTATCCGCGTAAAATCGACTTCGCGGTGCCCGGTAACGAGCAGTGTGGGGTCTGCCCCGAAAATGTGCCGGACGAGTTCAAAGGCAGCTGTGCCACCCACGATCAGGGATAATCCAGCCGAATAGCCTTACTGCACAGGATCGCAGCAGGTCAATGTTAAATAGTTCTATAAATGCCTGGGCCGAGTTTGATAGATATTTAGTCATTAGCAACTAAACTAGAGGGATAATAAACCTGCGTGCAGTTCCGCAAAAGGTAGTTGGAGGTTATTGAAATGTTAAGATTTTTTCGAGCTTTAAGTATTGTCGAAGGCCTGTCATTCCTGGTTATTCTGAGTGTGACCCTGGGTGCGATAAGCCGCGAATATGTTTTCCCGATAGGTATGGCGCATGGGGTGTTGTTCCTGCTTTACCTGGTGTCGTCACTACTGGTCTGCAACCAGCAGAATTGGTCGTTAAAAATCTGGCTGCCGTTGTTTCTGGCCTCGATCGTTCCTTTCGCGTTTGTGCCGGTGGAGTTTTTCCTGCGTAAAGCCTCGCTGAAATTGGCCCCGGCCCCGGCGTAACTTTCCTCGAGACAGGCGGTCCAATCCTCATCATAAGTTGATATGACTATTGGCTTGTTGCCCGGTTGACCGCATCCGGCTCTCGTGCAGCATTATCTGCCTGATTTTCACCTGAATTACCACCTGACTTGGCGTTACTAGATATGATTTACTGGCCTTTAATAATAAGCTTCAATGGGGATGATGAACTGAGTTTCATCAATGACGAAAACGATTGGAAATCAGACTCGGACCTGTATTTTCATTCATACGCGGAAGGTGATGAAGTCATCGATTGCCAGGGTAAGATTTTTGAACTGGTGTTTGATGAACAACGCAATAGTGTCGACATCAGGCCAACGGGCAAAACCATATCCATCCGGGAATTTGAGCTGCTGGTCAAAAAGCATATGGTGCAATTGAATCAATGTTGCATCAGCAAGTTTCAGATTGCATCAATCCACGAAGGGATGAAGATCATCCAGCAGACGGTAGGCGAGAGGCCTAATGGTCTATTCAGCTATCAGGCAGGTTTAGCGGCAGGATAAAACCCGCAAAACATCGACCGCGTAACCCTGATGGGTCAGGGTTACGTGGTCTGCTTCCAAAAAGTCGGTCAGGGGAAAACCGGCAGGGTCGGTTCGGTGCCCTCGATTTCCGCCTCGGGATGATGCTGCTTGACCAGTTCATCGATCTCCTCGACCCGCGCTTTGGGCACATCAACCATCATCAACAGCTGGCCCGCTTCAATCGCATCCTGAAACTGTTTGATCTGCGAGTTGGGTACGTCGACACCAATCATGGTTGATACAAATGAGCCCAGGCCCACACCGGCAATACCGGTAGCGAGGATCGCGCCCCCGCCCAGCGCCAGCCCGGCGGGTGGGAAAGTGACCGCGACGATCCCGGCCAGAATACCACCGACACCGCCAACCGCAATCCCACGTTCCAGTGCAGGTATCACATCGCTTTTCTGCGCCAGGGTGGCCTCTGGCAGGTCTTCCATCTCCGTGCCTTCTCTGGCAAGGACATGAATATGATCTTCATTGACCCTGGCCAGTAATAATTCATTATTGATGGTTCGGGCGCTCTCCACGCTGGGAACCAGAAAATATAACCTTCTCATGACCTCTCCTCCTTTTTTTAATCGATATTGTACAAATCCATTATGTTGGATCGATTCGGGCTAAACAAGCCATCAATCGCCGGTTTTACTCGAATTGGAGGGTAAATTGATCTGGATTAAATGCTGTCGCCCGGCTTGCACGGCGTGATGCGGTGGCTGGAACCAGGGCGGGAAAGGCTCAGCCGCAGATAGTGATCACGGTGTCAGCCGAGGCTAAATCGATCGCAAAACGCAGTTCGCAGTACTCGTTATGCAAATCAGTCGGCGTCGGGTAATCCGCACAGTTACAGCCGGCGATGATGCCGGAATAAAAGATCCCGGCGTCAACGATGAGCTTGTCGGCCTGTTGGACAGACCGGTTGATGCTGATCTGCAGATTTTCCTTGCTGGCGACACTACCGCTGGTTAACGCCTGCTGCAGGGGTAACTGGTCCAGTGACAGTTGCCCCACCTCGCGTTTGAAGGTATCGGCGAATACTGTCGTATTCCATGCCGCCAGGCTTTTACTGAGTTTAATCATGGCCGACTTGTTTCTCGGTAGGGTAGGCCTGCCTGCCGCTGAATAACATGCTGAAATTCCAGCATTTGAGGATATCCTGGTTTTCCAGTGCAAAGGTCTGCACCGTCATCGCGGGCAGCTCGAGGATCATGCAACTGTGATTGAACTGGGAACTGCCGGGATTGATCACGAATACTTTGCCCAGCTGTTCGGCATACACCTGGTGGGTATGACCCACGATCAGGATGTCATGGGGAAAGTCCTGCAATCTTTGCCGCCACTCCTCCAGTCTTGCCGGAATCGGATCGCCATTCACATCCAGCAGCTTGATGCCACCATGCTGGGAGGCGGGTGGATGGGCATGCACCATGAACAGGGACTTGCCCTCGACATTGAATTGCATGGTCGGCGGCAGGTTACTCAGATAGCTGTAATCATCGCTATCCCTGGCACCGGCATGCTGCTCCAACCAGGCTTGATCGTGGTTACCGATGATAGTTTGGCAATGGTATTGTTGCAACAATGCGATGGTCGGCGCCAGGGTCTCGAAATATCCGGCTATGTCACCGGTGCAGTAGATATCATCCACCTGTTCCCGGGTGAACAGTTCCAGCGCCTGTTGCAATGCCTGGGGACTGGCATGCACATCGCCAATCAGCCCGATGCGGGTGCTCATATCTGAAATGCCATGGTCATACCGTCAGTTTATGCCTGCACGCAGGTAGAAGCAAAACCGGCGCTATGGCGCCATGCCAAAACAGAGTATGCTGTACGCCGTTGTTAACCCGCTGCCATCTGTCTGGACCTGCACCGCGAAGCCATGGATTACATCCTCGAAGCAAGAAACCTGGTTAAAACCTTTCCCGGGGTCAGGGCCGTCGATGATATCGGCTTCAAGGTGGCAACCGGCAGTTGTTATGGACTGCTTGGGCCCAATGGCGCCGGCAAGACCACGACCATGGAAATTCTCGAGGGCATTACCCGGGCAGATGCGGGCGAGGTCTGGTACCAGGGCCGGGCGGTTGATGACAACTTCCGTGAGGTTATCGGCATCCAGTTTCAAACCACGTCATTGCAGGATTTTCAGACCGTGGCCGAGGCCCTGGCAATGTTCGCCGCGCTGTACGAGGCAACTACAGACCTGGATGAACTGATCGAGCTGTGTCATCTGCGCGAGTTTATCGATCGTGATACCCGCAAGTTATCGGGTGGACAGAGGCAGCGCCTGCTGCTGGCAATCGCCCTGGTCAATGATCCGCAGTTGGTGTTCCTGGATGAGCCCACGACCGGGCTGGATCCGCAGTCGCGGCGAAATTTCTGGTCATTGATCGAGGGCATCAAGCAGGCCGGCAAGACCATTCTGCTGACCACCCATTACATGGAAGAGGCTTATCGGTTATGTGACCAGATCGCGATCGTCGACCGGGGTCGTATCATTATCGAGGGCAAGCCCGATGCCTTGTTGCGCCAGCATTTTGCGCCAACGGTGATCCGCCTGCCACAAGCGGCGGTGACCAATCCGGAACGGCTACCGCAGGATATCCAGCTGGTGGATGGGCATTACGAGTTGTTCACCGACGATGTACCGCAATCGATCCAGCGCCTGGAAAATCTCGGCTTCGGCCTCGGCGATTGCCAGATCAGCGCGCCGACGCTGGAAGACCTGTTTCTGAAACTGACCGGGCACGCCCTACGGACCTGACAAGATGCAAAGCAAACGAATGATTGCGGTTATGCAGGCACGCTTTCGCGAGTTTTACCGCGATACCGCGTCCTGGTCGTGGAACCTGATCATGCCGGTGCTGATGATCATCGGTTTTGCCTTCATCTTCAGCGGTGAGCCGGAAGATATGTTCAAGGTAGCGGTGTATGCCAGCGAAGAGGCAGCCCGGGCCGACAGCCGTTTTCTTGCTACCGAGTACATCAACTTCATCGAGGTGGATGATCTACAGCAGGCAATCATCAAGGTGCAGCGGCATCAGTTCGATATGCTGTTGCAGCTTTCCAGCGAACCCAGGTACTGGATCAACGAACATTCATCGAATGGCTACGTGCTGGAAAAATTGCTCAGGGAATCCCTGGTCGATTCCAGGAGCGACCTGCAGCGCGAGCTGGTTAGCGGGCGGGATATCCGCTATGTGGACTGGGTGATGCCCGGGGTGCTGGCGATGAACATGATGTTTTCCTGCCTATGGGGGGTGGGCTGGGTCGTGGTGCGCTATCGCAAGAACGGGGTGTTGCGCAGGCTGCAGGCAACGCCGCTGACCCCGCTGGAGTTCCTAACCGCGCAGGTACTGGCGCGCCTGATCATCATCACCGTGGTAACGCTGATGGTGTATATCGGTGCCAACCTGGTCGTCGACTTTCCGATGCGCGGCTCTTACCTGGCGCTGTTCCTGGTATTTTTTAGTGGCGCCGCCTGTCTTACCAGCATGGGCCTGATCGTCGCTACCCGCATCCGCTCGGAAGAACTCGCCGATGGCCTGTTGAATCTCGTTACCTGGCCGATGATGATCTTTTCCGGGGTCTGGTTTTCGATGGAAGGCACCCATGAGCTGGCGCAGTTCCTGTCCCAGTTGTTCCCGCTGACTTACCTGGTGGATGCGGCACGGCGGATCATGATCGATGGCGCCGGTATTGCCGGGGTGGCGATGGAAATCGGTCTGCTCAGCGGCTTGACCCTGTTACTGCTGTTGAGTTCTGCCTGGTTGTTCCGCTGGGAATAATCAGCCATTCAACGTGGCGGTTTATTGAGGATACTATCCACCGCTACCGAGTTAGGCTCACCCGGCTGATTCGCCTGCTTGATATGGAAATACTTGAAGCCATTAACCATCGCCGAGATCTGCGCCCCGTTGCCCCTGGCATCGTGAATGAACACGAAGACGATATGCAGCAGGCTGAAATACAGGATGACCTGGGCCAACAGCGCGTGTATACCATTGATGCTGATGCCGGCCAACGCCAGGTTGTTGCCGTAGCCAAATCCGCTCAGCGTTGCCAACAGCATGATCGGGATCATCAGCAGGTAAACCGGTTGCCATAACGGATTATAGGCATACCAGTCGGGGCAGGGCAGGCGTCCCAGCGAGGCATAGAATTTCACTGTCTGGCGCAGGATATGGCGCTGTTCCCGGGTCGGAATCAGCAGTCGCCAGTGACCGGAGCCCGGGCGAAACAACAGGTAGATGCGAAACAGGATGGGTAGCAACAGGGCCTGACCGACCATCACGTGGTAATCGATCCAGGCCAGGACATCGACCGCGGCATGCTGGATCAGCCAGGCGCTGACCAGTTCGAACGCAATGCCGATGGTGATCAGCCAGTGGGTGATGCGTTGGGCTTTGCTAAAAACCTCGACCCGCCTGATCGGCGAGGAATCGAGCTGATTGATCATACGGTGATATGGATGTAGCAATGGCTGCAGGACCTGAGCGGCCCTGCAGCAAAGATGAGATTAGCGGCGGATCTTGGGTTCGATATTGATACCATCGTCTTCGTCATCGTCACCCATGCCGAAGGAACCGCCTTTGCCTGTAGGTTTGGTTCCCCAGATGGTGCGGTCGCCGAAGGTAAAGCCGTCACCGAAGTCTTTAACCTCGCCCGGGAAATCGCCACCGGCATTTTTCAGCTCATCGCCGACGTCAACCGGGTTGGGGACGACGAAGCTCGGCGCTTCCCAGCCACCGGGCATCTTACCCAGTGCATTCGGGGTGTAGAGGAAGTCTTCCCACATCCAGGCCAGGCCTTCCTGCGGATCGTCAATGTCGAACCATTTTTCCGGTCCGCCACCACTTTCGTCCCACAGGTTCTCGTAATCGCGATTCCACGCGGCTCTGCCCCAGCCACGATCCCACGGGCCATGAATCGGGAAGATATCCTGGTAGATGGTGTCGCCATCGCCCGGCCAGAATTCCTCGCCGAAATTACGGTAACCTTTGCGTTTCTTGTAGGGCGGCAGGTAAGGACGTTCGTAGTAAGGCTCACGATAGGATGAGTAGCTGTAATTGGTGGAGCCATAATCCGGCGCAGAATAGTAATTACTGTAGTAAGCGGGGTCGGGGTAGTATCCAGAATAATCATAACTTTGGTTGCTATACCCGGAATTATCGTAACCGTAGGCATCATAACCACCGTAGTTGTATTCCTGCTGCGGGTAGTAGGATGATGAGTAATCGGTCTGTGGATAGTAGGACTGAGAGTAATCGGCCTGGGGATAATAGCTGTTGCCATATCCGTAGTAGTCGTCATACGACGAATAATACTGGGCCAATGCCGGTTGGCTGGCGGTGAGCAGGGCTACGAGGCCGGCCAATAATACGGATTTGGACTGAAACATGTAAACGTCTCCGGTTATAAAACCGGTAACCCGAAGGTGGCCGGTTTAAAAAATTTTATGCCTGAATTAGACAGAAGTATATCCAAAAACGTTGCATTAATCAAATATTAGAATATTCTAATATATTTCATAATGTCTTTCGGCGGCATCCACCGTCTGCGTGATCAGGGTGGCAATCGTCATCGGGCCGACCCCGCCCGGTACCGGGGTATAGGCATAACAACGGTCCTTGATCGCCTCCAGCTCGATATCACCGATCCCGCCGGGGTGGTAACCGGCATCGATGACCACCGCGCCATCCTTGATCCATTCACCGCGAATCAATTCCGGCTTGCCGACGGCGCCGACGATGATATCGGCCTGGCGCACGTAGGCGGGCAGATCCTGGGTACGCGAATGGCACACAGTTACCGTCGCGTTCTTGTTCAATAACATCATCGCCATCGGTTTGCCCAGGATCGCGCTGCGCCCGACCACCACCGCGTGTTTACCACTGGGATCGATATCATAGGCATCGAGGATATTGATAATACCGGCCGGGGTAGCCGAGCCATAGGCAAACTCCTGCATCGCCATCTTACCGAATCCGAGTGAGGTAACGCCATCGACATCCTTGGCCAGCGCGATCGAATCGAAGCACAGGCGTTCATTGATCTGCCCGGGTACCGGATGTTGCAGCAGAATGCCATGCACGTCGGGATTGTCGTTAAGTTGCTGGATTTCCGCCATCAGCTGTTCGGTGGTGGTAGCAGCATCCAGGGTAATGCTGATCGATTCCATGCCGACCCGGTTACAGGCGTTGCCCTTCATCCTGACATAGGTGGCGGACGCGGGATCATCGCCGACCAGGATGGTGGCCAGGATCGGGATAATGCCCTGGGTTTGCTCCATGATCACAGCGACCCGTTCGGCCAGTTGCTGTTCAATTTGCGTGGCCAGGGCCTTTCCATCCAGAACAATTGCAGACATGAGATACCAGTGATGTGAGGGGTAGAATCGGCCGGCTATTATAAAGGCTCGCCGGGATGTGGTCTAACCGGGATGATGCTCGGTCATTCCAGGGTTTTCTGCCAGAATTCGGCCTGGCCAAATTCGGCATCCAGTTGGTAGGGAGCATAGCCGGCGGTCATGTAAGCGGCCTTGGCCGCATGGTTTTTGGTCAGGACTTCCAACGTGACCTTACAGCAACCCTGTTCCCGTGCCAGCCGCTCGGCAAATGCCATCATTTGCCCGGCAATACCCTGCCCACGAAAATCCTCGGCCACGTAAATATCGTGAATATTGAGGATTGGTTTACAGGCAAAGGTGGAAAAGCCTTGAAAACAATTGCACAGGCCTACGGCCTCATCACCATCAAAGGCAAGGATCACCGTGCAATCGCTGCGTTCCTTCAGGGTCGCGGCCAGGTTGATCCGGGTAAATGTAGACAGTTCCTGACCACCGCCCATGGGATGCCGGGCATATTGATCAAGCAGGTTGACCAACGCCTTGCCCTGTTCAGGGTCGGCTAAGTCTGCGACGAGGATATCGATCATAGGGATATTTATTATGACATTGAGGATGTGTCTAGGTTACAGTTAAACATCAACAATTAACAGGTGGAAAACAGGGAGGCAGCATGGCGATTTTCAAGCAGATCGATCCGCGCATTTCACACTATGACCATTTCATCGTGCATTGCACCGCGACCAAGACCAGCCAGCAGAATATCGATGCCAAATGGGTAGACCGGTTACACAAGAAACGCGGTTGGAGCGGCTGTGGTTATCATGCCGTGATTACCCGCGATGGCCAGTTGCAGATGTTCGATGATGGCTTTCCGACCCGGCCGGTGGAACAAAAAGGGGCACATGTCGGTGGCTGCGGTGCCGGCTGGAACAAACGCAGTTTTGGCGTCACCCTGGCCGGTGGCCTGGATGCAGCGGGACAACCCGAGAAAAACTTCACCAAGAAACAGTTCCGGACCCTGGTCAGGTTGATCAAGGCTTTCCTCAAGTCGCATGAAACCCCGGACCAGGTCAAGATCATGGGTCACCGCGACCTGATTCGCCAGACCGGCGCGTCGCCCAAGGCCTGTCCCTGTTTCGATGTAGCGGATTTTCTGGTCGAGTATAAGATCAACCTGGATGAAGATGCCGAGATCGCCGAACAGGAGTCATCGCCGCTGTTATTGCCGGAAGTGTACAAGGTCAAGTCAGGCGATTCACTGTGGAAGATCGCCAACACCTACGGCGTCACCGTCAGCAACCTCAGGGCGCTGAATAATCTTCAGGGAGATGTAATTCAGCCGGGACAGGACTTGAAACTGAGTTAGCCGGTTGCCATGGATGCCAAGGTCGAACAATACCTGCACAAGCTGCCTTCACCGCAACGGGAGATATGCCAGCGGTTAAGGGAAATCATCCTCCACAGCTTCCCGGACATCGTTGAAAGCTTCAACAATGGCGTACCCTGGTATCAGGATAAGTTTTATCTCGTGGGATTGAAAAACCATGTGAATATCGGCTTTGCGATCCAGGGCCTGTCCGCCGCTGAACTAAGCCTGTTCGAAGGCAAGGGCAAATTGATGCGTCATCTGAAGATCTTTAGCGTCGACGATATCGATGAGGATGAAATCGTCAAGCGCCTGCGGCTGGTCAGGTAATCCCCGCTCGAGGCCGTCAGCAGCGCGCTTAGTTGCTGGCCAGGCGGGCGTTAGCCTGGTTCAGCGGGCGGGTGCCCTCGTAGACGATTTGCCAGCGATTGTGCTGCTTGCGCCAGTACAGTTGCTTGGCGGTTTCATTGTTGAAGTTGTTGCTGCGGTAGACCTGGTCGTATTGCATCAGCATCAGGTCCTGTTCACCGGGATAGAGAAAGATATTTAGGTTGCT